>CAMAPP010000098.1 GCA_945860095.1 Rhizobium sp. Q54 | reverse complement strand
CGACGAAATCATTGCCGAGGCCGTGCATCTTCGCGAACGCCAATTGCGCCGATGTCTTCGGGGCCGTGCGCGATGTCGCGGCTTCCGGCTTGGCGGCGTTCGTGGGGATCGTTCTGTTCGTCATGCCGATATCCGTGCCGCGCGGAGCCCCGGTTCCGTCCGCGGCGCGGATCGGAGGATGGGGCCGGATGCGCTGAATATGGCCCCGCGCGGCGCCGAACCCAAGGAATTTGCGCGCTATTCGGCGGCCGAGGCGGGCAGGGAGATCACGCGGGCTTTGTCGCCGTCGAGCGAATAGCCGTATTTCTTGTCGAGGCCGAGTTCGCGCACGATTTCGATGCCGGCCTTGAGTCTTTCCTCGGGCAGGCCCAGCAAGGGCTTGCGGAACGGCCCCGCCGGCAGGCCGAGCGCCCGAGCGAGCGATTTGACCGCGACCGGATTGATCGCCGAGTAGTGGAAATGCAGCAGCGGCAGGACGCGCAAATAGGTTTCGCGGAAATTCTCGGCATCGGCGAAGCTGCGCCACTTGCGCGATATCGTCGCCATCTCGGCGGGGATGATATTGCCGCCCATATTGGCCGTGCCGTGCCCGCCGAGCGCCATCACCTGCATGCACAGGCCGAGATTGGGCGAGTCGCAGCACATGATCGACAGATGCTTGTTGGCCCGCGCGATCCGGCCGATCTGGTCGCCACGCGCGGTCGCTTCCTTCAGCAGCGCGATGTTCGGGTGGTCGGCGATGCGGATCATGGCGGCGGCCGAAAGATCGGTCTTCACGCGCGTCGGGTTGTTGTAGATGCCGACCGGAAGGCTCGAAGCATCGGCGACGTCGAGGAAAAAGCGCACGGCCTCGTCCTCCGAGGGCACGACATAGGACGGAATGGTGACGACGATGCCGTCCGCGCCCTCGGCGGAGGCGTGCTTGACCTGCTTGATGGTGTTCGCCGTGTTGTTGCCGGTCGCGCCGTACCACAGCTGCATCGCGCCCCGGCGCATCTTCACCGTGCGCGAGACGATCTCCATCTTCTCCTCGGTCGCGAGCATGGACGCCTCGCCCGTCGAACCCATGAACAGCACCGCGGATGTGCCATGGGCGCGCTGGAAATCGAGCAAGGTGCGAAAACCCTCGAAATCGACGGATTCGTCCCGGTTGAACGGCGTCAGCAGGGCGACGAACGAGCCTTCGAGCAGGGTGTGGGCCAAGGCTTCCTCGCGGGATGGGGCGGAATAAGCGCGCAAAGTCACCATAGGAAGGACGGTCGTGCAAGGCGGCGAGGCTTCTCGCGCCATCCACAGCGCGCGCGGTCGCAAGGCGCGGTCGCAAGGGTTGTGAATTGCGGGGACAGCCCGGATTACGCCGCCACGCGCGGGACTTGGGCCGTGCCGAGCCGGGGACGGATCGGTGGGTGTTGGCGCGAGCGCGCCGGGGGCTGAAGCGGTGTGCATCGCGGCGGCGAATTTGGCGCGCAACGCATTGAAATTTTGCGACAATATCGCGTGCCCGGTGTAATCTACCCGCAGTACAACCGGATTCGGGTATTGCCACATCCATGACCGTCAACGCGCTGTTTCCCGCCGATGCGCCGCCCAAGCCCGGCGCGATCGGCACGGGCATCTTGCCCTCGCAGATGCTGCGCCAATTGGCGCAGATCGGCGATATCCGCGCGGCCATCGAGATCGAGGACGGGCAGTTTCAACCCGCGAGCCTCGATCTCCGCCTCGGCGATCACGCCTACCGGGTGCGCGCGAGCTTCCTGCCGGGCAAGGCCTCCACGGTCGGACAGAAGCTCAAGGAACTCGACGCCACGCGCATTGATCTGTCCGAGGGCGCGATCCTCGAAAAGGGCTGCGTCTATATAGTGCCCTTGATGGAGCATCTCGCTCTCAAGGCCGAGATCTCGGGGCTGTGCAATCCCAAGAGCTCGACGGGCCGGCTTAATATCTTCACTCGCGTCATCACCGATCACGCCGTCGAGTTCGAGCGCATCCGGCGCGGCTATCACGGGCCCCTTTATGCCGAAATCAGCCCGTGCGCGTTCTCGATCGTGGTGCGCGCGGGCTCGCGTCTGAACCAGCTCCGCCTGCGCCGGGGCGCGCCCGTGGCGACGCGCGCGGCGCTCGAACGCTTGATCGGCGAGGCGGATATCGTCGATCGCGCGCTCGACCCGGAAAGCCTCGGTCGGGGGTCCTTGCCCCTCACGGTCGATTTGGCGGGCGACGGCGAAACCGGCCTCGTCGGCTTTCGCGCCAAGACCCATGCCGGCGTTATCGATGTCGCCAATGTGGGCGGCTACGCGGCCGACGAGTTTTGGGAGCGCGTCCACGCCAATGCGCGCCGCACCCTCATCCTCGATCCCGACGATTTCTATATCCTGGCGTCGAAGGAAACCGTCAGCGTGCCGCCCGATCACGCGGCCGAGATGGTCGCCTTCGACTCCCTGGTCGGCGAGTTCCGCGTCCACTACGCGGGCTTCTTCGATCCGGGCTTCGGCTTCGCCGTCGACGGCAACTCGCGCGCCCGCGCCGTGCTCGAGGTCCGCTCGCACGATGTGCCCTTCATCATCGAGGACGGCCAAATCGTCGGCCGCCTGGTGTTCGAGCGCATGCTTGCCGTGCCCGAAAAGCTTTACGGCCAGGGCATCGGCTCGAACTATCAGCGCCAGGGCTTGGCGCTCGGCAAGCACTTCCGCCCCTGATTTTCGGCTCGGCGCGGCGAACATCCGGGACCAAGCCCGGCTCGGCCGCTTGCGGCCGCGACTAAACCACCAAAATGCTATTGATAGGTTACTTAACTTTCTATATAACCTTCTAAATCATCTATGAGGGTTTAGGGTAATTTATCGTGCCATGACCGAACGAGCTTTTGCGGCGCACACCGTCCACATGGAAAGTGCCAAGTTCCTGGCGGGCGAGGCGTGCCTCGACTTCGTGAACACCAAGAGCGGGCGGGGCTTTGCCAGCGCCCGCGACCGTCTGGTCGATTTCGCCGATTTGCTCGCATGGGCGTTCCGGGCGGGAGTGCTGGACGAGGCTCGCGCCGAGCATCTGGCCGGACGCGCCGTCGCCAAACCGGAGAAGGCCGCGCGCGTGGTCGCGCGCGCCCGCGAATTGCGCGAGGCGCTGCACGATGTCTTCGCCGCCGCCGCGCGGGGTGGAACGCCGCCGCCCGAAGCGCTCGCGTCGTTCAATGGAGCGCTTGCGCGCGCGGGCAAGCGCGCGGCTCTTGCGCTCGCTTCGGGGCGGTTCGTCTGGCGTTGGGACGACGACGTGCTCGAATCCCCCCTGTGGGCCATCGCCTATCAGGGCGCCGAGGTGCTCACGGGCGCGGAATTGGGTCGCCTCAAGGAATGCGGCGGGCACGAATGCGGCTGGCTTTTCCTCGACCGCTCCAAGAACGGTTCGCGCCGCTGGTGCGAGATGGAAATCTGCGGCAACCGGGCAAAAGCACGGCGATTTCTCGCCAAGCGCGCCGTGGGCGGGAATGAGGGGGCGGGAAAATCGTGAGGCTTTGGACGCGACTGGCTCTCACACCGTGCGCCGCGGCGGCGATATCCCTGGCCAGTCCAAGGACATCGGGCGCGGCTTGCGCCGACGCGGCGGCACCCGGCGTCGATTGGCAGGGCTGCGTCAAGTCGCGCCTGCGCCTGGCGCGCGCGGATTTGAGCGGCGGCGAATTCACCCGCACGCACTTTGACGGCGCGGATCTTGCGGGCGCCGATTTCGCGCGCTCCGTCCTGCGCCAAGGCCAATCTCGCCGGGGCGGTCTTCATCGGCGCCATCTGGATCGACGGCAAGCGCTGCGGGCCAGGCTCCGTGGGCATGTGTAAGCCAAACTGACGGCCGCCTTGACGCGCGACGAGAGCGGGTTTAAGGTCCGCCTCGCCTAAGAACATCCAGGCACTTCGCCCCTTCGGGGGTCCGCCGGTCCGCGAGTTTCGCGCACTGGCGCCAGTTTTGTTTGGCCGTTTGCAGGCGATTTCGGATCGTCGCGGAGCCCAGTTTACCGGAGCCCAGTTTACCGAAGCCCATGTTCGAGAATCTGTCCACGCGCCTCGGCGCCATTTTCGAGAAGCTCACGCGGCGCGGCGCGCTCGGCGAAGCCGATGTCGATGACGCGTTGCGCGAGGTGCGCGTGGCGCTGCTCGAGGCCGATGTCGCCCTGCCGGTGGTCAAGGACTTCCTCGACCGCGTGCGCGTGCGCGCCGTCGGTCACGAGGTCGTGCGCTCGGTCACGCCCGGCCAGATGGTCATCAAGATCGTCCACGACAATCTCGTCGAAATGCTCGGCGGTGCGACCGCCGAAATCGATCTTGCCGCCAATCCGCCGGTCGCCATCCTGATGGTGGGCCTGCAGGGCTCGGGCAAGACGACGACCTCGGCCAAGCTCGCCCTGCACTTGAAGACGCGCCACAAGAAGAAGGTGCTTCTGGCGTCCCTCGATGTCCGCCGGCCGGCCGCGCAGGAACAATTGGCCGTGCTCGGCCGCCAGGCCGAAATCGCGACCTTGTCCATCGTGCCCGGCGAGCCGCCCGTGGCCATCGCCCGGCGCGCGCTTCAAAGCGCCGCGCTCGAGGCCTATGACGCCGTGATCCTCGATACTGCCGGTCGTCTGGCGATCGACGAGGACTTGATGGCCGAGCTTGCCTTGGTGCGCGACGCCGCGCGCCCCGTCGAGACCTTGCTGGTCGCCGACGCCATGAGTGGCCAGGACGCGGTCAACGTCGCCAAGGCGTTTCACGCGCGCCTAGGATTGACGGGCATCGTGCTCGCGCGCGTGGACGGCGATGCGCGCGGCGGCGCCGCCCTATCGATGCGCGCGGTCACGGGCTGCCCAATCAAGCTCGTCGGCGTCGGCGAGAAACTCGACGCGCTCGAGGCCTTCCACCCCGAACGCGTGGCGGGGCGCATTCTCGGCATGGGCGACGTGGTCGGCCTGGTCGAGCGCGCGTCCGAGGCGATCGAGCAGGCAGACGCCGAGCGCCTCGCGCGCCGGATCGAAAAGGGCCAGTTCGATCTCGACGACATGGCCAAGCAATTGCGCCAGGTGCGCAAAATGGGCGGCTTGGAAGGCCTGCTCGGCATGATGCCCGGCGTTCAAAAGGTGAAGAAGCAAATCGCCGCCGCCAATATCGACGAAGCCATCCTGAAGCGTCAGGAGGCGATCATCGCGTCGATGACCAAGCGCGAACGCCGCGATCCCGACGTCATCAAGGCGTCCCGCCGCCAGCGCATCGCGGCGGGCTCGGGCACCTCGGTGCAGGACGTGAACAAGCTGCTCAAACAGTTTTTCGAGATGCAAAAAATGATGAAGCGCATGGGCAAGCTCGGAACAAAGGGCTTGATGCGCGCGGGCTTTCCGGGCATGGGCCAGATGGCCCGGCCGCACGGATTTCCCCAACGCTGACGACGATTCGACAAAACCCGACACCGCCGAAACCCCAAGGAGACGAGCCATCACATGCTGAAAATCCGCCTGACCCGGGCCGGCGCGAAAAAGCGGCCCTATTACAAGATCGTGGTCGCCGATTCGCGCAGCCCGCGCGACGGCCGCTTCCTCGAGCGGCTCGGCTCGTACGATCCGATGCTGCCGCGCGCCAGCGGCGAACGCGTCAAGTTCGACGCCGAGCGCATGAAGCATTGGATTTCGGTGGGCGCGCAGCCCTCCGAGCGCATCCAGCACTTCCTGCATAAGGCAGGCATGGGCCCGAAGCCCGTGATCCACGAAACGACCAAGGCGCACCTGCCCAAGAAGAAGGCGCTGGAACGCCTCGCCGCGGCCGAGGCGGCCAAGGCCGAGGCGGCCAAGGCCGAAGCAGCCAAGGCAGCCGCGCCGGTGGAAGTGCCCGCGCCAGCGGAAGTGGCCGCGCCGGTGGAAGTAGCCGCGCCGGTGCAAGCCGACGAAGCCGCCGCGCAAGGCTGAAGGGCCGGGCCAGGCGCGCCATGCCCGAGCGGGCAAAAAAGCTCTGTGTGGGGGTCGTCGCGGGCGCGCACGGCATCAAGGGTGCCGTGCGCGTGAAGACCTTCACCGTCGAACCGTCTGACGTGGCTTCGTATGGGCCGGTCGCGGACGAGGCGGGCGCGCGCGTCTTCGCGATCACGGTGCTGAGCGCGGCCGACGGCATGGCGATCGCCAGGCTCGGCGGCGTCGCCGACCGCAACGCCGCCGAGGCGTTGAAGGGCACGCGGCTTTACGTCGCGCGCCAAGCCCTGCCGCGGCCGGAGGGACGCGACGAATATTACGTCGAGGACTTGATCGGCCTGGCGGTCGAGGACGCGGGCGGCGCGCGCATCGGCCAGGTGACCGTGAGCTATGATTTCGGCGCGGGCGAAGTGCTCGAGATCGCGCTCGCGGACGGTACGACCATCATGTTGCCCTTTTCGCAGGCGACCGTGCCGACGGTGGATATTCCCGGTGGGCGTATCGTGGTCGAGATTCCCTACGGTGCGCGCCCCGACGAGGGCTTGCCCACGCGCGAAGCGGAGGCGTCGTGATGGCCTGGAGCGCGACCGTGTTGACCATTTTCCCCGAGATGTTTCCGGGACCGCTTGGCGCCTCGCTCGCGGGGCGCGCGCTCGACCGCGGCGTTTGGGCGCTCGATGCCGTCGATTTGCGCGCGTTCGCGCACGATCGCCACGGCACGGTGGACGACGCGCCGTTCGGCGGCGGGCCCGGTCTCGTGATGCGCCCCGATGTCGCCGCCGCCGCGCTCGACCATGCGCGCACGCTGCTCGGCGAATCCGGCGGTGGCGAACGCCCCGCGGTCTATCTCACCCCGCGCGGCCGGCCGTTCGATCAGGCGCGCTGCCGCGAATTGGCGGCGGGACCCGGCGCGATTCTGTTGTGCGGGCGCTACGAAGGCGTGGACGCGCGCGCGATCGAGGCACGCGAGGTCGAGGAAATCAGCCTTGGCGATTTCGTTCTCTCGGGCGGCGAGCTGGCCGCCATGTGCCTCGTCGATGCCTGCGTGCGCCTGCTTCCGGGCGTCATGGGCGCCGAGGAATCCCTCGTCGAGGAAAGTTTTTCGGCGGGCCTGCTCGAATATCCCCAGTACACGCGCCCGCAAGTTTGGGACGGGCGCGCGGTGCCCGAGGTTTTGACCGGCGGCCATCACGAACGGGTTCGCGCCTGGCGTCAGGCGCGGTCCGAAGACATCACCAAGGCGCGGCGCCCCGATCTGTGGGACCGCTATCTCTCGGCGCGCGCCGTCGCCGCCGATCGCGAAGGAAAGGGTTGAACCATGAATATCATCCAGCAGCTCGAGCAAGAGCAGGCCGCGAAGCTCGCGGCCAGCCGCGCCGTCCCGTCGTTTCGGCCGGGCGATACGTTGCGCGTCAAGGTCAAGGTCGTCGAGGGCACGCGCGAGCGCGTCCAGGCCTTCGAGGGCGTGTGCATCGCGCGCCGCCTGGCGGGCGTGAATTCGTCCTTCACCGTGCGCAAGATCAGCTACGGCGAAGGGGTCGAGCGCGTCTTTCCCCTTTACAGCCCGCGCATCGCGGAAATCGAAGTCGTGCGCCGCGGCCAGGTCGCGCGCGCGAAGCTCTATTATCTTCGCGGTCTGACCGGAAAGGCGGCGCGCATCCTCGAACGCGCGGCCGACCAGCCGGCGACCGCCGCCGAGGCCTTGGCGATGGATTCGGGCGCGGCCGCGGCGCCGCTTTCGGCCGAGGACGAGGCTCGCCTCGTCGCCGAACGCGCGGCGGCGAAGGAGCGCAAGGCGAAAAAGAAGGAAGTTCGCCCGAAGAAGGAAAAGCGCCGCGAGCGCACCGACAAGCGCTGACGCGCGCACGGACCGGCACACGCAAGCCCCCGAGGACGGACATGACCAAGCCCCGCACGGTGTTCGACAAGATCTGGGACGGCCACGTGGTCGACCGCAGGGAGGACGGCACCTGTCTTCTCTATATCGACCGCCACTTGGTCCACGAGGTGACGAGCCCGCAGGCCTTCGAGGGCCTGCGCACGGCGGGGCGCAAGGTCCGCCGGCTGGATGCGACTTTGGCGGTGGCCGATCACAACGTGCCGACCACGGACCGGTCCAAGGCCATCGACGACCTCGAGGCCAAGATCCAGATCGAGGCGCTGTCGGAGAACTGCGCCGCGTTCGGCGTCGAGCTGTTCGACATGCATGACGCGCGTCAGGGCATCGTGCACATCATCGGCCCCGAGCAGGGCTTCACCCTGCCGGGCATGACCATCGTCTGTGGCGACAGCCACACCTCGACCCACGGGGCGTTCGGCGCGCTCGCCTTCGGCATCGGGACGTCCGAGGTCGAGCATGTTCTCGCGACCCAGACACTCATCCAGAAGCCGGCGAAGAACATGTTGGTGCAGGTGGACGGCGCGCCGGGCGCGGGCGTGACCGCGAAGGACATGATCCTCTCCGTCATCGGCGCCATCGGCACGGCGGGCGGCACGGGCCACGTTATCGAGTACGCGGGCGAGGCGATGCGCGCTTTGTCCATGGAAGGGCGCATGACGGTCTGCAACATGTCGATCGAGGCCGGCGCGCGCGCCGGCCTCATGGCGCCGGACGAAACGACCTTCGCCTATATCAAGGGCCGTCCCAAGGCGCCGAAGGCGGGCGCGTGGGAACAGGCCTTGGCCCATTGGCGCACCTTGCCGAGCGATCCGGGCGCGATTTACGACAAGACCGCGCGCTTCGACGCCGCGCGCATCGCGCCGACCGTCACCTGGGGGACGAGCCCGGAGGACACCATCGCCATCACCGGCCGCTTGCCCGATCCGGCCGCCATCGCCGACGAGGGCGTGCGCAAGGCCAAGGAACGCGCGTTCGCCTATATGGGCCTCGTGCCCGGCATGGCGGTCACCGAGATCAAGATCGACAAGGTGTTCATCGGCTCGTGCACGAACGCGCGCATCGAGGATATGCGTGCCGCCGCCGCCATCGCCAAGGGACGACGCGTGGCCGCGGGCGTCCATGCCATGGTCGTGCCGGGCTCGGGCCTGGTGAAGCGCCAGGCCGAGGACGAAGGCCTCGACCGCATCTTTATCGAAGCCGGTTTCGATTGGCG
Source organism: Rhizobium sp. Q54 (assembly GCA_945860095.1). GTDB lineage: Bacteria > Pseudomonadota > Alphaproteobacteria > CADEGL01 > CADEGL01 > CAMAPP01. Next base: position 3,810 of record CAMAPP010000098.1, on the reverse strand, counting down.
CGAACCGGGCTGCTCGATGTGTCTCGGCATGAACGCCGACAAACTCAAGCCCGGCGAGCGCTCGGCCTCGACCTCGAACCGCAATTTCGAGGGCCGGCAAGGCCAGGGTGGGCGCACCCATCTCATGAGCCCCGCCATGGCCGCGGCGGCGGCGATCAAGGGCCGGCTTGCCGACGCGCGCGATTTTGCCTGAGCGCCCAACTCGCGCGCCCGGCGCAAGAACAAGACCCGAGTACAAGGCCCGAGTAGAAGGATCAGGAGATGCAGAAATTCACCGTGCTCGCGGGCGTCGCCGCCCCCCTGCCGATGGTCAATGTGGACACCGACCGGATCATCCCGGCACGCTTCCTTAAGACCATCAAGCGCACCGGCCTCGGCAAGAGCCTGTTCAACGATATCCGCTACGACGCGGACGGCAAGGAAAAGCCCGAGTTCGTGCTGAACCAGACTTCCTATCGCAAGGCGCAGATCCTGGTCGCGGGCGAGAATTTCGGCTGCGGCTCAAGCCGCGAGCACGCGCCCTGGGCGCTGCTCGATTTCGGCATCCGCTGCGTCATCGCGCCGTCCTTCGCCGACATCTTCTACAACAACTGCTTCAAGAACGGCGTGCTGCCCATCCGCTTGCCGCACGACGTCGTCGCCCAGCTCATGGAAGACGCCAAGCGCGGCGCCAATGCGACCTTCACCATCGACCTCGAAAAACAAGTGATCATCCGGCCCGACGGCCAGGCCGTAGCCTTCGAGGTCGAGCCGTTCCGCAAGCATTGCCTGCTCAACGGCCTCGACGATATCGACCTCACCCTCCAGAAGGCCGCCGCCATCGATGACTTCGAGGGCAAGCAGAAGACGGGCCAGCCCTGGCTGCACGCGGGCGCCAAGGCCTGATCGCCCCACGCCGTACCACGCGCCGTACCACGTCGAACGCCGTACAATGTCGAACGCCCCACGACGTCGAACGCAAGCGCCAAGACGCGATCGCGGGGCAAGGAGAATCGAATGGCGTCCAATCGTAAATTGCTGATGCTGCCCGGCGACGGCATCGGAATCGAAGTGATGAACCAGGTGCGTGTGGCGATCGATTTTCTCGCCAGGAAACGCGGGATCGGCTTCGACGTGCGCGAGGGCCTGGTCGGCGGCTCGGCGCTCGATGCTCACGGCACGCCGCTGACCGACGAGACGATGGCCGACGCGATGGCGTCCGACGCGGTATTGTTCGGCGCGGTGGGCGGGCCGAAATGGGATGCGCTGCCCTTCGCCAAGAAGCCCGAGCGCGGCCTCCTGCGCCTGCGCAAGGACATGGACCTGTTCGCCAATCTCCGGCCGGCGATCGTTTTCGACGCCCTGGTGGACGCGTCCACGCTGAAGCCCGAGATCGTGCGCGGTCTCGACATCATGATCGTGCGCGAACTCACGGGCGGGATGTATTTCGGCCAGCCGCGCGGCGTCGAAACCCTGCCCAATGGCGAGCGCCGCGGCGTGAACACGCATGTTTACACCTCGGGCGAGATCGTGCGCGTGGCGCGCGTGGGCTTCGAGCTCGCGCGCAAGCGCGCACGCAGGCTGTGCTCGGCCGAAAAGGCGAACGTGATGGAAGCGGGCGTGCTGTGGCGCGAGGAGGTCACGAAATTGCACGCCGAATATTCCGACGTGGAACTCACGCACATGTACGCCGACAACGCGGCCATGCAGCTCGTGCGCAATCCCAAGCAGTTCGACGTCATCGTCACCGATAATCTGTTCGGCGACATGCTGTCGGACGAGGCGGCGATGCTCACGGGCTCGCTCGGCATGCTGCCCTCGGCCTCGCTGGGGGCGCCCGATTCCCACGGCCGCCGCCGCGCGCTGTACGAGCCCGTGCACGGCTCCGCCCCCGACATCGCGGGCAAGGACATGGCGAACCCGCTCGCCATGTTGCTGTCCTTCGCGATGATGCTGCGCTATTCGTTCGAGCGGGACGATGACGCGGACCTGATCGAGCGCGCGATCGAGGCGGTTCTGGAGCGCAAGCTGCGCACCGCCGACATCATGCAGCCGGGGATGACACCTGTGTCCACGACCGCCATGGGCAAGGCCGTGGTCGAGGAGATGGCCAAGCTCGCGGGCTGATCAGCCGCTCTTGCGGCACAGCATCTTGATGCCGGGCTTGAAGGCCAAATGTTCGCGCTCGATCGCAAATCCGTGGCGCGCGAGCAAATGGCGCAGCGCGGCCGGGCGGAAATACAGGCAATGCGCGGGCGGCGAAAATCCGTCCCACCGGGTCAAATCGCGCGGCCGGCGCCAATGGCCGATATCGGGCGTCGTGACATATAGGTATCCGCCCGGCGCCAGCGCGCGCGCCAACGCGGCGACGAAGTCATTGACCGCCGGGATGTGTTCGATGACCTCCGAGCAGTAGAGAAGGTCGAACTTCGCTGCGCCTTCCGCCTCGCGGCTGGCGATGAAGCTCTCGACCGTCGCGGCCTCGAACCCGCAGCCAGGATAATGCTTGCGCGCATAGGCGATGGAGTGGGTATCGACATCGATGCCCCAGGCCTCGAGGCCCCGTTCGCGCGCGGCCTCGACCATGAAGCCGCCATTGCAGCCGACATCGAGAAACCGCCCGCGCGGCACGGCGCGGACAAGGGCCCGCATTCGCGCCCGGCCGCGCCGCATCTTGCGCTCGACCTTGGTGAAATAGCTTTCGGTCGAACCGGCATAGGTATCCCGGTACATGTAATCGAGCAGGGAGGCATCGGGCAGGGGGTCGATATAGACGAGGCCGCAGCGCGCGCATTCGTGGAGCGTCCACTCCGCATGAAGCGCGTAAGTCGCGCGCTCTGTTTCGGCGCAAGACGGGCACCTCTCCGCCGGAATCCCGCCAAACGCCACCCGCGATGCTCCTCACGCTCCGGACCGCTTCGCCGCGCGTCCTAGAAAAATGCAGTATTCAAAACGCAGTATTAGGGAAATCTTGCAATTGCGCCGGATAGATAATACGTAACGGCAGGTCATTTCGCACGCGCCAAGACCAAGGAATCGCATCATGGGCTACAAGGTCGCGGTCGTGGGCGCCACCGGAGCGGTCGGGCAGGAAATGCTCAAGACGCTGGCGGAGCGCAAATTCCCCGCCGACGAGGTCGTGGCGCTGGCGTCGGCCGGCTCGATCGGGCGCGAGCTATCCTACGGCGAGGACAAGACGCTCAAAGTCCTGGCGCTCGAGGATTACGATTTCGCGGGCACCGATATCGGCCTGTTTTCCCCGGGCGCGAAGATTTCCGCCGTGCACGCCCCGCGCGCCGCCGCCGTGGGCTGCGTGGTCATCGACAACACCTCGCAGTTTCGCATGGACCCCGATGTTCCGCTCGTCGTGCCCGAGGTTAACGCGTCCGCGCTCGCCCGGTACGCCAAGCGCAACATCATCGCCAATCCCAATTGCTCGACCATCCAGATGGTCGTGACGCTGAAGCCCCTTCACGATCTCGCGACCATCACGCGCGTATCGGTGGCGACGTACCAGTCCGTCTCGGGCGCCGGGCGCGAGGGGATGGACGAATTGTTCAGCCAGACGCGCGGCGTCCTCGTGAACGATCCCATGCAGAAGGGAATCTTCACCAAGCAGATCGCTTTCAACATCATCCCGCACATCGATGCGTTCATGGACGACGGCGCGACCAAGGAAGAATGGAAGATGGTCGTCGAGACCAAGAAGATTCTCGACCCCGCGATCAAGGTCATCGCCACCTGCGTGCGCGTGCCCGTGTTCATCGGCCATGCCGAGGCGCTGCACGTCGAATTCGCGCGGCCGATCTCGGTCGAGCAGGCGCGGGCGGC
>CAMAPP010000097.1 GCA_945860095.1 Rhizobium sp. Q54 | reverse complement strand
AGGGCGAGATCGTCGTCGGGGGCGATATCGTGATGGGCCGCTATCTCGACATGGCCGAGGAAACCGCGCGCACCATTCGCGGCGGCTGGCTGCACACGGGCGATATCGGCGTGATCGATGCGCGCGGCCATCTGTTCATCAAGGGCCGGATGCGCGACATCGTCATCTCGGGCGGCTTCAACATCTATCCGGCGGACGTCGAAGCGGCCTTGGGCCGCCATCCGGCGGTCCGCGAATGCGTCGCCTTCGGCATCCCCGACGACAAATGGGGCGAGCGTTTGGAAGCGGCGGTGGAACTGCACGACGGCGCCACGGCGGATTTGGCCGAGCTCGCCGCCATCGTGCGCGAGGCACTCGGCCCCATCAAGACGCCCAAGGTGATACACGTCCTCGCGCACCTTCCGCGCAGCGCCGTCGGCAAGATCTTGCGCGGCGAGGCGAAGGCCATGATTCATCCCGACCAAGCCACGCCCGCCAAACCCCGAAATTGAGGACGCCATGCCCACGACAGCTTTGTGCCGCCATGACCACGACGCCATTCACCTGCGCGACAAGAATCTGGTCGAGGAGCTGATCGGCAAGGTCGATTTCACGCAAGCGCTGTACTTTCTCATCATCGGTCGCATGCCGAGCGTGGCCGAGCGGCGCATCGTCGATGCGGTTCTCGTCACGCTGATGGAGCACGGCTTGACGCCCTCGGCCATCGCCGCGCGCATGGTCTATGGCAGCGGACCCGAGGCCCTGCAGGCGGGCGTGGCGGCGGGCCTGCTCGCCGTGGCCAGCCAATTCGTCGGCACGATGGAACCGGCCGCGCGCAACCTGCGGGCCATCATCGAGGATCCGGCGGGGGTGGACGCGGCCGCGCGGCATCTCGCCGAGGATTATCGCGCCCGACGCGCCGCCATGCCGGGCTTCGGCCACCACCTGCACAAGCCCGACGATCCGCGCACGCCCAAGCTCTTGTCGGTCGCCGAGGAGGCGGGCGTGCCCGGCAAGCACATCGCGGCCTTGCGCGCGCTCGGCCGCGAGGTGGACCGCGCCGCGGGCAAGCACATCACCATCAACGCAACGGGCGCCATCGCCGCCGTGCTATCGGAAATCGGCATCGAGCCCGAGATCATGCGCGGCTTCGCGGTCATCAGCCGCTCGGCCGGCCTGGTCGCGCATATCCGCGAGGAACAGTCCGATCCGACCTTGCGCGCGGTGTGGGAAGCAGCCGAGCACGCCGTGCCCCATCGCGAGAGCTAGGCGGGATCGCTTCGCGCGGCGCTGTTTTTCCCAAGCGAAAGCTAAATCTCGCCGCGCGCCTTCGACATCGACCACGATCGTTCCGAACGGGGATTCACGCCCAACCGGGGCGCGGCCAGCCGCGCGTTCGAGATGCACGCGCTATCGCCCGCCGGAGACGCGCAAGACCTGGCCCGTGATGTAGGACGCCTTGTCCGACAGCAAGAACATCACCGCCTCGGCCACTTCCTCGGCCGTCCCGGCGCGCTGCACGGGAATGGCCGGAACGATCTTGGCCGCGCGGCCCGCGTACTGGATTTCCGTTTCGATATAGCCGGGCGAGACGGCGTTCACGCGCACGCCCTCGAGCGCCATTTCCTTGGACAGACCGTAGGTCAACGCGTCCATCGCCGCCTTCGACGCGGCGTAGTGGACGAATTCGTTGGGGCTGCCGAGCGTCGTCGCCGCCGAGGCGATGCCGACGATGGCGCCGCCCGCGCCGCCGAAGCGCTTGGCCATGCGCTTCACCGCCTCGCGCGCGACCAGCAGGGCGCCGACGCTGTTGACATCGAAGCTGCGCTGGATGTCGGCGGCGGTCAGAGTTTCGAGCCGGCCCACCGACGCCACGATGCCGGCATTGTTGACGAGCGCCGTGACGCGGCCCAAGGCCGCATCGGTTTCGGCGAACAGGCGCAGCACGTCCGCTTCCTTGCTCATATCGCCCTGCACCGCGATCGCGCGGCGGCCGAGCTTGCGCACCGCCGCGACGACCTCTTCGGCACGGTCCTTGGCGCGCTCGTAATTGATCGCCACGTCGTAACCCTCGCGCGCCGCGCTTGTCGCGCAGGCGGCGCCGATGCCGCGACTGCCGCCCGTGACGACGATGATTCCGGCCATGATCCGATCTCCGCTGACGATGATGTGGGGAAAACTATTCGGCGGCGCGCGAGGACGGCACGAATTCGCGCTCCATCTCGGCCCGCAGGCGATAGGCTTGGGTCGTGGAATCGAGCGCCACATCGGTGCGGCGCACGATCTCGCCCGCGCCGATCGCGCGCGCAAGACGGCCATGCGCAAGACCGATGGGCAAGGCGCCCGCGGACAGCGATTCGGCCGCGGCCATGAGCCGGCCCCAGACGCAATAACCGCCCTCGCCGTCGAGCACCTCGCCCGCCTTCAAGTCGCGCTTGGCGATGGCGACCACGTCGGCGCGAAAGCCGGTGGCGGCACCCGTCGCCTCGCGGCGGAGCGCGACCGAGGCGACCGAGACGCCGAGTTCGAGGCCGATCAGGTGATAGGGCCGCCACAGAGCGGCGTAGCGGCCGGAGGAATCGGTCTTCAGGCCGTAATCGGCGAAACAGCGCCTGACATATTCGCTCGGCGCCTCGAACACCACATAGGTGCCCCAGCGAAGATTGTCCGCGACCACCGCCCCGCCCGGCCCCGCGCTCGACACCACCTCGACCTGGCCCTTGAACGCGAGCATCCCGCCGTCCTCGCGCGGCTTCAGGTTCTCGGCGAGGTCGTACACGCCCATGGCCGGAAACCGCAGGCCACCCGGAGCCGGAAGGAGCCCCGTCGCATTCGCTACCGCCGCCATCTCGATGCCCGATTTGGTGCCGTCGAGGAACGAGTTGAACATCTTCGGGTTCATGCCGCTCGCCGCCGCGCGCTCGGCGGTCAGGCCGTAAAAACCCCAAACCGTGTCGGGGGTGGAGGCGTGGAATTCCGGACGGTGCTTGGTGCCCTTGCCCGCCGCCACGACCTCGAAACCGGACGCGCGCGCCCAATCGACCTGCTCGCAGATGAGCGCCGGCTGATCGCCATAGGCGAGCGAATACACCACACCCGCCGAAGCCGCGCGGCGGGCCAGCATGGGGCCGACCAGCACATCGGTTTCGACATTGACCATGACGATATGCTTGCCCGCGGCGATGGCGGCCAGGGCGTGGCGCGTGCCCGCCACGGGGTCGCCCGTCGCCTCGATCACCACCTCGATGCCGGGCGCGGACAAGGCCGCAATCGCATCCTCGGTCAGCCAAGTGGAGCCGTCGTGCATCGCTTGGGCGATGTCGCGCGCATCCAGCGCCGCATCGGGCCAGCCGGTCGCGCGGGCGTTCGCGCGGGCGCGACCGGGCGAGAGATCGGCAATGGCGGCGACGTGCATGCCCGGCGTGCGGCGCGCCTGCGACAAAAACATGGCGGCGAATTTGCCCGCGCCGATCAACGCCACGCGCACCGGCGCCGCGCGCCGCGCACAAAGCAATGCCGCAAGGTTCACGGCGTCATTCCGCGGCGCGCGGGCGGCTTTGCGCCAGCGCCATGAGGCAATCGTCGGGCGCCGCCTCGATGGGCGTGGGATCGCGGTGCGCAATCCAATTCGCCCGCTTGTGCCGGCGGATCGCGTTGTCGGAGCGGTTGAGCGAGAGATAGACCACCCAGCGCGACCAGGGTGAGAGATTCGAGCCCGAGGCATGCACCAGATTGCCGTGGAACATAAGCATCGAGCCCGCCGGCCCCTTGGGCGCGACAATGCCGCCGCGCTCGACCAATTTGGCGATGGTTTCGTGATCGATGGTCCACAAGGGATAGCTGGTCGTCGTCACATCGTGACCCGCGGTAAGACGCCCGCCGACATGGCTGCCTGGGATGAACATGAGCGGGCCGTTGAATTCGTTCACCTCGGCGAGGAACAGCGCGATGTTCATCGCCTTGGGCTCGGGCATCTCGTCGTCGTTGTGCCAGGTGGCGTAGTCCTGGTGCCATTGCCATACCGCGCCGTCGAACGCCGCTTTTGCGTTGATCTTGAATTGGTGCATGTAAAGCCGGTCGGAGCCGAGAAGCTGCGCGACGGGCGAAATCAGGCGCGGGTGGCGCGCGAGCAAGGAAAACGCCTCGTTCCATGTCTGCACGAAGAAGGCCGAACGCGGCGCGCCCGAACCCTTCTCGCGCACGATCTCGGGCCGGTCGGATGCGAACAACCCGGGCACCTCGTCCGTCAGCACCCGCACTTCCTCGGGCGAAAACACCGAGGGCAGGAACAGATAGCCGTCGCGCGCATATTGCCGGAGCTGTGCGTCGTCGAGCTTCATGGCCGGGATTCCTGGCATGACGAGCATGGGAGATGCTTCCGGCCAAGTATGGGCGCGCGAACCCGACGGGCCAAGGGATCGGATCGACCGGCGCCGTGGCGCCATGGCGGATTTCACCGAACGCCAGCTAAACCATTAAAATCTCGAAACGAATGGACATCGCAAAGCGCCGTCCAGAAATTTGAAACCCGGCGCGGACGCCGCCTGGAACTTGGGGTTGCGCGGCAAACGAAAAGGCTCAGGGCTTGGTGCCTTTGGCGCACATCTGGCCGGCGGTCTCGCAATTCTTGATGCAGTCATTGCTGCCGCCGCATTTCACGATGCACGAGCGTTGCTGCGCCATGCAATCGCCGCTGGGCTTTTGCTGGCTTTGCTGCTGGGCGTGGGAAACTTGCGCGGCCAGAAGGGCGGCGGCGGCAATGAGCGGCATCAGAATGCGTCGCATGCGGTATCCTTTTCCAAGGCGCCCAAGCTCGCAGCGCGCGTATCCTCGACGTCGCCCCGCAGCCTTCGCACCATCGCCGAAGGCGCGATCTTACCGGACCCGAAAGCGCCAAACAATGCGCGCCGCCTCAAGCCTTTCCCGGCTCACCCGCATCGAGCCAAGCCAGGTATTCGGCCGCCGTTTTCTCGTCGGGCGGATAGGTGCCGAACAGCGGCGCGCCGCTTTTGATCTTGAGCGTGACGAAGCGCTCCTTGCGTTCCATCTCCCAGCCCTCCGCCGCGACCTCCTCGGCCAAATGGCGCGGGATGCACACCACGCCGTCGCCGTCGCCGACGATGATATCGCCGGGATAGACGGGCACGCCCGAACACCCGATGGGCACGTTCAAATCCACCGCATGGTGCGCCACCAGATTGAGCGGCGCGACCGCCTCGCGGATATAGACGGGCATGGGCAATTCGGCGATCTCGGCGACATCGCGCAAGCCCGAATCGGTGACGACTCCCGCGACGCCGCGCATCGACAGGCGCGTCATCAGAATGCCGCCGCCCGTGGCGCCGCGCAGCTCGCTGCGCGCGTCCATCACCAGAACGTGGCCCGGCGGGGTTTCCTCGATCGCGCGGCGCTGGGGGTGATCGGCGCGGCCGAGGATTTCGAGAACGTCGATGTCCTCGCGCGAGGGGATATAGCGGAGGGTGAAGGCTTCGCCGACCATGGGCCGCGCCTTGGCGCCGAGCGGCTTCAACCCGCCCATGAAGACATTGCGCAGGCCGCGTTTGAACAATTGGGTGGTGATGGTCGCGGCCGAAACCTCGCGCAGCAATTCCCTGGTTTTCTCGGCGATCGGCTTTGCCATGTCGTTCTCCCTCGGTACCCGATCCCACCCCATCGGGCGCACGGACGCAAGTTGCTCAGCTCGCGGCCTCGGCGCGCAGCCAGTCGCGGAACAGACGCACCCTGCGCAGTTCCGCCTTGTGGCGCGGACAGACGAACCAATAGGCGAAGGCCAAGGGCTGGATCCCCTCGAACGGACAGACGAGGCGCCCGGACTGGATGTCGTCCTGCGCCAAGGTGCGCTTGGCGAGGCCCACGCCGCGGCCCGACACCGCCGCCTCGATCACCATGCTCGATTGATTGAAGCGCGGCCCGCGCTGGGCGTCTATATCGCCGACGCCCGAGGCGCGCAGCCACATGCGCCAATCGGGGCAGCTCGGATCGTTGTCGGGCGAGGCATCGTGCAGCAGGGCGTGGTGGCGCAAATCGCCCGGCGCGCGAATCGGGTTGGGGCCTTCGAGCAATTGGGGGCTGCACACCGGCACGACGTTTTCGCCGATGACGCGCTCGACGAACAAGCCCTCGTAGCGCCCCGAGCCGTAGCGGATGGCGGCGTCGAGCGCGCCGTCGGAAAAATCCACGACCGCCATCGAGGCGGACAGATGGACATCGATTTCCGGACGGCGCGCCTGAAAGCGGTCGAGGCGCGGCACCAGCCATTTGGATGCGAAGGACGGCGCCACGCTGACCGTCAGAACGCCGCCCTCGACCGCCTGATCGATGGCCTCGAGCGCCGCGGCCAAGCGGTCGAAGCCATCGCGCAGGCCCGGCAACACCGCCTGGCCGGCTTCGGTGAGCGCGAGCGCGCGGTGGAGGCGATGAAACAAGGGTCGAGCCAAACGGTCTTCGAGCAATTTCACCTGCTGGCCCACCGCCGCCGCCGTCACGTTCAATTCCGCCGCCGCCTTGGTGAAGGACAGGTGGCGCGCGGCGGCCTCGAAGGCGCGCAAGGCGTTCATGGGCGGCAATCGGCGCATATTTTGTTCCTAAAGAAAATCTTTCGTCAGAGCACAGAAACTCTCGTTTGTACCTATTTGTCAATCCTTCTGCGAACGGTCCTGAACATAGCGGAACTATTGTAGAGCTTTCGGCCATGCGGCCGAGCGCCCCCGAGAATGGCAGCGCCATGAGATTTCGACCGACCCGCCCCTTGCCCCGCCGAAAGCGCAACAACAAGCGCCCACGCGGCGCGACCGCGAGCTGTCGGCGCTGAACGCGCGCCGGGCGGACTTCCTCGCCCTTCGATTTTCCAATTTTCGCATCTCCGAGGAGAGCAAATATGCGTACCCAGACATTCGTCGCGGCCTTGGCCGCCTTGTCATTTGCCTTCGTCGCGGCCCTGGCCGCCGGAACCACCCCGGCGCAAGCCCAGGCGAAGAAAGTCCGCCTCGACTATGCCTATTACAATCCCGTCAGCCTGGTGCTGAAGGAGAACGGCTGGCTCGAACAAGAGCTCGGCAAGACCGGCATCGCCGTCGAATGGGTACTGAGCCAGGGCAGCAACAAATCGCTCGAATATCTCAACGGCCGCAGCGTCGATTTCGGTTCGACCGCCGGTGCCGCCGCGCTGATCGCGCGCGCCAACGGCATTCCGATCAAGGGCGTCTATATCTATTCCAAGCCCGAATGGACGGCGCTCGTCACCCAGGCCCATTCGACGATCAAGTCCGTGTCCGATTTGAAGGGCAAGCGCATCGCCGTCACGCGCGGCACCGACCCCTACATCTTCTTGCTGCGCGCGCTCGACAAGGCCTCGCTCACCGACAAGGACGTGAAGATCGTCTTGTTGCAGCACCCCGACGGCAAGACGGCGCTCGAACGCGGCGACGTGGACGCCTGGGCGGGACTCGACCCATTCATGGCGCAGACCGAGCTCGAACAGAACTCGCGCCTGTTCTTCCGCGATGCCGACGCCAATACCTATGGCTTCCTCAATGTGCGCGAGGATTTCATCGCCGAAAACCCGGACCTGGTCGTGCGCGTGCTGGCCGTGTACGAGCGCGGCCGGAAATGGGCGCTGGCCCATCCGGCGGAATTGCGCGCCATCCTGGCCAAGGCGGCGAAGCTGTCGGACCCGGTCGCGGCCAGGCAATTGGAGCGCACCGATTTGACCAAATCGGCGATCGGCGACGTCCATCGCGACGCCATCATCGCCGCGGGCATCGTGCTGCAAAAAAGCGGCGTCATCCCGGCAACCGCCGACGTGAAGGCCTTGGCGGCGGCGCTCATCGAACCGCGCTTCTCGGCCGCGTTCGCCGGCCATTGATCGAGGGCGGCGCCATGATCGTTCTGACCTCCGAAGCCGTCGCGGCGGGCGAGCTGTTGGGCGAGGCGCCCTCGCCGCGCGCGCGCACGACCCGTGCGCAACCGAGAAAGCGCGCGCCCGGCCCTAGCCGGCGCGGCATTCTGGGATTCGCCGTGCCGGTAGCCTTGCTCGTCGTCTGGGAAGGGCTGGGACGAACCGGGTTGGCCGCGCCCAATCTGCTTCCGACGCCCACGGCCGTTCTCGACACCCTCGGCGGCCTCGTGCTGTCGGGCGAGTTGTTCGGCCATATTCTGGTGACGTTTGCGCGCGTGGCCGCGGGTTTCGCGCTCGGCACGGCGGCCGCGACCGCGCTTGGCGCGCTCACCGGGTATTCGGCGTTCTATCGGCTCCTGCTCGACCCGCTCATCCAAGGCCTGCGCAGCGTCCCATCTCTCGCCTGGGTGCCGCTGTTCGTGTTGTGGCTCGGCATCTTCGAGACCTCGAAGATCGCGCTCGTGGCCGCGGGCGTGTTCTTTCCCGTCTATCTCAACCTGATGAGCGGCATCCACGGCGTGGACCGCAAGCTCGTCGAGGTCGGGCGGATGTACGGCTTGCGCGGCCTTGGCCTGGTGCGCCGCGTTCTCGTGCCCGCGACCCTGCCTGCCTATATCGTGGGACTGCGCTCGGGTCTGGGTCTGGGTTGGATGTTCGTGCTGGCGGCCGAATTCATGGGCGCGAGCGAAGGCTTGGGCTATCTGCTGATCGACGGGCAGATGACCGGCCGGCCGGCCGCGATCATCGGCGGGGTTATCCTGTTCGCCGTCTTCGGCAAGCTCACGGACGCCCTGCTCGCGCGCGGCACGCGTCCATTCCTTGCCTGGCAGGATTCGTTCGCCGCCCGACGGGAGCGCGAGGATGCTTAGCGTCGACCGGGTTTCCAAACGCTTCGATTCGGGCCTGCTGGCCCTCGATGCGGCGACGCTCGAGGTCGCGCGCGGCGAAATCCTCGCCGTCGTCGGCACCAGCGGCTGCGGCAAATCGACGCTGTTGCGGCTCATCGGCGGCCTTGAGGTGCCAAGCGCGGGCGAGGTGCGCATCGGCGGGCGCATCGTCGACGGACCGCACCCCGAGATCGGTTTCGTGTTCCAGGAGCCGCGCCTCATGCCCTGGCTGAAGCTCGACGACAACGTGACCTTCGGCCTCGCGGGCGAACGCCGGGCCCGGCGCGCGCGCGCGGAAGAATTGCTGCAGGAAGTTGGATTGGCCGATTTCGCCGACGCCTTGCCGCAAGCGCTTTCGGGCGGCATGGCGCAGCGCGCCGCGATCGCGCGGGCGCTGGCGACGGAACCCTCCGTTCTGCTGCTCGACGAGCCGTTCAGCGCCCTCGACGCCTTCACCCGCGCGGCGTTGCAGGATCATCTGCTGCGGGTGTGGGAACGGCACCGCCCGACCATGGTGCTCGTCACCCACGATATCGAGGAGGCGCTGGCGCTCGGCGACCGGGTCGTCGTCATGCGCGGACGGCCCGGCCGGATCGTCCACGACATCGCGATCGGCGAGACGCGTCCGCGCGCGCGCACCTCGGCGCGGTTTCAACGCCTCAAGGAAGACATCCTCGAGGCGCTCCAACTCGTCCCGGCCTAGGAGCGATTCATGGACTCGGAAGCCCTGCGCGCGACCCAAGCGCCGATCAAGGATCGCTACCGCGCCGCCCCCGAAGCGGCGCGGATCACGCTAAGCGCCGAAGGCGCGCTCGATGCCGAGAACATCGCCTGCAAGGTCGAAACCGGCCAGGCGCTGGTGGCCGCCGGCCTTCATCCCGGCACGGGCGGCAGCGGCGCCTTCGCGTGCTCGGGCGATATGCTGCTCCAGGCGCTCGCGGCCTGCGCCGGCGTCACGCTCAAGGCCGTTTCGACCGCGCTCGGTATCTCCGTGCGCGGCGGCAAGGTGAAGGCCGAGGGCGATCTCGATTTTCGCGGCACGCTCGGCGTCGCCAAGGACGCGCCCGTCGGATTTTCCGAAATTCGGCTGAACTTCGAGCTCGACACCGACGCGACGAAGGAACAACTCGACAAATTGCTCGGCCTGACCGAGCGCTATTGCGTGGTGCTGCAAACCTTGCGCGCGCCCACGCGCACCGCCGCCACCATCGGCGTCGTCTAAGCCGGAGCCTTGCGCCCCTCGCGCGCGGCCATCAGCGCCGCGACGCCGCGCGCGCCAGCGTCCGCCGACGCCAACAGCGCCGAGGCGACGCCCGCCCGATCCCCCGCCGAGCGGTTCTGCGACAGTTTCCATTTGCCCTCAAGCCGTGCGATCGGGATTTCGAAAGCGACGATGCCGGCCAAGAGCTTCTCGACGGTCGCGGGCGCGCTCTCGAGCGTCCAAGGCGAAGGATTTGCGGCTTCGTACATAGCCGCGAGGCGCGTCAGAATCTCGCGCACGCGGGTCTCGTCCTCGATCAGGCGCGGCGTGCCATAGGCATGCACGGCGGCGTAATTCCAGGTCGGCACCGCCCCCGCTCCGCCATCCTCGTACCAGCGCGGCGAGACATAGGCGTGCGGCCCCTGAAAGACGACAAGGACCTCGGCCGTGCCGTCGAAGGCCCGCCACAATTTATTGGCGCGCGCCATGTGCGCGATCAGCGTGCCCTGGGGCCCGCGCTCGGCGTCGAGCAGGAACGGCAGATGCGCGGCTTCGGGTACGCCGTCGCGGGCGGCGATGATGAGCGCGAAATCGTGTGCGCGCATGAGCGCGTGCAACGCCGCGATATCCGTTTCGGTGAAATGGGGCGGCAGGTACATGGGACCTCGCTGCTTCAAAAAAACGGCCGATCGCGCGACCGGCCGTTTCGCGACTGGATCCGGGCCGCACCCGGTCAGGTGCGCCGCTCGACCATCATCTTCTTGATTTCGGCGATCGCCTTGGCCGGATTAAGGCCCTTCGGGCAGGTCTTGGTGCAATTCATGATGGTGTGACAGCGATAGAGGCGGAACGGATCCTCGATCTGATCGAGGCGTTCCCCCGCCGCTTCATCGCGCGTGTCGGCGAGCCAACGATAGGCCTGCAACAAGATGGCGGGGCCAAGATAGCGGTCGCCGTTCCACCAATAGGAGGGACAGCTGGTCGAGCAGCAGAAGCACAGGATGCATTCCCACGAGCCGTCGAGCTTGGCGCGCTCCTCGTGGCTTTGCAGGCGTTCGCGCTCGGGCGGCGGGGAGTCGGTCTTGAGCCAGGGTTCGATTGCGCGGTACTGCGCGTAGGGGACGTCGAGATCGGGCACCAGGTCCTTGATGACCGGCAGGTGCGGCAGCGGATAGACGCGCACCTCGCCCTTGACCTCGGAGAGGAATTTCGTGCAGGCAAGGGTGTTGGTGCCGTCGATGTTCATGGCGCAGCTGCCGCACACGCCCTCGCGGCACGAACGGCGGAAGGTCAGCGTCGAATCGATCTCGTTTTTGATCTTGATCAGCGCGTCGAGCACCATCGGCCCGCAACTGTCCATATCGACTTCGTAGGTATCCAGGCACGGGTTCTCGCCGGTATCGGGATTCCAGCGATAGACCTTGAAGGTGCGCACGTTCTTGGCGCCGGCGGGCGCCGTGTTGCGGACCGCGCCCGGCTTGACCTTGGACTTGGGGGGCAAGGAGAAATGAGTCATGGTTTTTCCTATGCGGATAAGCAGCACTTAATGTTCGGTCTGGCCTTCGATTCGTGTGTTGACCAAATTGTTTGGCACGGCACGAATGATCATTTGCTCCATCACTTTAATAAATTCCTGGCGAACGTTATAAGCAGAAAAGTAGTGCGCCGAATCGTGTAGCTTCACATTTTTCCTAACGAGCCGCCGCTTTTTCTGATTTGACGACTTCTTCCCCATTCGCTTCTTAGGATGCCCGGTTAAATAAATCTGATTTCTGATGTTCCCGCGATTGAAAGCATTTGTCATCTCGCTCCAAAGGTCTTGTTTTTCAGTCCTGCCTACGTAGATGACTCGTCCAGATGAATCGTAGAAAAAATAGATTCCCCTCGCATCACGCAAGGCCTCGACCAATTTCGCATATTTTTTATCACCAGCATTGAGCGGCTGAAATCGCTTCCTATTTTTGTACTTTTTGTACCGTTCCACATGGTGGAATTCCACGATCGGCTTATAGATGTTTTTCCCTGAGGAATGGACCGCACGCTTTACCAGTCCCGCGATCTGAAGTGGTGTTACTTTTCTTTTTCTATTCAGCTGCCAAATTCCAGTGCTCGTCCCGCCAATGTGCGCCGCAAGATCGCTGTCGTTTGATGTGTCAAATTTTTTCGTCAACGCGCCAATTATCAACTTGCCAGAAATTGTCTTGTTTGCCTTGTCGGCGCGACGCTTTCTAGCAATCTTGGGCATGGGTTAACCTCAGTACGAACGCTTGGCGAGCGGCACGGACTCGACGTCGTTCGAGAGCGTGTTCATGTGCACCGCGCGGTAATCGAGGCGCGCACGGCCCTTCTCGTCGCACCAGACATAGCTGTGCTTCAACCAGTTCTGGTCGTCGCGCTCGGGGAAGTCCTCGCGCGCGTGGGCGCCCCGGCTTTCGGTACGCGCGCGCGCCGAATGCATGGTCGCCACCGCCTGGGCCAGGAGATTATCGAGCTCGAGGGTTTCCACGAGGTCCGAGTTCCAAATCAGCGAGCGATCGACGACGTTGAGCTTCTCGCGCTTTGCCCAGGCATCGCCGAGGCGCCGGCAGCCCTCCTCCAGCGACTCGCCGGTGCGGAACACCGCGCAATCGCGCTGCATGATGTTTTGCATCTCTAGGCGCAGGGCCGCGGTCGCGATCTCGCCCTTGGCGTTGCGCGTGCGGTCGAAATAATCGAGCGCCTTGTCGGTCGCGCCGGCGGGCAGGGATTTGTGTTTCTCGCCGCGCTTGAGCAGTTCGGCGCAGCGATTGGCCGCGGCGCGGCCGAAGACCACGAGGTCGAGCAGCGAGTTCGAGCCGAGACGGTTCGCGCCGTGCACGGACACGCACGCCGCCTCGCCCACCGCCATGAGACCGGGCACGATCGCTTCCTTGTCCGCGCCCTTG
>CAMAPP010000096.1 GCA_945860095.1 Rhizobium sp. Q54 | reverse complement strand
AATCAAATCCTCGAAACCGAAGCCCTCGGCGCCCATGCTTTCGCGGTATTTTCCGCCGCGCCGGCCATCGGCATAGGTGCGGTAATAGGCGTGCTGCGGCCGTTCAGCGCCCGAGGGGTCGATTTCGCCTGCGTCGAAGCGGCGTTTCTTGTCGGCATCGGACAGCAGATCGTAGGCCGCGCTCACGTCCTTGAAGCGTTCCTCGATCTTCTTGTTGCCGGGATTGAGGTCGGGGTGGAGGGATTTCGCGAGCTTGCGATAGGCAGCCTTGATCTCCTCCGCGCTCGCGCCGCGGCCTACACCCAGGACCTGATAGGGATCGCGCATGGCCACGTGATTTGCCCCGCCATTGATAACCGATAACAATATAGACCGTCCACGCGCCGGTGCGAGGGCGTCGGCGAGGAGAATCGACCGTGGTCAAGATGATGGACGACAAGACCTTCGAGCGCATGAAGGCGGAGGTCAGCCGGTATTACTGGTACGGCGTGCCGACCTTCTTTCGTTGTCCCTGGGACGAAAACCCCAAGAATGCCGATATCGGCCTTGTGGGCGTGCCCCATTCCTCGGGCAACGGCTCGACCGAGCGCGATCAGCACTTGGGGCCGCGCGCCATCCGCAACGTTTCCGGCTGGTACCGCCGCGCCCACGTCAAATACGGCTTCAGCCCCTGGGACAGTTGCCGTATCAGCGATATGGGCGACGTGCCCTTGCCCGAGGCGATGAACAACGAGAAATGCGTCCATACCATCGAGTCCTATTACAAACGCCTCGACGCGGCGGGCGTGCGGCCGGTCTCGGTCGGCGGCGACCACTCGATCACCGGTCCCATCCTCAAGGCCATCGCCGGGCGCGGGGCGAAGCTGACCGGCGGGCGCAAGGCGGCGCTCGTCCATTTCGACGCCCATACCGATGCCTACGACCATATCCCGCATTGGATGGGGGCGATCCGGTCGGCGGCCCATTGGGCCAGTTATGTCGTCAAGGAGAATGCCGTCGACGCCGAGCGGAGCGTGCAGATCGGCTTGCGCGGCAATACGTTCTCGCTCGACTGGCGAAATTCGTCCGAGCGCCTGGGCTACCGGCCGATCATGGCGGAAGAATTTTTCCGCATGGGCGTGAAGAAGACGGTGGAGATCATCCGCGAGCGGGTGGGCGACGCGCCGGTCTATGTCACGTTCGACCTCGACGTGCTCGATCCCACCGTGGCGCCCGCCGTCTCGAACATGGAACCGGGCTATCCCGGCCTGTCCTCGGGCGACGCGATCGCGCTGTTGAACGGTTTGCGCGGCCTCGACGTGATCGGCGCGGACATCGTGTGCATGATTCCGAGCAAGGACAATCCGAACAAGATCACGGCCATGACGGCCATGGTGCTGATGTTCGAGATGATCGGCCTCGTCGCTGATCGCCTGCGCTCGGACAAGGTGGGAAAAGTCGTGCGCCGCCTGCGCAAGCCCGCGGGCGGGCGCCGCAAGAGTTAGCGCGGGCGCGCGCCACGCAGCAGAAAGGCGGGCGTGTGATCGCCGAGGCCGACGATGCCCTGGTCGTCGCCCGCCGGGCGCCGCCGGTTCTCGGCTTGCTCCGATGGCCGGCGTTCAACGTGGTGCTCTTGCCGGGGTTCCCGGCGCCGCTCGCCGCGATTGTCTTGTCGCCCATCGGGTCGCGCGTCCCGGCGCGCAGCCGGTTGAGCCGCCTCATGGTGCCCAGATGCGGAAAATCCAGGCGCGGCAATGGGCGAATCGTCGCGTATGGGTTCGACGTCCGCCGCGACGCGCGCCGTCGTGTTTTCGGCCGGCTCGGCCGGCGTTCCTGAATCCGCTCCCGGGGCGTTCGAACGCGTCGATCTTGGCCGCGAGGTCGGGCCAGACTTTCGGCCCTCGCGCCCGCCTGGTGGGCGGCCGCGACCGCGTCCGCCGCGCCCGCCTTCCGCGCGCTCCGCGCTCGATTGCTCCGAGGCTCCCAAGCCTTCGATGGTGATCCGTGGCACGGCGCGGCCGATGAGGCGCTCGATCGCGTCGATCAGTTTGCCGTCCTCGGGGGTCGCGAGCGTGAAGGCGCGCCCCGCGCGCCCGGCGCGGCCGGTCCGGCCGATGCGGTGGACGTAATCCTCGGCGTTGAAGGGCACGTCGTAATTGAAGACATGGGAAATGCCGAGCACGTCCAGGCCGCGCGCGGCCACGTCGGAGGCGACCAGCAGCGTGATCTCATTGTCGCGGAAGGCTTGCAGCGTCCTTTCGCGCACGGGCTGGGCGAGATCGCCGTGCAGCACGCCCACGTTCAAGCCGTGCTTCTTCAGCGAGCGGAACAGAACGTCGGCGTCCTTCTTGCGATTGCAGAAGATGATCGCATTGGCGATCTCCTCGCCGCGGACGATTTGTCGCAGCGCGGCGCCCTTGTCGCGGTCCGGCACGAAGACGACGACGTCTTCGACCGTCTCGGCCGCCATCACCGAGGGCTTGATGGTGATTTCCTTGGGATTGGACAGGAACTTCTCGGCCAGGCGGCGGATTTCGTCCGGGAAGGTCGCGGAGAAGAACAGGGTTTGGCGCGCCGCGGTCAGAAAGCCGACGATGCGCTCCACATCGGGGATGAAACCCATGTCGAGCATGCGGTCGGTTTCGTCGATCACCAGGACCTTGATCGCGGTCAGGATGATCTTGCCGCGCTCGAACAGATCGATGAGCCGCCCCGGCGTTGCGATCAACACGTCCACGCCGCGTTCGAGCGCCAATTCCTGCGGCGCCATGGACGCGCCGCCGATGATCAGGGCGCAAGAAATCTTGTGATGCTTGCCGAATATCTCGAAGTTCTCGGCGACCTGCTGGGCAAGCTCGCGGGTCGGTTCCAAAATGAGCGCGCGCGGCATCCGCGCGCGCGACCGGCCGCCCGATAGAATGTCGACCATCGGCAAGGCGAAGGCCGCGGTCTTGCCCGTGCCCGTCTGCGCCCGGGCGAGCACGTCGCGGCCCATCAGGACGTAGGGGATGGCTTCTTTCTGAATAGGGGTCGGTTCGCTATAGCCAGCATCCGCGACGGCCTTCAGGACATCGTCGCTCAGACCAAGATCGGCAAAATTCATTCTATGTGAGTTCCTTGAGGAAACCGCGCGCGCCCCCCATGGGGCTGCGACCGTCGGCTCCGCCCCGGGTCCGGGGCAGCATTCCTAAGGTCTAAGGTATGAGCCAAACATATGGGAATGTCACGGTGACTATAGTACGGCTGTTGACCGTGAACGAGCCATATTTTGAGTTAAAACGCCGTTTAAAGGCAAATAATTGGCGTTTACGCCGGTCGCCACGCCGGTTGCTACGAAGGAACATGCGGATTCCGGCCATGACCGATCGGGGCGCTGGAGCGAATAGCGCGCGGCTTCGATGAAGGAGACGGCTGCTCCCGGCATGCCGAGAGCGGTTTGCGAGCAATATTCCCAAGGTCAGGGCGGCACGATCGGTGTCCTGGCCGCGCTCGCGCCGCCCGGCACCGCGCTCGTGAAACGGCACGTCTTGCGCCTCGCCCAAACCGCTCCCGCCCAAGCCGCCCCCCGCCCAAACCGTCATGCCAAGTGCCAATTGACTATTGCCGTTTTCGAGGCCGAATTTGCATCAAGGCTCAGATCGGCGTCGAGGTTCACGCCGGCGTCTTGCGGGGTCTGGGTTTTGCAGACCGCGCGCGGATTTGTCCAAGACGGTTACGCGACCAAGGCGGGTGGTGGCGCCGTATCCCGCGCGCGCGGTCGCGAACACGGATGCGGTGTCCGCGTCGTGCCGGAATGGGGCGGGGCGGTCGCGCGCGATCCGTCGGCGGCGCGCAGCCCTCGACGCCTCCGCCCGCCCGCGCCATGCTGGGTGCATGGCCGAGAAGATACCGCTGGTGTTTATTCCGGGTACGCTGTGTGACGGGGCGCTGTGGCGCCACCAAAGCGCGCATCTTTCCGACATCGCCGAAATATCCGTCGCCGACCACACGCGCGCAGACAGTGTCGAGGACATC
Organism: Rhizobium sp. Q54; assembly: GCA_945860095.1. Classification (GTDB taxonomy): domain Bacteria; phylum Pseudomonadota; class Alphaproteobacteria; order CADEGL01; family CADEGL01; genus CAMAPP01. The sequence continues at coordinate 9,010 of CAMAPP010000096.1, read as the reverse complement.
GTCGGGCAGATTCTGGCCGATGCCCCGCCGCGTTTCGCCCTGGCGGGGCTGTCGATGGGCGGGTATTTGGCGCTCGGTATCATGCGCCGGGCGCCCGAGCGGGTGAGCAAGCTCTGTCTGTTCGACACTTCCGCCCGGCCCGAGACTCCCGAGGCGCGCGCGCGGCGCGAGGATTTAATCCGCTTGGTCCAGCGCGGCACCTTCAAGGGCGTGACCCAGCGGATGCTGCCGCTGTTCATTCACCCGGACCGCCTGTCGGACGACCTCTTGTGCCGCGCGATCATGCAAATGGGCGAGCGGGTGGGGGCGGAGGTCTATTTGCGCCAGCAACTCGCCAATATGGGCCGCCCCGACAGCAGAGCCATGCTACCCTCGATCCGTTGCCCGACGCTGGTCGCGTGCGGGCGGCAGGACAAACTTACGCCCTTGGAACTGAGCGAGGAGATCGCGGCATCGATTCCCAAGGCTGTATTGGTCGTGATAGAAGATTGCGCGCATTTGCCCACCATGGAACGCCCACAGGCGGCCACGGCGCTCATGCGCTACTGGCTGCTCGGCGATTGATCGCGCGCCGCGGCCGCAACAAGGAACCATCGATGATCCGTTTGCTTTTCGCGCTCACCGCAGTCTTCTTGCTTGCCTCGTCCCTGGGGGCGGCGGCCGGGCCCGCGCCGGATGCGCGCGCGCGCTTTCAATACCTCGAAACGCGCCTCCTCACCCAGGAGGCGCCGTTGCGCGCGAAGCCCTGGGCGCCGCAGGAACGCCAGAAGGTCGAAGCGGCCATCGCCGCCGTGATGCAGGCCGCGCCCGGCATCGTCCAACGCGCGGTCGCCTACCGCGCCGTTCGCGTCTATCGCACCGAACGACTCGGCAGCGAGCAATTCGCCGTTGGCATGGTGGCGAGCGAGCATGTCCTTTTCATCGCCGATTCGTTCTTCGCGGCCGCTGCACCGGGCGGCTTCACTCTCAAGGCTCCAGGCTTCAGCCTCGCGCGCGCCTTGGCCCACCTGGCGGACGGCAATGGCCGCGCTTCTGGCACGAAGGAGTGGGTTCAGATTTCCCAGCCGATCATGGACAGCGCGCGGGCGAAAGCGAAGGAATTGAACTTCACCCTGACCGAGCTCGTCGCCAAGGGCGACGAGGAGGTGGCGAAGGGGGCCGGCACGCCGACGACCTTTGCCGCGTTCAACAGGAGCGAATTGCTGGCGCAATTCGCCGCGGCCCTCGCGGTCAAGAAAGACGCGCCCGTGGCGCCGTCGGTCAAGGCTTATGTCGAGCGCAGACTTCTCGCCACCGCCCCACCCGAGGAAGCGGCGCGCAGATTTTCCGACGGCCTGGCGCTCGTCGAACAGGGCAAGTTCGACGATGCGATCAAGGCGTACGATGCGGCCATCAAGGCCGATCCAGGGTTCCGCGAGGCCTATTTCCGCCGCGCCATGATCGAGAAATACCGCGAGAATTGGGAGAAGGCGAATCAGTTCTTCGATCAGGCGGTTAGGGCGTCCAATGGCGCGCCGCCCACGCAGCTTCTGCTCGAGCGCGGCTTTGTCCATCTTCAGCGCAAGCAGTTCGACAAGGCGATCGCCGATCTCACGCTCGTGATCGACGGCGCGCCGGGCCTCGGCGTTGAGTATGTCGTGCGCGCCTATGGCATGCGCGGCGACGCGCAGCTCGTCACCAAAAATTGGGTGAAGGCCGCCGCCGACTTCACCGCCGTGATTCAGATCGATCCGGGCAATTCGGTGGCGTGGCGCAATCGCGGCCGCGCGCGGTTCGAGGTGCAGGACGGACCGGGTGCGATCGAGGACTTGAATCGCGCGATCCAACTCGATCCCAAGGACGCGGACGCCTATTTCATTCGCGGCTACGCCTACGGCTCGCTCAAACAATACCGCCAGGCCAAGGCCGATCTCGAAGAGGCGCTGCGCATCGCGCCGCAGATGCAGGCGTTGGTGCGGCCCGCGCTCGATTTCGTCAACGCCGAGATCGCCAAGGGGCGCTAGACGGCGGCGGGCGGCGATAGGCTCGCGCGTTTGCCGTCGAAGCGGATGACCGCCGCGCCGCGCACCGGCCCCGCGTCGCCGTGCTGAAGAATGACGGCTGCGCCCGATCTTTCGCGGCGATCGAACTCGCTCACGGGCAATACCAGGGTCCGCGCCCCGCCCGCACCCAAGACGTCCGGAACGGGCACGCGGCGCAGGGCACGCACGACATTGTAATGGTCGAGCCGCCGCCCGCCGTTCTCGCCCCGCTTGATCTCGGTCGTGTGTTTGGCGTCGAACAGCGCAAGAGTTAGCACGGCGCCCCTCGACGCCTCGTCCGGCAGCGCGAGCGCGATCTGTCCGGCGGCATCCAGGCTCGGCGCGAGGTCGAACTTGCGCTCGGCCCGCGCACGCTCGATCAGGGCCTCGACGCGCGCCCTTGCGCTGCCGGTTTCATGCGCCCGGCCGTCGATCACCATTTGCGGCGTGTAAACATAGGCGGAACCAAGGCTTGCGGCATGGGCGCGCTGGCGCTGGGTGGCTTCGGGGGAGGCGAAGGGGTCGGGCCAGCCGAGATGGTTCCAGTAATCGACGTGCATCGAGAGCGCGATCACGTCCGGCCGGCGGGCGAGCTCGCCAAGAAACGCATCGGCCGGCGGGCAGGAATTGCAACCCTGCGAGGTGAACAGCTCGACGAGAACAGGGGGCACGCGCGCGGCCAGGCGCGTCATTCCGCCCGCAAGAGCGCCTAGCGCAAGCGGGGCGAGGGTCAAACGTAGGACAGCGCGCCGTTTCATGGCCGCGACTATACGTCCGGCCGGCACGGGGCGGCGATCACAAGACGGTGAAAGGCGTGGGCACCGGACGTTCGGTCGCCTCGAACGTTCACGCTCCTCGGGCGTTCATCCGTCTTGGGCGTTCATCCGTCTGGGGTGGTCAGACGTCCAGATCGAGGACGAATTTGGCGTTTTTTTGGATGTAATCGAAGCGCAGTTCCGGTTTTTTGCCCATGAGCGCGTCGATCAGTTTGGCGGTCGCCAGGGCGTCTTCTCTTTGTTCCGGAATATCCAGGGACGCGAGCTCGACGCGCAGCAGCAGGCGCGAATCGGGCGACATGGTGGTTTCCTTGAGCTGGACGGGCGGCATTTCGCCCAGGCCCTTGAACCGGCTGATCTCGACCTTGGCATTGGCCTTGAAGACGGTTTTCAGCAGCTCTTCCTTGTGCTTGTCGTCGCGGGCGTAAATCGTCTTGCCCGAGGCCGAGAGGCGGTACAGCGGCGGCATGGCGAGAAAGAGATGCCCGCGTTTGATCAATTCCGGCATCTCGCGATAGAAAAACGTCATGAGCAGGGCGGCGATGTGCGCGCCGTCCACGTCGGCATCGGTCATGATGATGACGCGCTCGTAGCGCAGGGCGTCGTGCCGATAGGTTTCGCCCGCGCCGCAGCCGAGCGCCTGGATGAGATCCGACAGTTCCTGGTTTTGGCGCAGCTTTTCCTGCGTCGCGCTGGCGACGTTCAGGACCTTGCCGCGCAGGGGAAGGATCGCCTGGGTGTCGCGGCGGCGCGCGCTCTTGGCCGAACCGCCGGCGGAATCGCCCTCGACCAGGAAAATCTCGGTGCCTTCGGCCGTCGTGCGGCTGCAATCGGCGAGCTTGCCCGGCAGGCGCGTGCGTCGCGTCGCGGTCTTGCGTTGAAGCTCGCGGTCCTGCTTGCGCTTCAAGCGCTCGTCGGCGCGCTCGAGCGTGCGGTCGAGGAGCGCGCGCGCGGCGGAGGTGTCGCTCGAGAGCCAATGGTCGAACCGGTCCTTGATCGCGCCCTCGACCAAGCGCACCGCCTCCGGCATGCCCAGGCGTTCCTTGGTCTGGCCCTGGAATTGCGGATTCTTGATGAACAGCGAGAGCATGATCGCCGCGCCGTCGCAGACGTCCTCGGACGCGATGTCCTTTGCGCGCCGATTGCCGGTCAGTTCGCAGTAATCGCGAAGCGCGCGCGTGAGCGCCTGGCGCATGCCTTGCTCGTGGCTGCCGCCCTGCGTCGTCGGCACGGTGTTGGTGTAAGAATGAAAAAACCCATCCTCGTCGGCGGGCCAGGCGATGGCCCATTCGAGCTTGCCTGCGTCATTGCTGAGCGGGGCCTCGCCCGCGAAGTTCTTGGGGGTCAGGGTGGGCCGCTCGCCCAGCGCGTTGGCGACGTAGTCCTGCAGCCCGCCGGGAAAATGAATGATGGCCTCGGCGGGGATTTCGTCCGTCGCGGACACAAGCGCGGGATCGCAATGCCAGCGGATCTCGACGCCCTTGAACAGATAGGCCTTCGAGCGCGCCATGCGGAAGACGCGCGAGGGTTTCAGTCGCGCCTCGTCGCCGAAGATCTCGGGGTCGGGATGGAATGTGACCGTCGTGCCGTGCCGGTTGATGGGCCCAATGTCCTTGAGCGGTCCCTTGGGCTTGCCGCGGCTGTATGCCTGGCGCCACAGGCGCTTGTCGCGCGCGACCTCGACGATCAGGGAATCCGACAGGGCATTCACGACCGAAATGCCCACCCCGTGCAGGCCGCCCGCGGTCTTGTACACGTTGTCGGAAAACTTGCCGCCCGAATGGAGCATGGTGAGGATGACTTCGAGCGCGGATTTGCCCTTGAACTTGGGGTGCGGATCGACCGGAATTCCGCGCCCGTTATCGACCACGGTGACCGAGCCGTCGGCGAGCATCCGCACATCGATGCGGTCGGCGTGCCCCGCGACCGCCTCGTCCATCGCGTTGTCGAGCACCTCGGCGACGAGATGGTGCAAGGCCGGCTCGTCCGTGCCGCCGACATACATGCCCGGACGCCGGCGCACGGGCTCCAGGCCCTCGAGCACCTCGATGTCCTTGGCGGTGTAACCCTCGCCCTTGCGGGCGGAATCCGAGCGTTTGGGCGGGCTTTGGGCGGACGGCGCCCGCGCGCCCTTGCGGGGCGGCAGGTCGAACAGATCGGCGGTCTTGGTTTTGGACTTCGCGGCCACGGATAGGGCACCCTTTCCTGGAATACTGGATAGAGTAGCGATAATATGTTGATAAAACAATATCTTGTGTTCCAGACACTGGATCAAACCTGCTGTAGGCGGGTTTCAAGGAGGCAATATGGTGCAACCGCGTGGCGAATTGGCGATCCGGGTCTTCGCCATGCCGGCCGATGCCAATCCGAGCGGCGACATCTTCGGTGGCTGGCTTCTGGGGCAAATGGATATCGCGGGCGGCATGGCGGCGCGGGACTACGTCCGGGGCCGGCTTGCGACCGTGGCGGTCGATGCCATGACGTTCAAGCTGCCGGTCTTCGTCGGCGATATCCTGTCGTGCTACGGCGATATCGTGCGCGTCGGACGGACCTCGATCGCGGTCTGGGTCGAGGCCTGGGCGACGCGCGCGAACGGCGAGCGCGTCAAGGTCACCGAGGGCAAGTTCACCTATGTTGCGATCGACGCCAAAGGCAAGAAACGCCCCATCGGCGAAGGCTAGACGTTCGCGGACCAGCGCCCCGAACCATGACCCCGAACCATGACCATGACTTGGGCCGAATGACTCGGGCCGAATTGGCAAACCTCATGCGTCAAGGCGTTGCGCTTCATGGCCGCGACGATTTTGCGTCGTGCCTGGGGACGGGCGCGATCGTGGTGTTCGACGAACATATCGGTTATTGCGGATGGCGCGATCGCCCATGCCGCGTGTTTCGGGAATTCGTGCGCGCCGCGCGAATCGGTTATGAGTATGTGGCGTTCAAGGTGTTCGGAAAACAGGCGGCGGTTCGCTTGGACGGGCGCGGCTAGGGGGGATTTCATGCGTTGGAAGCGGGCATTCACGGTGGTCGGCGTTCACGCCGAGGGCGAGTACGGCAAGGTCATCACCGGCGGGGTCGTCGATGTGCCGGGCAAGACCATGTTCGACAAGATGGTCCATCTTCGCGATCACGACGACGGCTTGCGCAAGCTGTGCCTGTTCGAGCCGCGCGGTGCCGCGGTGCATTCGTGCAATATCGTGCTGCCGTCGAACAATCCCAAGGCCCAGGCCGGCTACGTCATCATGGAATCGACCGAATACCCGCCCATGTCCGGCTCGAACACGATTTGCACGGTGACCGCGATTCTCGAGACCGGGATACTGCCGATGGTCGAGCCGCTGACCAAGCTCACCCTCGAAACGCCTGCGGGCCTCATCGATCTCGAATGTCTCTGCCGCGACGGCAAGGTGCTGCAGGTCAAGTTCAAGAACGTGCCGTCCTTCGTCCAGCTGCTCGACGGCCATGTCGAGGTCAAGGGTCTCGGCACCGTGAAACTCGATGTCGCCTATGGCGGCATGCATTACGCGCTCATGGACGCGAGCGCCCTCGGCTTCGCCATCGCGCCGGACGAGGCGCGCGATATTTGTGTCGTGGGCGAGAAGATCCGCGAGGCCTGCCAGGAACAGTTGAAGGGCATCGTGCATCCGGAAAATCGTGGCATCCGCCACGTCACCGTCACCGAATTCATGGGTCCGTTGAAGCGCACCAAGAAGGGCTTGTCCGCGCGCAACACGGTGGTCGTTTCGCCTGGCCGTCTCGACCGCAGTCCGTGCGGCACCGGCACGAGCGCGCGCCTAGCCGTGATGCACGCGCGCAAGCTCATCAAGGTGGGCGAGATGTTCGATCACACATCGATCATTGGGACGCATTTTTACGGCCAGATCGTCGGCACGACGAAGGTTGGCGGCAAGAGGGCCATCATTCCGACGGTTGCGGGGCGCGGCTATATCACGTCCATCGGCCAATACGGCCTCGACCCCGACGATCCCCTGCCCGAAGGCTATACCCTCTCCGACACCTGGCTGCGCACGGTCACGTCCATCCAGAAAACGTAACAATGCCGGCATACGCGGCCGGATACGGCGCCCGCGGCGAAAGAGCGCCGCGGGTGGTTCAGCGCGCGTAGCCCGCGCGGCCGTGGCGTTCGAGCGCGGCCCAATCGACATCGACCCCGAGGCCGGGCGCGTCGGGCAGGTGCGCGGTGCCGCCATCGATGCGGATGCCCCCCGTGATGATTTTCTCCGATCCCCAATCGAGGAACGAGACGTGGCCCTCGCAATCGACGGGGTAATGGGTGCGGATCGCCGCCGCGATGTGGCAGCAAGCCGAATCACCGATCATGGTGTAGGGATTGGTATCGACCGAGACGCCGATATTGGCGCTCTCGCAGATGGCGACGGCCTTCATCGCCTCGAACAATCCACCGAGCCGATTGATTTTCAGCACGATGCGGTCGCAGGCCTGAAGCCGGGCGACCTGCAACATTTGCTTGGCCGACCAGATCGATTCGTCGAGGATGACCGGCACGCCGGAGGCACGCCGCACATGGACGTGGCCCTCGAGATCGGCATAAGGCAGGGGCTGTTCGATGGACAAATTGTCGTAGGCGGAATAGCGCCTCAGGCACGAAACCGTCCAAGCAGCGCTTTCCCAGCCCTGATTGGCGTCGGCGTCGATATAGACGTCGCGCGGGGTCGATTCGAGCGCGGCGTCGAGCTTGGCGAGTTCCGACAACATGTTCTCGCGGCTCCAGCCCTTTGCGAGAACGACATCGCCGACCTTGATTTTCAGGCCCTTGAAGCCGCGCGCGACGTATTCGCGGCAGCCCTCGGCCATGGCCTCGGGCGTCTTGTGGTAGAGATTCGTGAGCATGGTGAACGAGGTGCGATAGGCGCCGCCCAATAGCGCGTGCACCGGCAGGGAACGCGCCTTGCCCACGAGATCGTAGAGCGCCATGTCGACCGCCGAACGCATGGTGCGCCCGCCCGGCATGCCGCCCGAATGCGCGCCCTCCATCAGGTGATGGCAGAGCGCAAAATTGCCGGGATTGCGCCCCCTGAGCGTCGCATCGAACAGGCGCGCGAGTTCGAGAAGCTGCTCGACCGTTTCGCCGAGATACCATTGCTGGCTCGACGCCTCGCCGACGCCGTAGGTCCCGTCTTCGGCCGTCACCTTGAGCAGAACGGAGGGCGGATGGCTCGGCCAGACATATTCGTCGTCCACCCAGGCCTCCTTGATCGCCATGGGATAGAGCCGGAAGCCCTCGATGCGCGCGATTTTCATGCTGGTCCCCGTCTTGCTCGGCCCGCAAATATCACGGGGCCGCCGGCGGGGATTATAGCGAGCGGCAGGTATTTTTGCGAGCAAAGGGGGACGCGCAAGTCGGGCAAGTCGCGCAAGTCAAATAAGGTCGCGCGCACCGGCCGGGGCCTCGGTATCCGATGACCCGGCGCGCTCGCCCTCGCGTGGCGCCGATTAGGGCGATTTGGCGCTCATCGCGACATCGACTCCCAACGCACCCCTGGTTCCGACGATCAATGGGTTCACTTCGAGCGCAACCAAGGTGTCGCGCGCCGCCGCGCCGAAGCGCGAGATGGCGGCGATGGCGTCCGCGGCCGCGTCGAGGTCGAACGGTCCGGCGCCGCGCACGCCGCGGATGAGACGTGCCGCCTTCGTGCGTTCGAGCATGGCCTTGGCTTCGGCCGAATCGACCGGCGCCAGCGACACCGCGACCTCGTCCAATATTTCGACGAGGGTTCCGCCCAGGCCGACCGCGAGGAGGCTGCCGAATTCGAGATCGTTTCGGATGCCGACGACGAGCTCGATGCCGCGCCCGACCATCGGTTGCAACACGACACATGCGCCGTCCAGGCCCTTGGCCGCCTCCTCTAGCGTGCGCGAGACTTCGGCGTAGGCTTTGGCAAGCTCGGCCTCGTTCGCGAGACCGGGTCTTACCAGTCCCAACTCGGTCTTGTGGGGCAAGGCCGGCGCGGTTCCCTTGAGTACGACCGGATAGCCGAGTTCGGCCGCGATGCGGCACGCCTCCGCACCCGAATCGACGCGCCGGCACGGGGCCATCGGCACGCCGGCCGATTGCAGCAGGGCCACGCGCTCGGATTCGGCCATGCGCGCGGCGCCGGCGGCGGCGCGGGCGGCGACGTGGACGGCTTCGGGAATGGGCGGCGGCTTGGGCGCGCGCGCCTCGGTCCAATG
>CAMAPP010000095.1 GCA_945860095.1 Rhizobium sp. Q54 | reverse complement strand
TGAAAATCGTGAGGAAGATCGTGGTGACGGCCATCAGACCCAGCGGGAGCAAAGTCTTTTGCCAAACCCGCATATTCGCCAGCATTCGCTGCATCGTACTAAACTCCTGAAAGAGGTGGAAATCGCTCTAGCCAAACCGTGCCGCGGAGGGCTGAACTGGCCGCTCGCTTAGACGTAAGTCACGCGAAACACCATCGCCGCGGCCCTTCGAGAATTCGTGCGTTCAGAGAGCGTATCCATACCCATTTGGGGTTAATTTTTGGTTTCCGGCTGCCGCGTTTGGGGTCTGGCGCCTTTAATTAGACCCCCAGGCGCGCGCCAATGCGGCTGCGGAAAACCGCAAGACACCGAAACGAAAAAGGGCCGGAGCCGCACGATATGCGGCACCGGCCCTTCGCAATTTTCCATCCGGCGCAATTACACCTTGCGGGTGCGGCGTCGCGCTCCCGTCTTGGCGTCAGCCCGTCTGGAACTCAACCCGTCTTGGAATCAAATCGCCTTGGAATCAAATCGTCATCAGCTTGCCGTAACCGGGCACGGCCTTTTTATAGCCGCCGAGGCGCAGGCAATCCCAGGCCAGCGCCTGGTTCGAGGTCACCACGGGCTTTCCGATCGCGTCCTCGATGCGCTGGATGACCGGCGAGCAGCGCAAGGCCGTGCACGAAATGAACAGGGCTTGCGCGTCCTTGTGCTTGCCGAGCGCCACGCCGGCCTCGTAGATCGCCTCGGGCGGCACGCGGGTGATCTGCGGATCGCCGTTCTGCTTGAAGGAGCCGCGCACGACGATGTCGAAGCCCTGGCCGCCGACGTAATTCTCGACGATCACGTTCACCGCGTCGGGATAGGGGGTCAGGAGCGCGATGCGCTTGATGCCGAGCGCCCGCAAGCCCTTCAAGCTCGCCGAGACTGGATTGGTCACGGGTATGCCGGGCTTCGATTTCTGGACCTCGGATATCACGTTGTCCGGACCGATGGCCATGGAACCCGAAGTGCACCCGAAGGCCATGACGTCGATCTTGTCGTCGGGCAGGATTTCGGCGGCGACGCGCGACAGATTGCGCTGCATGTCCTTGAGCGCCGCAACGCTGACCGTCGGCGACATCGGAATCCGGCTCGAATACACCGCCACGCCGTCGCGCGGCAAGAACGTGTAAAGCTCGGGTTCGATCACCGTGTCGTTGGACAAGGTGATAAGACCGACAGCGACGTTCGCGGCCGGTCCGCCATCGAGCGTGCAGGCCATGTGCTGCCATTTGGACGCGAGTACCGAGGTATCGGGCATGTTGAACACTCCCTTGTAGGCGGGGCAGAGAAATCCGCGCGGATTATACCGTCAACAGCCGGCCATAGCCATGAACCGGGTCGCGCACTCCGGCCAGGCGCAGGCAATGCCAGGAAAGCGCCTGATTCGAGGACACGGCGGGCTTGCCCGACGCCGCCTCGATGCGCGCGAGCACCGAGGACGCGCGCAGGGCCGTGCCCGAAACGAACACCCCGTCCACGTCCGCGCGCGCGAGCTCGAGCGCCGCCGCCTCGATGGCCGCGGGCGAAACGCGCGCGATGTCGAAATCGGCGCTGCCCATGAACCCGGCCTTGGCGGTCACTTCCAGGCCCTGCGCCTCGAGAAAATCGGCCGCGACCTTGTTGACCGCGTGCGGATAGGGAGTCAGTAGGCCAATCCGTTTCATGCCCAGCGCCTTGAAAGCGGCCAGGGTCGCGCTCACGGGCTCGGTCACCGCGATTGCGGAGCGGGCCTCGCGGATGCGCGCGGCGACCCGCTCGGGTCCTATGGCCATGGTGCACGAGGTGCAGCCGAAGGCGATGGCGTGAAGCGCGTCGTCCGGCATGATCATCGCCGCGGCGGCGCGCAAATCGTCCTCGAGCGCCGTGATGCGCTCGACCGTAAAGGGCGGACCCATGGCGATGCGTTGGGCATACAATCCCACGCCGTCGAGGCGCAGCATGCGGTTCATCTCCGGCTCGATGGTCGGATCGTTGCCGAGAACGATAAGGCCGATGGCCGCGCGCGATGCGGGTCCGGCATCGAGGGCGCACGGCAAGGTCAGCCAATCCTCGCCGCTCATGAAGAAAAATCCGTCTTGCTCATGGGCAGAACACGCACGCGCTTGCCCGTCGCCGCGAAGACCGCGTTGGCGACCGCCGGACCGATGGGCGGCACGCCCGGCTCGCCCACCCCCCTCGGCGCGCGCTTGGACGGCCGGATATGGACCTCGACGCGCGGCATCTCGTCGATGGACAGAACGGGATGGCGATCGAAATTGCGCTCGACCACCCGACCTTCGTCGAGCGTGATCGCGCCCTTGAGGATGGCGCCGAGACCGAAACCGATGGCACCTTCCATTTGCGCTTTCACGATGTCGGGATTGACCGCGAGGCCGCAATCGACGACGCAGACCACGCGCTCGACCTTGATGCGGCCATCGAGTACGCGCACCTCGGCGATCTGGGCCACGACGGTGCCGAAAGATTCCGCCACCGCCACGCCCCGCCCCCAGCCCTTCGGCAATTTCTTGCCCCAGCCCGATACGTCGCGTGCCTGAACCAACACCGCCAAATGCCGGGGCGATTCGTTCAGCATGTCGAGGCGATAGAACAGCGGATCCTTACCCGCCGCATGGGCGAGCTCGTCCACGAACACTTCGGTCGCATAGGCGTTGTGCGTGCCGCCGACCGCGCGCCACCACAGCACCGGCACGCCGACATCCGTCGCGACGACATCGACCGAAAGATCCGGCACGCCGTAAGGCAGATTCACCGCACCCCCAACCGTCGTCGGGTCTACCCCACCCGTTCCCGAGCCGCCCTCGAAGGACGTGCCGCGCAAGATCGATTGCCCGACGATCCGGTGGCGCCAGGCTACGAGCCGGCCGCGCCGGTCGAGCCCGGCCTTGAGCGCGTGGACGTACATCGGCCGGTACCGCCCGCCCGCCATGTCGTCCTCGCGCGTCCACATGACCTTGACCGGCGCCTTCCAGCCGATGGCCTTGGCCGTCGCCACCGCCTCGACGACGATGTCGCCGTCGGCAACCGCGCGGCGACCGAAGCCGCCGCCCGTCATCATGACGTGAAGGATCACGTCCTCGCGCGCGATCCCCGCGACCGAGGCGGCGAGCGATTGATAGGCGTCGGGCAGCTGGTGGCCGCCCCAAATCTCGAGCTTGTTGCCGCGCTTCCACGCCACCGCGTCGAGCGGCTCGAGCGCTGCGTGCGCGAGATAAGGAAATTCGTAGCTCGCCTCGACGGTCTTGACCGCCCGCGCCAGCCCCTCGGCGACATCGCCGTTGAGCCGCGCGATCTGGCCCTTGCCCTCGCGCACGAGGCGCCGGTATTCGGCGAACAGGGCATCGCTGCCGCGTTTCTCGGCCGCCGAATCGTCCCATTCGACGGTCAATTTTTCCCGGCCCTTGATCGCCGCCCAGGTGTTTTCGGCGACGACCGCCACGCCGCGCGGAATCCGCACGACATCGACCACGCCCTTGATTTTTTTCGCGGCCTTGGCGTCGAAGGATATGACGGTCGCGCCGAACAGCGGCGGATGGGCGATAACGGCGGTCAACATCCCGGGCAAGCGCACATCGATGGTGTATTCCTGCTTGCCTGCGGTCTTGTCGGCGGTATCGAGGCGGCGCAGCGATTCCTTGCCGATGAATTTCCACTCGTGCGGTTCCTTGAACGCGACCAATGTCGGCACGGCCATGGCCGCGGCCCTGGGTGCGAGTTCGCCGAAGCGCGCCGACTTGCCAGAGCGGTGCTTGACGATGCCCGCCTCGATTTCGACTTCCTTCGCCGGCACGCCCCATTCGGCCGCCGCCGCCTGTTCCAACATGTGCCGCGCGATCGCGCCCGCGTGGCGGTAGCGGGTGAAGGAGCTTGCCATTCCGGTCGAGCCGCCCGTCCCCTGCACCGCCCCGCCCCAGGCCAAGTTGCCGTAAAGCTCGGTATTGCCCGCGGCCCCCTCCGCGCGCATTTGCGCCCAATCGGCATCGAGTTCGTCGGCGACCAAGCTGGCGATCCCGGTATAGATCCCCTGCCCCATGTCCATGTGCGCCGAAAGAACCGTGACGCTGTCGTCCGCGCCGATGCGCAGATAGCCCTCGAACAGCGTGCCTTCGTCCTTCGCCAAGGGTGCCGGGCCCATGCGTTTGTCGCGGACATAGAATCCGATCACCAACCCCGCCGCCAAGGTCGCGCCGCCGGCGATGAAGACGCGGCGTTTCATCGTGGTGGCGTCCGCCATGGCTTAGGCTCCCATCGCGCCCGCCGCGCGATGAATGGCCAGCCTTATGCGGTGATAGGTCGCGCAGCGGCAGAGATTGCCTGACATCGCCTTATCGATCTCGCCGTCGCTCGGCTTGGGATTGGCCGCGATCAGGGCCGCGGCGGCGAGCACCTGGCCGGATTGGCAATAGCCGCATTGCACGACGTCGAGCGCGGCCCACGCCGCGCGCACCGCCTCGACCGCGCGGCCCGCCGCTCCCTCGATGGTCACGATCTCCGCCGTTCCCACATCGCCCACGGCAAGCGAACAGGACCGCACGGGCGCGCCGTCGAGATAGACCGTGCATGCACCGCACAATCCGGCGCCGCAGCCATATTTGGTGCCGGTAAGACCAAGCTCGTCGCGCAAGACCCACAGCAGCGGCGTGTCCGCCGCCGCGCGCGCGCGCACCTCTTGGCCGTTCACCTTGAGCCCAATCATGCGGCCTTCTCCCGATGCGTGGCGCGAAGGCTAGGCGGCGCGCGGGCGCGCGATCAAGGAAAAAGCGGTTCTTGTTCGAGGCTTGTGGTCTCGGCGAAGCCGCAGACGAGATTCATGTTTTGAATCGCCTGGCCGGCGGCGCCCTTGACCAGATTGTCGATGACCGAAAGCACGATCGCGCGGCCGGGAATCCGGTCCGCCGCCACGGCCATGAGACAGTGATTGGAGCCCCGCACGTGCCGGGTATGCGGCACGGCGCCCGCGGGCAACACGCGCACGAAGGCCTCTCCCGCATAGCGTTTGGCGAGCGTCGCGCGCAGATCGTCCGCGCTCGCCCCGCCCGCAAGACGGACATAGATGCTCGAGAGTATCCCCCGGCTCATCGGCACGAGGTGAGGCGTGAAATTGACCACGACCGGCCGGCCGGCGGCCTCGGTCAAGCCCTGTTCGATTTCCGGCATGTGGCGGTGATTGGCGACGCCGTAGGCGTGGATGCCCTCGGTCACCTCGGCGAACAAATTGGCTTCCTTGGCGCCGCGCCCGGCGCCGGACACGCCGGATTTGGCGTCGATGATGATGTCGTCGGCCGAGATCTGCTTGGCCTCGAGCAAGGGCACGAGCGGCAATTGCGCGCTCGTCGGGTAGCATCCGGGATTGGCGACGAGCCGGGCGCGCGCGATTTCCGCGCGTTTCAATTCGGTAAGGCCGTAAACCGCCTCCTTCTGGGCCGCGGGCGCCTGGTGCGCGTGGCCGTACCATTTGGCATAGACCGCCACATCCGAAAGCCGGAAATCCGCCGACAGGTCGATGATCTTAAGATGCGCCGGCAACGCGGCCACGACCTCCTGCGTCGTGCCGTGCGGCAGGGCGCAATAGACGACGTCGAGCGCGTCCCATTTAACATCCTCGATCTTGGTCAGCATCGGCAGATCGAGATGGCCGAGATGGGGAAACACCTCGCCCAACCGCTTGCCCGCCATGCGGTCGCCCGTCAGCGCCGAAAGCGCGACGCGCGGGTGGCGGGCGAGCAGGCGAATAAGCTCGGCCCCTGTATAGCCCGAGGCGCCAAGAATCCCGGTCCGCAACCGGTCCGATGCGTTCGTCATGGCCGTGGTCCCTGATCCTTCACCCCGATGCGGGGTCCAAAAACGCCGAGAGCGCCCACGAGGGGGCGCTCCCAGCATACAGAAAAGGCGCCCGCGCGTTTAGCGCTTCGAGAACTGGAAGCTGCGTCGGGCCTTGGCCCGGCCGTACTTCTTGCGTTCGACCACGCGGCTGTCGCGCGTGAGGAACCCGCCGCCCTTGAGCTTGGAACGCAGCTCGGGCTCGTAATAGGTCAGGGCCTTGGAAATGCCGTGGCGCACCGCGCCGGCCTGGCCGGACAACCCGCCGCCCACGACCGTGCACCAGACATCGAACTGGCCGAGCCGGCCGGCGATGACGAATGGCTGCGCCAGCATCATGCGCAGCACCGGACGCACGAAGTATTTCTCACCCTCGCGGTCGTTGACCACGAACTTGCCCGTGCCGCGCTTGATCCAGACTCGCGCGATGGCGTTCTTGCGCTTGCCGGTGGCATAAGCCCGGCCGAGCTTGTCGATCTTGGGTACCGCCGGCGCGGCCGGAACGACCTGCTGGGACAGCCCCGCGAATCCGCTGGTCACCGCCATTACGAACTCCGCTTGTTCTTCGGGTTGAGCTTGGCCATGTCGAGCGTCTCCGGGCTCTGCGCCTCGTGCGGGTGCTCGACGCCGGCGTAGATGCGGAGATTGCGCATCAATTTCCGGCCAAGCACGTTCGCCGTGATCATCCGCTTGACCGCGCGCTCGATCACGCGCTCGGGATGCTTGCCCGCCAGCGTCGCCGCGGGCGAAATATCCTTGATGCCGCCGGGGAAACCGGTGTGCCAATAAAACCGGCTCTGCTGCGCCTTGTTGCCGGTGATGCGCACCTTGGCCGCGTTGACGACGATGATGTTGTCGCCGCAATCGACATGCGGGGTGAAGATGGGCTTGTGCTTGCCGCGGAGCCGGTTGGCGATCACCGTCGCCAAGCGCCCGAGCACGACGCCATCGGCGTCGATCAGCACCCATTTCTTTTCGACCTCCGCAGGCTTC
Source organism: Rhizobium sp. Q54 (assembly GCA_945860095.1). Taxonomy (GTDB): domain Bacteria; phylum Pseudomonadota; class Alphaproteobacteria; order CADEGL01; family CADEGL01; genus CAMAPP01. Next base: position 6,445 of record CAMAPP010000095.1, on the reverse strand, counting down.
GCGGAGAAGGTTTTCATGGCCATGATCGGCTCATTGATAAAGGCCGCGACCAAAGGACGCGCGGCGAAGGCCGGGATTATGGCTAGGTGCGTCACGCTGTCAACCGGAAAGCCCTGTAAAACATGAAAAAAGGTGAGTGGTAAAATATTACCGCTCTTGATAAATCCACATTATCAAGCCTTCTCTGGAGGTACGGAGTAGGTTCCCGTGGCATGGGCCAGAAGGCCCCCGCCTTGGCCGTCGAAAATCGAACACTCGCCCACGATGAGACGCTTTCCGGCTTTGAGTACCCGACCCTCCGCGCGCACGAGGCCAAGGCCCGGTTTGTTCAAGAAATTGATAGTGAGATTGGTCGTGACCGCGAGCGGCACCCGGCCCACGATGGACAGCGTCACCGCATAGAGCGTCACATCGGCCAGGGCGAACAAGAGCGGCCCGGCCATGGTGCCGCCGGGGCGCATGGCCCCCTCGCCGCCCGCCAGGGTGAGAACGGCGCGGCCCCGGCCCAAGTCCTCGACCGCGATGCCGAAAATGCGCACGAGGGGCAGTTCGGCCTCGACGAGCGCCCGAAATTCGGCCAGGGATATCCGCGACATGCTCTTTCATCCTTGAAATCGCCCGCGCGGCGCAAGAGATTTCGGCCATGACCCAAAGTACCGCAAAAGCCGCCTCCGAGAACGAACCGCTCGTGCTGCGCACCCAATCCGGCGCCGTCGCGACGCTGACGCTCAACCGGCCGCGCCAGGCGAATGCCTTGTCCGAGGCCCTGCTGGCCCAATTGCAGGGCGCGCTGGATGCGATCGCCGCCGATTCCTCCGTCCGGGTCGTCGTCCTCGCGGGCGCGGGTAAGGCGTTCTCGGCCGGCCACGATCTCAAGGAAATGCGCGCACGCGCGGACCGGGCCTATCACGAATGGCTGTTTGCGACCTGCAGCCGGATGATGATGGCCATCGCGCGCATGGGCCAGCCGGTGATCGCGCGCGTCCACGGCATCGCCACGGCGGCCGGCTGCCAGCTCGTCGCCGCCTGCGATCTCGCGGTCGCGGGGGAAAGCGCGCGCTTTGGCACCAACGGCATCGACGCGGGCCTGTTCTGCACCACGCCAGGCGTTGCGGTCGGCCGGACGGTCGCGCGCAAGCACGCGCTCGATTTGCTCCTGACCGGCGGCTTCATCGACGCGCGCCGGGCCGAGGCCATCGGTCTGGTCAGCCGCACGGTGGCGGACGGCGAACTCGACGCGACGGTGCGCGCTCTCGCCGAGACCATCGCGGCGAAATCGGCCGCGGCGATCGCCCAGGGCAAGCGCGCCTTCCACCGGCAAATCGAAATGCCGATCGAGGACGCCTATCGCTTCGCCGGCCGCGCGATGGCCGAGGGCATGGCCCTGGAAGACGCAGGCGAAGGCATCGATTCCTTCATCGCCAAACGCCCGCCGTCTTGGAAACATCGCTGAAGACCCGCGCGATGGATCACGATGCCTATTCCGACGACTACATCCGCGCCGTGCTGGCTTCGGTGCGCACGATCGCCATGGTCGGCGCCTCCGACAATTGGAACCGTCCGAGCTATTTCGCCATGAAGTATCTGCAGAAAAAAGGCTTCAGGGTCATCCCGGTCAATCCGCGCGTATCGAGCGCCGAGATTCTGGGCGAGGAAGTGGTCAAGGAGTTGCGCGACCTCGCGCCGCCCGTGGACATGGTCGATATCTTTCGCAATTCCGAAGCCGCCGGGCCCATCGCCGACGAGGCCATCGCGCTGGCCAAGGAAAAGGGCTTCAAGGTCGTCTGGATGCAATTGGGCGTGCGCAACGACGAAGCCGCCGCGCGTGCGGAAAAATCCGGCCTCGCCGTCGTCATGAACCGATGTCCCAAGATCGAATATGCCCGCCTCAACGGCGAGCTATCCTGGAACGGCTTCAATTCAAACGTGATCTCCAGCAAGCGCCGGCGTCTGCCGCCGGCCCGAGCGAAAGGGACAATGCCATGACCGAACGCAAACGCGGCTTCGACACGCTGTCGATCCATGCCGGCGCCTCGCCCGATCCGGCGACCGGCGCGCGCCAAACCCCGATCTACCAGACGACGTCCTTCGTCTTCGACGACGTCGATCACGCGGCGTCCTTGTTCAATCTCCAGGTGCCGGGGTTCATCTATTCGCGCCTGACCAACCCGACCGTCGCCGTGCTTGAGGAGCGCGTCGCGGCGCTCGAAGGCGGACGCGGGGCGACGGCGACCGCTTCGGGCCACGCCGCGCAAATCCTTGCGCTCTTTCCGTTCATGCAGCCGGGCGACGAGATCGTCGCCTCGAACAAGCTCTACGGCGGCTCGATCAACCAGATGGGCCACAGCTACAAGAAGTTCGGTTGGAACGCGGTGTTCGTCGATCCGGACGAGCCCAAGAACTTCGAGCGCGCGATCACGCCCAAGACCAAGGCGATCTTCATCGAAATCCTCGCCAATCCGGGCGGCGTGATCGTCGACGTGGACGCCGTCGCGGCCATCGCCAAGCGGGCCGGGATTCCCCTGCTCGTCGACAACACCATGGCGACGCCCTATCTCATTCACCCGATCGAGCACGGCGCCGATATCGTCATCCACTCGACGACCAAGTTCCTGTCCGGCAACGGCACCTCCATCGGCGGCATCGTCGTCGATTCCGGCAAGTTCGACTGGCTCAAGAGCGACAAGTTCCCGAGTCTCTCGAAGCCCGCGCCGGAATATCACGGCCTGACCTTCGCCGAGACCTTCGGCGATCTGGCCTATACGATTTACGGCCATGCCGTGGGCCTGCGCGATTTGGGCGCGAGCCAATCACCGTTCAACGCCTTCCTGACCCTGCTCGGCATCGAAACGCTCGCGCTGCGCATGGAACGGCACTGCGCCAACGCATTGGCGGTCGCGCAATTCCTCGAGAAGCACAAGGCGGTCGCCTGGGTGTCGTACGCGGGCTTGGCGTCCTCGAAGTACCACGCGCGCGCGAAGGCGTTGTTGCCCAAGGGCGCGGGCTCGGTGTTCACCTTCGGGGTGAAGGGCGGCTACAGCGCGGGCGTGAAATTGGTGGAAAGCGTCGAGTTATTCTCGCATCTCGCCAATGTCGGCGACACGCGCAGCCTGATCATCCATCCGTCCTCGACGACGCACCGCCAATTGACCGAGGCCCAGCAAATCGCTGCCGGCGCGGGGCCGGACGTGGTGCGCCTTTCCATCGGCCTCGAATCCATCGACGACATCCTGGCCGATCTCGACCGCGCGCTCGGCGTCGCGGCGCCGGGAAGCGCGCGCGCGGCCGAATAGAAGTCAGCGAGTGCAATTGAAGGCTTGGTCGCGGCGCGAAAAATCGCACCGCGACCGGCCTTCGAGCGGCTTGCGCGCCTCGACGGTGACGAGCTTGCCGGCCTCGGACTGCACGCGCGCGACGCATTGCAATTCCGTCACCCCGGCCTGGCCCGACACGGGCGGCAAGTAGAACGCGATGCCGTTCGCCCATTCCGCGACCGCCGCGCGCGGCGTGTCCTCGATCTAAATCTGCCAGCCCCCGGCCAATGCCTGCTCGTTGGCATAGGTCGCGGGCGCGGGCGGACATTTATAGATCACCGCATGGGCGGCTTCGGACCAGCCCGCGAGCGCCAAGGCAAAGGACGCGGCGGCGAGAAGCGGCGCGCGCGCGGTCATTGCGCGGCCGCCGTTCGCCGGTTGGTCGCCTCGCGGAGGCGAGGCAGGAATAACCCCGCGCACAAGACGAAAGCGGCCAGCGCCGCAAGCGGCAAAAAGACCCAATAGAAACTCCCTGTCGAATCGTAAACCCCACCGACGAGCGGGATACTCGCCGAACTCGCGGACAAACTGACGACGAAACGTATGCCGTAAGCCGTGGCGCGCCATTCAGGCGGCGCATGGTGGGCGACGATCGAATCGATGGCGGGCTGGGTCCCGAGGATGATCGCCAACACCGCCGCCAAGGCGGCGACAAGCGTCCAGCCGCCGGTGGTGGCCGCCAGAACAAGGCAGGGCACCATGAGCGCATAGCCCGAAACCAGAACGGTACGGTGCGGCAACCGATCGACCAAATGCCCGCCCAGAATCTGCGACGCACCCGAGACGAGATAGACCACAAGCACCAGATTGGCGGTTTCCAAAACGCTGTCGCCGGTCGAGACGCGCTCGGCGAATAATTTCGGCATGCCGATGGAAATCGCGTTGTAGATGAGCGAGGCGCCGACGAGGAACGCGCAGATGACCGCAAAGAGGCGCGCCGCGGCCATATTCAGGCTTGGCCGCGTGGCCGCGCGCCGCGCGCGCGCGTCCGGCTCGGGCGCGTCCGGCGGCACGATAAGCCAAAGCGCGAGACCCACGAACGCGATGGCCGCGCCCGGCACGATGAAGGCCGCGCGCCAATCGAAATGGGTGGTAAGCCAGCCGGCGAACAGCGGCGCGCTGGCCATGCCGAGCGAACCCGCGACCGCATTGTAGCCGAGCGCCCGGCCGCGCCTCGTGGCGTGACGGATGAGCCAGCCGAAGCCGACGGGATGGTAGATCGCCGCGAACATGCCCATGACGCCAAGCCCGGCCGCGATCCAAAACGGCGTCGGCGCCATTCCGACCATGGCCGCCCCCGCGCCCGTGCCGACGAAATAGAGGATCAGCATGCGCCGCGCGCCAAACCGGTCGCCGAGCCAGCCGGCCGGAAGCGAGCCGAGGCCGTAGAGCACGAAGGCCGGCAGGGAGAGCGACAGGAGTTCGCCGTAGCTGCGGTCGAACTCGCCCTCGAGCCCCAGAACCACGGTGGCGTAAAGCAACATCACCAGGTGATTGGTGTAGTGCCCGAGGTTGGCGAAAACGAGGACACGCGATTCCAAACGTCGCTCGATCGAAAGAGGTGGGGGCTCCGGCGCGACAGGCCCGTGGAGCGTGAAGGGCGGACGCCCCGCAGGGCATGCCGAGTGGCCCATAAAGCATGGCGCGCGCGCCCAAGGCAACGGGCTTGACGCACGCCTTCCCCGACGCGCGCAAACGCCCTAGCATGGCGTTCCCGAGGAGAGAATGCCCATGAGCCAGACAAGGCTGCGACTGGTCGCCGGCGGAGCCAAGCGCGAGGCCGCGCCGCGTCCGACGGCGTTGCAGCGCTTCTGGCTCGAACGCGGCCGCGGCCAGGCGGGCGGCAAGCTTGCGCTGTTCGACGATCAGGGCAAGCGCATCGATCCGCGCACGATCCGGCGCTGCATCGAAGAAGGCTGGGCGGAGCCGTGGTTCGCCAACCCGATCAAGCCCGACTGGCTCGTCTGCCGCCTGACCGACAAGGGTCGGGCGATGCTGGACCGCAAATAAGGCCGTCCGGAACGCGCGCGGGCACGGCTGCCCGCGACCCGGCTCCATCATGCGCAAAACGCTTCCTCTCATAGCCTCGCTTCTTGTCGGCATGGGCCTGGTGCAGCTCGGCAACGGCCTGCTCACCACCGTCGTCAGCCTGCGCATGGGCATCGAAGGCTTCTCAACCGAAATGGCCGGCCTCGTCATGTCGTTCTATTTCGCGGGCCAGATGGTCGCGGCGCGCACGATCCCGAGGCTCATCGGCCATGTGGGGCCGGTGCGCGTGTTCGCCGCCGCCGCCGCCGTGCTGGCCGCTGCCGCGCTGAGCCAGGTCTTGATCGTCGCCGTCGCGGCCTGGGCGGTGCTGCGCGCCATCACCGGCTACGGCATGGCGGGGCTTAACATGGTGAGCGAGGCCTGGCTCAACACCCGCGCCACCAACGACAATCGCGGTCAGATCCTGGCGCTCTATATGATCATGGTGTTTCTAGCCACGGGCCTCGGTCAGTTTCTGCTGGTCACGGGCGATCCGGCCAGCTTTGACTTGTTCGCGCTCGCGACCGTTCTGATCACCGTCGGCCTCGTGCCCGTCGCGCTGACGCGCGCGCCGACGCCGAGCTTCGCCGCACGCTCGACCTTGAGCTTCGCGCAACTCTATCGCCTCTCGCCCCTCGGCATCGCCGGCGTGATCGGCACCGGCTTGGTGAACAGCTCGTTCTACGGCCTCGCGCCCATCTTCGCCCGCGATATCGGTCTCGACGCGATGGGCGTGTCGAGCTTCATGGGCATCACGATCATCTCGGGCCTATTGCTGCAATGGCCGGTCGGCCGGCTGTCCGACATCTTCGACCGCCGCACCGTGCTGACCGCCGTGTTTTTCGGCGTGGCACTGGTTTCGGCGGGCATGGTCCTCGCCCAGCGCATCAACCCCGAGTGGACGATTCTGGTCGCCTGTTTGTACGGCGGCTTGTCGTTCACGACCTATTCGCTGTCGGTCGCGCACGCCTGCGATTTCATCAAGCCCGACGACATGGTGCGGGCAACCAGCAGTTTCGTGCTCGCCTACGGCATCGGCGCGACCGTGGGACCGCTCGTCGCGGCCGCGGCCATGACCCGCGCCGGGCCGGAAGGGTTGTTTC
>CAMAPP010000094.1 GCA_945860095.1 Rhizobium sp. Q54 | reverse complement strand
TGATCTCGCGGCGCAGGAATTGCGCCACCGGCACCGCATGCTGGTGGCCGTCGTCAATACCTTCGATTTGTACGACGCGTCGTCCTTCGGCGCGGACGAGGTGAAGTACGGCATTCATGCCGGCGCCGTCGAAACCTCGATCATGCTGGCGCTCCATCCCGAGGCGGTGCGGCGCGCGGCGCTCGCTGAGTTTGCTTCCCTCACGCGCACGCTTAAGGAGGATTTTGTGCTCGCCTCGCCGCAGGGCAAGTTCGGCTTCGCCTGGCAGGCGCAAGACCTCAATCCCGCGGGCGCCGTGGGCAATGCCAAGGCGGCGGATGAGGGACGCGGCCGCGCATTGCTCGACGAGGCGTCGGCGCGCCTAGCCCAATTCCTTGCCGAATTCGCGCGTCTGCCGCTCGAGATTCTGAAGGCGCGCGACTAGGGCGTTCAGCCCAAGTTCCGGGCGAAGAAGGCGAGGGTGCGGTCGAGCGCGAGTTTCTTGCACGAAGCGTCGTAATCGCCGCGTTCCTCGCAATTGAAGCCGTGCCCCGCCGGATAGACGTGCAGCGTCTCGCGCGCCTGGGCCGCGCGCACAGCCTCGACATCCGTCATCGGGATGCCCTTGTCGCGTTCGCCGAAATGGAACATGACCGGCACGCGCGGCTTTTCGCCCTTGAAGGCGGCGATCTGGCCACCGTAATAGCAAACCGCCGCCGCAATCCCGTCGAGGCGCGTGGCGGTCAGCCAGGCGACCGAGCCGCCCCAGCAATAGCCGACCGTGCCGAGCTTGCCGGCGCCCTCCAGCGCCTTCACGGCGGCGCGAATATCCCTGAGCGGGTCGTCCCAGCCGACCTTGGCGCGCAGTTCGCGCCCTGCCTCGATATCGCCCTCGGTATAGCCGAGCTCGACGCCGCGCTGGGCGCGGTCGAACAGCGCGGGCGCGATCGCGGCATAGCCGTTCGCGGCGAAGCTCTCCGCGACGCCGCGCATGTGGTTGTTCACGCCGAAGATTTCCTGGATCACGACGATCCCGCCCTTGGGCGCGCCGGCCGGATCGGCGCGATAGGCGTCGAGCGCGAAGCCGTCTTCGGCGATCAGGCGAATCTTATGTCCCATGGCGATCTCCTTCGGTGTGGCAGTAGAGAATAGACCGGCCCTTTCTGCCTGTCCTATTACATGGACCGTTTACAAGGGCCGTATACCTTACAAGGATCGTGCCAGGCGATGGGACGGGACGAATCTTCGCATTGGCGGGGATTTGCGAATTCGCGCGCGGCGTTCCGCCTCGCGCGCTTGGACCCCGTGCGTTAGGCAATCCGCCTCGCGCGCTTGGACCCCGTGCGTTAGGCAATCCGCCGCGCGCGCTCAGACCCCGTGCGTTAGGCAATCCGCCGCGCGCGCTCAGACCCCGCGCGTTAGGCAATTCGCCGCGCGCGCTCAGACATTGAAGCGGAACAGCACCACATCGCCGTCCTGCACGATGTAGTCGCGGCCTTCGAGCCGCATCTTGCCCTGCGCCTTGGCCTGGGCCTCGCCGCCCGCGGCGATGAAATCGGCAAAGGGAATGACCTCGGCGGCGATGAAGCCGCGAGAAATATCGGTATGAATGGTGCCGGCGGCGTCCTGGGCGCGCATGCCGCGCGGGATGGTCCAGGCACGGGTTTCCTTCGGCCCCGTGGTGAGGAAGGTCACGAGATCGAGCAGTGCGTACCCCGCGCGCACCAGGCGATCGAGGCCGGCTTCCTCGAGGCCAAGGGAGGCGAGGTATTCGGCGCGCTCGGAGTCCTCGGCGAGCAGCGAGATTTCGGCCTCGATCGCCGCGGCGATCACGACATGGGCGGCACCTTCCTTGGCCGCACGCCTGGCGACGGCGGCGCTGAACGCGTTGCCGGTGGCGGCGTCCGCCTCGCTCACATTGGCGACGTAGAGCACGGGCAGGGCGGTCAGCAATTGGAGCTGCTTGAATTTCTCGGGTTCCGCCTTCGCCGCCGGGCAGGTGCGCGCCGCCTTGCCGTCCCGCAGTGCCGCCAGCGCCTGTTCCATGAGCGGCAACGCGGCCTTGGCCTCGGCGTCGCCGCCGCGCGCGCGTTTTTCCGCCTGAGCCGCCCGGCGTTCGAGGGAATCGAGATCGGCCAGCATCAATTCGGTCTCGACGATCTCGGCGTCGCGATCGGGATCGATCTCGCCTTCGACATGGGTGATGTCGCCGTCCACGAAACAGCGCAGCACGTGCGCCACCGCATCGACCTCGCGGATATTGGCGAGAAACTTGTTACCCAGTCCCTCGCCCTTGCTCGCACCGCGCACGAGCCCCGCGATATCGACGAACTCGATCTGGGTCGCCAGGGTCTTTTCTGATTTCGAGATCCGGGCAAGCGCCGCTAGGCGCGGATCGGGCACCGCCACGCGGCCGACATTTGGCTCGATTGTGCAGAACGGATAGTTCGCCGCCTGTGCCGCTTGGGTGCGCAGAAGCGCGTTGAAGAGGGTCGATTTGCCGACGTTCGGCAGGCCGACGATGCCGCAGCGAAATCCCATGATTGCGTTCTATTCGTTCTCGTTGGCGCGTGGCGGGCGGGGTGGTTTGGCGGCGGGCGGGTGCAGATCGAGCGCGACTTTGCTCATGAAATCGGGTTCGCGGCCTTCCGCGAGCAGGGCCGCGCGATCGGCGAGCGCGGCGATGAACGGCTCGAGCCATTCGGCATCGGCTTTCGGAAAATCGCGCAGAACCCAGCCCATCACGCGTGCCTTGTCCCCCGGATGGCCGATGCCCAGGCGCACGCGCCAATACTCGTGTCCGAGATGGGCGTCGATGCTGCGAAGGCCGTTATGGCCCGCGCTGCCGCCACCGAGCTTGACCCTCATCTTGCCGGCAGCCAGGTCGAGTTCGTCGTGAAAGACATAGACCGAATCGGCGGGGATCTTGTGAAAGCGCGCGGCCTCGGCCACCGCCAGGCCCGAATCGTTCATGTAGGTGAGCGGCTTCAATGCCAGCACGCGCGTCCGTCCAAGCCGACCCTCGGCGGCAAGGCCGCGATATTTCGGCCGGAACGGCGGGAACTCGTGGCGCCGCGCGAGCGCATCCAGAACCATGAAGCCGATATTGTGGCGGTTGCGTGCGTGCTCGGGCCCGGGATTGCCCAAGCCGACGAATAGCTTCATGGCGCACGCCTTGCCGGCGGAAGAGGCATGGGCCTCGGCGCGCCGGCCGCCTTACTTCTTTTTGCCCTTCGCGGCCGGGGCACCCTTAGCAGCCGGGGCACCCTTCGCAGAGGGGGCCGGAGGCGCACCCTTGGCACCACCGGCGGCGGGAGCGGCACCGGCAGCGGGCGCGGCAGCGCCGGCGGCGGGAACGGCACCGGCCGCGGATACGGCTTCGGCTTCGGCGGGCGTGCCGGAAGCTGCGGCAGCGGCGGCGGCGGCGGCTTCGTCCGCGACGACGGTCGGCGCGGCGATGGTCAGGATGGTGAAGTCGCGGTCGGCGATGACCGGCCGCACGCCCTCGGGCAGCTTCACGGCGCTGATCTTGACCGAGTCGCCGACATCCAAGCCGTCGAGATCGATGGTGAAGCGCTGCGGAATCGCGTCCGCGCGGCAGATCACCTCGATTTCGTGGCGCACGATGTTGAGCACGCCGCCCCGCTTGATGCCCGGCGAACCTGCCTCGTTCGTGACCGCCACGGGCACGCTAACGCGGATGCGCGTGCCCGTGCCGACGCGAAGGAAATCGATGTGGAGCGGAATGTCGGTCACCGGATCGAGCTGCAAGTCGCGCGGCAGAACGCGCTGCTTCTTGCCGTCGATGTCGAGTTCGTAAAGCGTCACGAAGAAGCTCTTGCGATGCATCTGCTCGGACAGCTGCTTGGCGTCGACCGAGATCGGCGTCGGCACGATGTTCTCGCCGTAGAGAATTCCGGGGATGCGGCCTGTGCGTCGCACCGCGCGCGCCGCGCCCGTGCCGCTGCTTTCGCGCGCCTGCACTTTGAAACTCATGATCTCGGCCATCGTCGTGCTCCTGTCGTGTCTTGCGTCGTGCTGGGGCGAGCGCGCCTCCGCGCCCGCATCGCACCCCAAATTCCGCGTCGTCGCCGTCGCCGCGCCCCTTCGCGCTCAAACTCCGTCTTCCGGTATGTCGCGTACGATCGATTTGGGCTTTTAATCGACCGGGGTATTACAATCGATTGGGGTGTTCAATCGAACAGGCTCGAAACCGAACTTTCGTCGCTGATGCGCTTGATCGCCTCGCCCAAAAGCGGCGCGATCGACGACTGGTTCACATTCCGCGACATGCGCACGGCCTCGGTCGCCACGATGCTGTCCGTGATCACGAGATCGACAATGGGCGAGGCGCTCACCCGGGCGACCGCCCCCCCCGACAAAACCCCGTGCGTCACGTAGGCATGCACCGAAGCCGCCCCGCGCTCCATCAGCGCTACCGCAGCGTTGCACAGCGTCCCGCCCGAATCCACGATGTCGTCCACCAGGATGCATCGCCGTCCGGACACGTCGCCGATGACGTTCATGACCTCGGAATCGCCGGCCCGTTCGCGGCGCTTATCGATGATCGCGAGTTCGGCGTCAAGCCGCTTGCCGAACGCCCGGGCCCGCAAGACGCCGCCGACATCGGGCGAAACCACAGTGGTCGGCCCCTTGCCGAGCCGATCGAAGTAGTCCTTGGCAAAAACCGGAGCGGCAAACAGGTTGTCGGTTGGGATGTCGAAGAAGCCCTGGATTTGCCCGGCGTGCAGGTCGATGGTCAGCACGCGGTTGGCGCCGGCGGTGACGATCAGATTGGCGACCAGCTTGGCCGAAATCGGCGTACGGGGGCCGGTTTTGCGGTCCTGCCGGGCATAGCCGAAATAGGGGATGACGGCCGTGATGCGCCGCGCGGACGCGCGCTTCAGGCCGTCGAGGGTGACGAGTAGCTCCATCAGGTGATCGTTCGCGGGATACGAGGTGCTTTGGATGACGAAGACGTCCTCGCCGCGGATGTTCTCGAGAATCTCGACGAACACTTCCATATCGGCGAACCGGCGCACGCTTGCCTTGGTAAGCGGCGTGTCGAGATAGGCGGCGATCGCCTCGGCCAACGGCCGATTGCTGTTGCCGGCGATGAGTTTCATGGAGCCTTGCCAGTTGACCGGACGACCGCGCTCCCCGTCCGCGAGGCGCCCTGGAAGATCGCGCGCAATCTAACAAGTCGGACCCGGGGTGTAAACCCGGCAAAGAGCCGCATTTCCCGTGGTGGAACAGGGCGTTAAGGACTGCCCGGGGGCTTCATGAGGCTCCCCGCCGGGGCATTGGTGCGCGCCAGAATCTCCATGATCGCCGGCGTCGCCGCTTCGGCGATGAGATAGGCAATGTCCGACCATGGGCCGTCGAGCGCGCCCGTGGGTACGAAATTGCCCTGTTCGGCGCGCCCCACCTCACTGCCATCGGGGCGTAGGACCTTCCATACGACTTGGATGGGTTGATTGCCGCCGCGCGGCGGGCCGACATGGACAATGCCCTTGATCTGGTTGATGGCGCTCGGGACGGAAGCATTGGACGCGGCCTCGACGACCTTGACCTTGGATTGGATGAGGAAGTGCCGGACTGCACGGGTCAGGCTGATCTGCCCGTCGCCCGGCGCACCTTCGACCGGCAGGACCTGGATTTCGGCCTTGAGCGCGTTCTCGACCGGCGTCACGCCCTTTTCCTGGATGAAGGCGGCGATCGCAGGCGCGCCGCGCTGGGCGATCTGGGTCAGGAGGGTCGAGGACGCGCGCTGCCAATCGCGGGGATTGGCAGCCTCGTGTTGGAGGTGTTCGCCGACCGGCTTGCCCTCGGAATCGGTCAGCAGCCACAGGATGAGAACCTTATTCATCGAGCCGACGGGCGCCGCGGTCAGCCGACCCTCGAGCTGATAGCTCAAGCGGTTGAGCGAAGTCGCCGCGCTCGCGGGCACGTTCGCGTCGCCCAGGGCCTTGACCATGGCCTTGACGAGGGCGGCCGAAATCTCGGGGGTTGCGCCGTTGATGACGGGATGGACCGCGATACCCCCGCTATCGGGCAGTTGCAGGATGGAGCGCCGCGTTCCGGTCAAGTCCTGAGGGGTATGGCCGAATGGCTGCGGCAGATCGCCGCAGCCGCCCGCGGCTAGCAGCAGAAAGAGCGCCGCGATCCGCCTAAGCCAGCACACAGGTTGCCAGCAAGCCGATGAACAGGAATATCAGGAAGAATATGAGATACGGCATCGCATCTACCTGTCGGCGCCACGAAACGGTGATGTTAGCGCCCGCCAGAGCCGCTGCCTAGCAAGGGGTCGCTGCCTAGAAAGGGGCTGCTGCGTAGAGCCGCTGCGTGGAAGGGGAATGGCGCGGGCGCCGCGTCAACGACCGATGGCGATCGCGGAAAGCCCGCGGCCGAAATCGCCTTCCCGCTTCAGACACGAACGGCGATAGCTGAAGAACTCGCTGCCCTCGGCACAGGTGTCGCGTGAGAGGCGCACGATCTTGCCGGCTCCCGCATCCTCGAGCCGATGGGCGGCATAGCCTTCGAGGTCGAACAAAAACCGTTCCCCGTGCGCTGCGAAGAACCGCGCGCTTGCCGGCTCGTGCGCCAAAAAAGGCGCGGGAAATTCCGGCCCCACTTCGTAGGATTGGAACCCGATGCACGGCCCGATAACGGCCGTGATGCGTGTCCGCCGCGCGCCGAGGCGCTCCATCGCCGCGAGCGTGGCTTCGAGAATGCCCGCGAGCGCCCCCTTCCAGCCGGCATGCGCCGCGCCGACGATTTCCGCCTCCCTGTCCGCGAACAACACCGGCGCGCAATCGGCGGCCAGCACGCCCAGCACGATTCCGGGCGTTCGGCTGACCAGGCCGTCGACGCGCGGCGCGTCTTCGGGCCGCCACGCCTGGGCGACCTCGGCCACATCGGTGCCGTGCACCTGGTAGCCGGTGACGAGCGCGTCGCGCGAGCCCCCGAGCGCCGCCGCCGCGCGGCCACGATTTTCCTCCACCGCCGCGCGTTCGTCGGACGAACCGAAGCCGCAATTGAGGGAATCATAGAGCCCGCGGCTCACCCCGCCGCGCCGGGTGAAGAAGCCATGCCGCACGCCGCCGAGGGCGGCGAGCGAGGCGTCTTCCAAGCGCGGCGGGTGGCCTGTCACCGCGTCAGTCGTTGTTGACGAGGTCGAGCTTGCTCCGCGACAGGGGCACGTTGGCGCGCGCGGTCACGATATAGGACTGGCCCGGCGCCACCGCGAGACTGCGCCCCTGGTCGAAGATCAGCGTGTGGATGAAGAAGACATTGCCCGGCTCGATCACGGCCGGATTGCCCTCGAAGAACATCGGCCAGTCCATCCAGGTCGGCTGATAGGTCGTGCCCATGGAATAGCCGGTCGCCGAATGGCGGTGCTTGCGATAGCCGTTCTTGTCGCAGACCCGAGCATAGGCGGCGAACACGTCGCCGCAAGTATTGCCGGGTTTGAGCGCGGCCACCGACGCCCAGTGCGCCTCGACCGCAACTTTGTGCATATCGTGTTGGCGCTGGGAACGCTTGCCGATGAAGATCGTGCGCATCATCGCGGCGTGATAGCGCCGGTACGATCCCGCCCATTCGATGGTCAATTGATCGTTCTTCTTGATCCTCTGCCGACCGCAGGTGTAGCGGCCGATGAGCGCCTTGTCACCGGAGCCGATGATCTGGTCGTTGCCCGGCCAGTCGCCGTCGCCGCGGAAGATTTCGCCCTGCATGGCGGCCAGGATGTCACCCTCGTTGGCGCCCGAATGCGCCATCTCGTTGGCGACGACGAGTGCGCGATCGGCCAGGTCCGCCGCCTTGCGCACGTACACGAGTTCCGCCGGGCTTTTTACGTAGCGCAGGCGGGTCACCAGGTCCGAGGCGTCCTCGAGATGGCAGAAATCGCCGAGCGCGGCATCGATCTTGCGGTAGATGGCGCCGGTCAGGCCGTAGGCGTCGTATTCGATACCGACGCGCTTGCCCGCGCATTTGTGCTCGGCGAGCACGGCGCGCAAATCGAGCGAGGGGTTGGCGTCCGGCTTGTTCACCCAGATGCGGCAGTCCTTCACCACCGACACGCGCTTGGCGACGATGGCATCGGGCCAGCGCGTAACCAGGGTCAGCTTGCCGTCGGCGCCGAGATACATTGCCTGAAAGAAGCAATAGCCGAACGTGTCGTGCCCGGTCAGGTAGTACATGCTTTCCTGGCGGAACATGATGAGACCGTGCAGCCCGCGGCGGCGCATCTCCTTCATGGCCTTTTCCTGGCGCGCCTTGTATTCGGCGGGCTTGAAATGAAGCATCGGCATGGCGTTCTCCCCGTTGACTTGTTGCGGGTCACTCTAGTCGGGGGCCCGCGCCTCTCGCAATGGCCGCTTGCGCGCAAGATCTAGGGGAATCCCGCGAGCGATTGGAGGCGCGGATCGGAAACGGCGAACGCCTTGAACAGCGCGCCCATTTCGCGCACGGCCGTCAAGCGGTGCAATGCAGCCGCGATGACGGCCCGCGCCTGGGGTTCGGCCGTGGCGGCGAGCGTTTCGGCGCGCGCCGCGATGCCGAGCGCCGACAGGAACGCGCCTTGCGTCACGGGCCCATGCGCGCGGCAGCCGGCGATTTGCGCCGCCTCGCCCAAGGCGGCGAAATCGACGTGCGCGGTCAGATCGCATTCGCCCGGATCGGACAGGGGATCGACGAATGCGTGCCGGCGGACGGCTTGGAGCGAGCCGCTCCAATTCCGCGCCTCGCCCGGCGACAGCGCGTAACCGTAATCGACAAACAGCGCCGCGCCGCCCTCGGCGGCGAAGCGCCGCGCGAGCGTGGCGACGAGCGCGCTTGCCGCCGGAGCAAACTCGACGATGGCGCCGTCGGGCGCCTCGCGCGGCAGGGATGGAATGTTCTCGGTCGTCGCGGATCGGCCGGCGGAAAATTCGAGGTGCCGCGCGTCTTCGTTCCAAACGACCACGCGCTCGCGCCAGCCCGCGGGCGCGCGCACGAATTGGCGCACGGGCAGCGCGTCGAGAAATTCATTGGCCAAGACGATCGTCGGGCCGGGCGGCAATTGGGCGATATCCTCGTGCCATTGCGCCCGCGCGCCCGCGAGGCGGCGCGCCTGTTCGGCGCGCAACGCCGGGCTGGTTTCGACGAGATGGAGCGCGAGCGCCTCGCGAAAGGCCAGGCGTCCGCGCGCGGCGCGCAGCGCGTCGGCCATGAGCGTGCCGCGCCCTGGGCCGAGCTCGGCGAGAACGACGCGTGCGGGCGCGCCCATGCGCTCCCAGGTTTCGACGCACCACAAGCCAAGAAGCTCGCCGAACATCTGCGAGATTTCGGGCGCGGTGGTGAAATCGCCCGCCTCGCCCAGCGGGTCGCGGCGGATATAGTAGCCATGCTCGGGATGGCCGAGCGCCTCGGCCATGTAGCGTGCGACGGTGATCTCGCCCTCGCGCGCGAGGATGTCGCGAAGATGCGCGCCCAGCGCGTTCACGGCCGCGCGCGCGCCCGAGCCATGAGAACGATTCCGGCGGCCAGCATGGGCAGGCACAGCAATTGCCCCATGGTCAAACCGCCCCACAAGAAGCCCAAATGCGCGTCCGGCTCGCGGAACAATTCGACAAAACCGCGCGCGAGTCCGTAGCCGACAAGGAAAACTCCCGCAAGGAAGCCGTGGTGGGCGCGCAAGGTCGCGCTGCGGCCAAGGATGGCGAGAACGACGAGCAGCAGCAGGCCTTCGAGCGCGGCCTCGTACAACTGGCTCGGGTGCCGCCCGGCGGGGCCGCCGCTCGGAAAGACGATCGCCCAGGGAAGGTCGCTCGGTCGGCCGTAAAGCTCGGCGTTGACGAAATTGGCGAGCCGGCCGAAGAACAAGCCGATCGGCGCGACCATGGCAACGCGGTCGGCGAGGGCCAGAACCGGCGCGCCACCGGCGCGCGCGGCGCGCGCGACGGCGAAGGCGATGCCGAGCAAGCCGCCGTGAAACGACATGCCGCCCTTCCACACCATGAAAATTTCGAGCGGGTGGTCGAAGAAATATCCGAACTTGTAAAACAGCACGTAACCGAGCCGGCCGCCGATGACGATGCCCAGCGTCGCCCAAAGCAGCAGATCGTCGATCTTCTCGCGGTCGAGCACGGCGGGCGCAAAGCTTGCCGTGCGCCGCAGGTAGAGCCAGCCGAGAACGATCCCCGCCATGTAGGCGAGCGCGTACCAGCGCACGGCAAACGGCCCGATGGCGACGAGCACCGGATCGAGATCGGGAAACGGGATGGCGAGCAGCATCGGCGCGCTATGCGTCAGACATAGGGGTCGTCGGCCGCAAGGTGCTCGCGCACATAGCGCGCCACGCCGTCCTCGAGCTCGGTGAAGGGTTTCGCGTAGCCGGCCGCGCGCAGGCGCGCCATGGGCGCTTGGGTGAAGTACTGATATTGCGCGCGGAGGTGGGGCGGCGTCTCGACATATTCGATGGCCGGAATGCGGTTCAGCGCGCGATACACGGCGCCGGCCAAATCGGCGAAGCTCCGCGCCTTGCCGGTGCCCAGGTTGAACAGGCCCGAGACCGCGGGATTGGCGTGCAGCCACAGCATGACATCGACGCAATCGCCGACCCAGACGAAGTCGCGCAATTGCCCGCCGTCTTCATAGGCGGGGTTGTGGGACTTGAACAGCCGCGCGGACGCACCCTCGGCGGCGCGCGGATAGACCTGGGCGACGACGCTCCTCATGCCGTCCTTGTGATATTCGTTAGGCCCATAGACGTTGAAGAATTTAAGGGCCGCCCATTGCGGCGGCTTGGGCGCGCCGGACTCAACCGCATGCGCGATGCGCCGGTCGACGACATGCTTGGACCAGCCATAGGGGTTGAGCGGCCGCAGGCGCGCGAGGGCGGCCGAGGAGGGGTCGTCGTCGAAGCCGTTTTCGCCCGCGCCATAGGTCGCGGCCGAGGACGCATGGATGAACGGCACGTTCCGGCGTGCGCACCAGTCCCAAAGTCCGAGCGAGAAATCGATATTATTGGCGACCAAAAGATCGACGTTCTTCTCGGTCGTCGAGGAAATCGCGCCCAGGTGGAAGATGGTCTTTACCTCGGCGGCGTGGGCGTCGAGAAACGCCGCGAGTTCTTGCGGGGCGACCAGGGCGTTCAATTCGCGTTTGGCGATATTGCGCCACTTGTCGCCCGAACCGAGCGCGTCACAGACCACGACGCGGCCCGGCGCGCGCGCTTCCAAGGCCGCAGCCAGGTTGGAGCCGATGAATCCCGCGCCGCCCGTGACGACGAACATGGCTGTCTCCGCAAGTCCGCCCCGGTTCGGGGGAATCCCATGCGCGCCCGCTATAGGCGGCGCGGCGCGCCCTGGCAAGCGCGCCGGTTTTCAACCCGAGACACGACGAATCCGGTGCGTGCTGCGCCGGCGCGCGCGAACGGCTATGATCGCGCGGCTACGATGGTACGATACGGAGGCCGCCATGCAGACGCAGAACCGGATACTCGACGACATGGCGCGGCTTGCCGGCGGCACGCTCGGCGTGTTCGCGGGGCTTCGCGCGGAAATCGACGCCTTGGTCAAACAGCAGATGCAACGGCTGCTCGGCGACATGGATTTGGTGACGCGCGAGGAGTTCGAGGCGGTCAAGGCCATGGCCGCAAAGGCCCGCGAGGAGCAGGACGTGCTCGCCGAACGCTTGGCCCAAATCGAGGAACGGCTCCGGCAGGCGACCAAGGACGCCTCCCGCGACTAGGGCGCGGAAAAAGTTATCCACAGGCTAAGCACGATTCGTCGCGGCATTTTTCCGCGAGGTGATGCCTGCGCGAAGAAATCGCGCCTGAAATCTACTTTTTGTGGTGTATGTCCAGCTGTTTTCCTACAATATGTCGTAGGTAAGCAATGCCCATGGTCCGAGCCCTGGGTCCACGACATAAGGATGAGGCGCAGTCCATGACCGCTCTCTCCACGAGCGAACGCCACCCGAGCCGTAATCCCCTGGATACAATGGAAGAAATCGTGGCGTCCAACGATTGGGCGCACGAGCGGATGAGCGATGAGGAGATGGTCGCCGGGGTGGGCGGTCAGTGGTGCGATTACCGCATCCACTGCGCCTGGTCGGACGATCTGTCGGCGTTACATTTTTCCTGCTCGCTCGATATCCGCGTGCCCGTCCGCCGCTTGGCGGCCGTCAATGAATTGCTGGCGATGGTCAACGGCAAGCTCTGGGTCGGACATTTCGACTTGGCCAACGAGGACCGCTTGCCGACGTTCCGGCACACGGTGCTGTTGCGCGGCGCGCGCGGCGCCACGGTCGAGCAACTCGAAGATCTGCTCGATGTCGCGATCCACGAGAGCGAGCGCTACTACCCCGCCTTCCAATACGTGATTTGGGGCGGACGTCCGCCGGCCGAGGCGATCCAAGCGGCGGTGCTCGAACCCGTCGGCGAGGCCTAGCCCCGCCATGGACGGCACGCTGCTGCTCGTTGGCGGCGGTAAGATGGGCGGCGCCCTGCTTGCCGGTTGGCTGGCGCGCGGCTTGAAGCCGGCGCAAGTGGTCGTGGTCGAACCCGACCAAGCGCGCGCGGCGGAGCTTCGGCGCACCGCCGGCTTGCGCGTGGTGGCGCGCGGCGAGGACGTGCCGGCGGCGCTCGCGCCCGAAGTCGTCCTGCTCGCGGTCAAACCTCAAGCCATGGACGCGGTCGTGCCGCTCTACCGGCGCGCCGTGTCGCCGGGCACGGTCTTTCTGTCGATCGCGGCGGGCAAGGCGCTCGCGTACTTCGCGCGCTATCTTGGGTCCGACGCGGCGATCGTGCGTTCGATGCCCAATACCCCGGCGGCCGTCGGGCGCGGCATCACGGTTGCGTGCGCCAATGCCAAGGTGTCGGCCGCCCAGCGCGCGGTGTGCGACGATCTGTTGCGCGCGGTCGGCGAGGTGGCGTGGATCGCGGACGAGGCGCTGCTCGATGCCGTGACCGCGGTCTCGGGCGGCGGACCGGCCTATGTTTTTCTCTTGGCCGAATCCCTGGCGGCGGCGGGCATCGCTTCGGGCCTGCCCAAGGATTTGGCCGAGCGCCTGGCGCGCGTGACCGTCGCGGGCGCGGGCGAGCTTCTGCACCACGCGCCGGAACCGCCCGCCGTGCTGCGCCAGAACGTAACCAGTCCCCAGGGCACGACCGAACGCGCGCTCGCGGTGCTCATGGGGCCGGATGGCTGGCAGAGCCTGCTCGACCGCGCGATCGCGGCGGCGACCGCCCGCTCCAAGGAACTCTCGGGCTAGAAGCCCATGGCCGCATCCGGCTCAAGCGTCGCGCGCGTCCAGGCGGTCCTTGCGGCCCACGGCCTCGGCCTCG
>CAMAPP010000093.1 GCA_945860095.1 Rhizobium sp. Q54 | reverse complement strand
TCGACATCGACCGCAAAGCGCCCGCCCGCGCGCTCGCCGACCGCCTTGACCTCGAGCATGACCGCGCGGCACAGCGCGCGCACTGCGGGATCGCCCGCGATCTCCTCGAGCGTCGCGTGCGTCAAGGCGCTGATGGGATTGAAGGTCGCGTTGCCCCACAGCTTGACCCAAATCTCGTCGCGGATATTGGGCCGCACGGGGGCCTTCATATTGGCCTTGATGAGCGCCTGGGAAAGCCGAGCCGCGCGTTCGCTGCGTTCGCCGTTCGGTTCGCCGAGAACGAAGCGGTCGCCGTCCAAATGCTGGATGACGCCGGGCTCGGGCACTTCGCACGCGGGATAGACGACGCAGCCGATCACGCGCTCGGGGCCGATCACCGTCCACTGCTTGTCGCCCGGATCGACGCTGGCAAGGCGCCGGCCTTCCCATTCGCCGGGCAATTCGTGGAAGTACCACCAGGGCAGGCCGTTCACCGCCGGCACCACGGCGGTTTCGGGGCCGAGCAGGGGCGCCATCGTCTCGACGACGCCCGGCACCGAATGGGCCTTCAAGGTGACGATGACGTAATCCTGCTTGCCTGCTTCAGCCGCCCGCTCGACCGCGCGCGGCCGCGCGATCCGCGTTTGTCCGTCCTTGATGAGGGTAAGGCCGCGCTCGCGCATCGCTGCGAGATGGGGCCCGCGCGCGATCACGGTCACGTCGTATCCGGCCAGCGCCAACTCCGCGCCCATATAGCCGCCGATGGCGCCCGCGCCGAAGATGCAGAGCTTCATGGGGCGGGCCTAGTCCGAAAGTCCGAGCTTCCGCGCCAGGCCGATGCGCTGCAGCTTGCCCGTGGCCCCTTTGGGAATCTCCGCGAGGAACACGATCTTGCGCGGCACTTTGAAATCGGCGAGGCGCGTCGAGACGAAGGCGCGCACTTCTTGTTCGGTCACGCTGGCGCCATCCTTCAGAACCAGCGCCGCCGCAACCTCCTCGCCGAGCTTGGCGTGGGGCATGGCGAAGGTGATGGCTTGGGCCACCGCCGGATGGTCGAGCAGAATCTCGTCGACCTCGCGCGGGCTGATCTTCTCGCCGCCGCGATTGATGATTTCCTTGAGCCGTCCGGTGATCGTGAGATAGCCCTCGGGATCGAGCACGCCCTGATCGCCCGTGCGGAACCAGCCATGGGTGAAGGCGCTTTCGTTCGCGCTTGGATTGGCTTCGTAGCCGGACGTCACGTTCTCGCCGCGTATCGCCACCTCGCCCGTTTCGCCCCGCGGCAGGACCTGGCCGTCCACGTCCAGGATCGCGACCTCGGGGCCGGCGGCGATGCCGACCGAGCCGGGCTTGCGCGCGCGCGGGGGCAGGGGATTGCTCGTCATCTGGTGCGAGGCTTCGGTCATGCCGTAGGACTCGATGACCGGCGCGCCGAAGACGCGTTCGAGTTCGGCCATGACTTGGGGGGGGAGGGACGCGGAGCTCGAGCGGATGAGGCGCAATTTGGTACGCGCCAGGGCCTCGGCATTGCGTTCGGCGCGCGACAGGATTGCTTGATGCATGGTCGGCACGGCGGTGTACCAGCTGGGCTTGATCTCATCGAGCCAGGCGAAGAACTTGAGCGCATTGAAGCCCGGCGTGCACGCAACCGACGCCCCCGCCCACAGACTCGAGAGCACCGCGCCGATCAAGCCGTGGATGTGGAACAACGGCATGATGTTGAGGCAATGGTCCTCGGGCGCGAGCGCCAAGGTCGTGGCGATATTGCGCGCCGACGCGGTGACGTTGCGCTGGGCGAGCGGCACGATCTTCGGCCGCGAGGTCGTGCCCGAGGTGTGAAGCACCAGGGCGATGTCGTCGGGCTCGGCCATGCCGCCTTTCACGGCCGACCCGACCGAGTTCGGCGTTTCGAGGCGGAACAGCCCCGCCGCGCCATCGCGCGCAGGCACCAGGCGCATCACCGGCACGCCGAGCTTTTCCGCGACCGCTATCGCGGGCGATGCCATGCCCGCCTCGACCACGAGCGCGCGGGCCTTCAAATCCGTTAGGTAGAATTCGAATTCATCGGCCCGGTAGCCCGCATTGAGCGGCGCCGTGGTCGCGCCCGCGCCGATCGCGACGAAGGCGGATGCCATTTCGGGGCCGTTCGGCAGCACGATCGCCACCCGGTCGCCGCGGCCGATGCCGACGGCGTTCAGCGCCGCGACGGTCGCTTGGGCGTGCGCGCGCAATCCGGCGTAGTCGAGCGCCTTGCGCTCCGGCGCCGCGATGGCAATGGCACCGTCCCGGCCGCGTTTGAGAAGTTCGGAGATCGTTTGAACCATGGCCGTGGCACGCCTCCCTTGGGAGGCGCGAACATAGCCAGCGCACCCGAGCCTGACCAGTGGCGGGCCGGGCGTCGGGGACGCGACCACCTCGCCTTGCCGTCGAGCCGAAAGCGTTATGCCGTCAAATCGAATCAGGCCGTCAAATCGAACAGGGGTTCGACGCTGCGCTCGAACAGGCGGTCGGTCGCTTGATAGGCCAAAGCCGCCGGATTGCCGTAGAGCCGCGTGTCCATTTGCGCGTCCGTCCAATTGCGCCCTTGAACGAAGATCTGGGCCAGGAAGGCCGGCAGGTCGCGCGCGCCGGCATGGACCCCGGCTTCGAGCCAAGTCGCCGATTGCGGCGCGGGCCGCGCGATGCACAATGCATCTTGCGCCGCGCTTTCGGCTTCGGGGTAGGCGGCGGCGGACTCATGCGAAGGCGCGCCGACGCGGAACTGGCGCATCGCGGTCGGCGGCGGAAGGCGGAGAATATCGGCGGTTGTCGTCATGACACCCCTTTTTTCCTAGGTCGGCCCGGCGCGGTCGGCGGCGCCCGGTCATTCCGCTTTCGTCCCGCGGTCCGAACGAACCCTGTTCGCGAGCGCGGCGACGCCTGGAAGAATGCGAGAATCGTGCCGTTCGCCTTGTCCTTATGACGGAGAGCCGGCGTGCGGAACAAGAAGATTTGCGCGTTAAGGTTAATCGGTAATCTTAACTTATCGGTGAACGCGGCATTTATCGATGAACGCGGCTGGCGGCGCGCATTTGAGGCAGATCAATGGTGTGGGTGGATGAAAAGTGGCAGGCTTTGGCCATGAGCAAGACCATTCGCTTCGGCGGCACGCGTGCCGCGTTGATCGGCCTATGCGCTTTTCTTCTGGCACTCGGAAGCGGCACGCAGGTGCGCGCCCATTGCGTCGCCGATCAATCGCCCACCAGTCAATCTCCCACCAGTCAATCTCCCACCGGTCAATCTCCCACCGGTCAATCGCCCACCGGTCAATCACCCACCGGCGCGGCCGCGGGTTCGGCCGGCGGCCATGCTCACGATCACGCGCAAGGCATTGCCGGTGTCGCTTCGCAAGATCGGCCCGCTTCGCAAGATCGGCCCACTTCCCACGACAGATCCATATGCGCGCCGGCGCCGTGCCAGGCCCTAGCCTGGCAGCAAGCGACGGGCGTTGAGTTCGCGCGCTCCGGCGCGGTCGAATTGCCCGTGCGGCGTCTTGCGGGGGTGACTATTCCTCCGCTCGCCCGTCCGCCCGATCTTGACGTCTGACGCGCCGCCCTTGGGGCGGAGCGCATTTTGTGTTTCGCTTTGCAACGCGTGATTCGAGCGGGCGCGAGCCCGCCGGGAGAGACAGATGGAACGGCAATTTTCGTTGAAGAACGTCGCGCTCGCGGCCTTGGTCGCCAGCGCCATCGCCTTCGTGGTGTGGCATGGTTTGGGCGCGCTCATGCACTCGACCATGGGGCGGCTAATGCATGGCCCCATGATGTCGGGCTCCATGATGTCCGGCGGCATGATGTCGGGCGGAATGATGACGGGCCAAAGCCCCCAAGGCACCAATGTGCATGGCGCGATGCCGGGGCAGGCTGGCCATGGGAGTGCCGGGATGGGGCGCATGGGCACCAAGCTGACGGGTGACGCCGATCGCGATTTCGCCGCCGAAATGATCCCCCATCACCAGATGGCGGTCGATATGGCGAACGAAGTCTTGAAATCGGGCAAGGACCCGGAGCTGAAGAAACTGGCCAAGGATGTCATCAAGGCGCAACAGGGCGAGATCGAATTTCTCAAGGCCTGGCTCGCCAAGCGCGGCAATTAGGCCCCGCTTCGAGGGTATCGTCCGAAGGCCCGCACGCGCGGGCCTTCGGCATTTTTGGGGCGGGTTTCTAGCGCGTTGTCCGGCCTCGCGCGGCTTTGATCAGATCGGCGCCGCGTTCGGCGATCATCATGACGGGCAGATTGGTGTTGCCCGAAACGACGCAGGGCATGACCGAGGCATCGATCACGCGCAAGCCGTCCAATCCGACGACGCGCAATTCGGGATCGACCACGCTCGCGGGATCGTTCGCATCGCCCATGCGGCACGATCCGACCGGGTGATAAACCGTGTCGGCGTAGCGCGCGACGTAGTCGAGAATCTCGTCGTCGGTTTGCACGCCCGTGCCCGGATAGAGCTCCGCCTCGCAAAAGGGCGCGAAGGCGCGCGCCTCGCCCATGCGCCGCGTCAAGCGGATGGCGTCGATGATGGTGCGCCGGTCCTCGGGTGTCGCGAGGTAATTGGGATCGATGACCGGCGCCGCCATGGGATCGGTGCCCGAAAGGGTGACCGTGCCGCGGCTCGTCGGGCGCACCGGGCAGACCGCGGCGGTCACCGCGTCGCCCGGCAGCTTGATCGCGCCGTGGCCGATGAAGCCCCAGAGCGCCACATGATATTGCAAATCGGGGGTGGCGAGTTCGGGGCGCGAGCGGGCGAACACGCCCACGGGCGACGTCACGGTCGCGAGTGGGCCCTTGCGCGTCGCGGCATAGCGCAGCGCATGGAGCACGGCGCGAAGCGGCGTGTATTGCGAGGCAAGCGCCGTGCCCCGGCGCACGCGGTAGATCACCGGCACGTCGAAATGATCGTGGAAATTCCGCCCCACGCCTTCCAGGCGATGGACGGGCGCTATGGCGTGGCGGCGCAATTCGCCTTCCGGTCCCACGCCCGACAACATCAGCAATTGCGGGCTCTGCACCGCGCCCGCGGCCAGGATCACCTCCTTGCGCGCGCGAAAGATTTGCGCGGCGCCGTCGACGACCGCCTCGACCCCCGTGGCGCGGCCGGATGCGAACAGGATGCGCGTCGCGTGGGCGCGTTTGACGACGTCGAGATTCTTGCGCCCGTAATTGGGTTCGAGATAGCCCGTGGCCGCGCTCGAACGCAGGCCGCGGCGCATATTGTTCTGGTAATAGCCCGCCCCGTCCTGCGCCGCGCCGTTGAAATCGTCGTTTGCCGGTATGCCGAGCTCGGCGCAGGCGGCGATCCAGGCATCGGCGATGGGCGGGCGATAGCTCACGTCCGAAAGATGGATGGGGCCGTCCTTGCCGTGGAAGGACGCGTCGCCGCGCGCGAAGGTTTCGAGCTTCTTGAAATAGGGCAGGACCGAATCGTGGTCCCAGCCGCGCGCGCCCATTTGCGCCCAGAGGTCGAAATCCTGTTCTTGGCCGCGAATCGCGGTCATGCCGTTGATCGAGGACGAGCCGCCGAGAACCTTGCCGCGCGGGAAGGCGAGCGCGCGATCGGCCAGACGCGGCTGGGGCGTGGTGACGAAGCGCCAATCGAAGCGCGGGCTTTGCATCACCCACATGAGGCCGAAGGGAATGCGGATGAGCGGGCTTCTGTCGGAGCCGCCGGCTTCGAGCAGCGTTACGTCGCAGCCCTCGTCTTCCGACAGGCGCGCGGCGAGCACGCAGCCCGCCGAACCCGCGCCGACGACGACGTAATCGCTTTCGCGCGTGCGTCCGGCCATGGCCTTAGCGCGCGCCGCACTCGCCGAGCGCGCGGTCCATGATTTCGATCGCCGCGTCGATATCGGCGCGGTCGATGGTCAGCGGCGGGGCGATGCGCCAGCAATGCGCCGCGCCGCCCGGGCGGTTGACGACGAGGCCGAGTTCGAAGGCGCGCTTGGTCGCGCGTTCGACAAGCTCGGTATTGGGCTTCTTGCCTTGGCGATCGTGGACGAATTCGAGGCCGATCAACATGCCGCGCCCGCGCACATCGCCGAGCACCTCGTAGCGCTGGGCCAGGCCGTCGATGCCCGCGCGCAGATAGGCGCCCATCTCGCGCGCGCGCGCGGCCAATTGCTCGCCCACGAGGGTGCGCACGACCGCGAGACCCACGCGCGCGGGCATGGGGTCGTTGGCGTGCGAGGTGTAGAACGAAAATTTCCGCTCCCGGGCGCTTTGGGCGATGGCGCCGCCGGTGACCAAGGCCGAGAGCGGCACGCCCGCGCCCAGCGTCTTCGACAGCGTCATCATATCGGGCGGCACGCCTTCGTGCTCGAAGCCGAAATTGAGGCCGAGGCGCCCGAGACCCGTCTGCGCCTCGTCGTAGATCACCAACATGCCGCGCGCCGCGCACAGCGCGCGCAGCTTCTTGAGCCAGCCATCGGGCGGCACGATGATGCCGCCAGCACTTTGCACCGGTTCGACGATGACCGCGGCGCCCGCGCCGGTGGACCACTGGTCGAACATCTCGAAGCCGATATCGAGACACGTCATGTCGCAGCGCCCCTGGCAGTGGCGCACGGGACAGCGATAGGCATAGGGCGGCGGCAGGGCGTAACTGCCCGGCATGGCGGGGCCGTATCCGCGCCTGCCCGAGGAATAGGTGCTCGACTGCGCGCCCGCGGTGGTGCCGTGCCAGGAATTGGCGAGCGAGGCGATCTCGAACCGTCCGGTGTGGAGCTTGGCTAGGCGTATTGCGGCCTCGTTCGATTCCCCGCCCGTCGAGAGGAACAGAGATTTTTGGAGATTCGGCGGCAGGAGAGCCGCGAGCTCGGCGGCGAGCTCGATCACGGGCGGCGACAATTTCGTCGAATCGATGTGGATCGCGTCGTCGCACGCGGCGCGTATGGCCTCGAGAATCGCCGGATGGCCGTGGCCGAGCGTCGAGCACATCTGGCCCGAGGCGAAATCGATGATCTCGCGCCCCGTCTCGTCCGTCAGGCGCGCGCCGCTCGCCTTCGTGATCAAGGTGTCGGACAGTTCGCGGCCGTAAAACAGGATGTGGTCCTTCGCCTGGCGCTTCAGGCGCGCGAGTTCCGGCTCCGGAATGGCGCCAGGGGCAGGGTCTGCGGTCATGTCCGGGAACTCCCGTCGATCGGTGCGTCAGTCCTTGCGGGCGCGGCCTATATCCTCGACCTGGCGCTGAAGGGCGTCGATCTTGCGCTGGAGGTCGTCGAGTTTGTCCGCGCCCTCGCGCGCGGCGCTTGCGCCGGACGGCCCTCCAGGGGCCGATGTGTGGGACGATGCGGGGGCCGATGCGTGGGACGATGCCGGGGGCATGGGATTTTCCGTCCCGCCCGTGGCGCCGAGCGGCGCCCACATGCGCATGGCTTGTTCCATCATCGCCATGTTCTTCTTGCCCAGTTCCTCGAATTGGCCGAACGGGAACATGCCGCCGAGGGCGTTCTGCACATAGGCGCGCATGCGCTCCTGGTTGTGCATGAAGGCGCCCATGCTCTCCTCGAGGTACTTTGGTACCAGACCCTGGAGGGAGTCGCCGTAGAAGCCGATCAAGTGCCGCAGAAAGCCGATGGGCAACAGATTCTGCCCCTTGCCCTCTTCCTCGACGATGATCTGGGTCAGAACGGCGCGGGTGATGTCGTCGCCGGTCTTGGCGTCGTGGACCGTGAAGACGATGCGCTGCTTGACCATCTGGCACAGGTCGTCGAGCGTCACATAACTTGAGGTCGCCGTGTTGTAGAGTCGGCGATTGGCGTATTTCTTGATGATGATGGGCGGCTTGGCGGCGTCGTTTGGCTCGGCCATGTCCTGCCTTTCGGGCTCGGTTGGGGAGTTATGCTGCGCAGCATGGCTGCAATATGCTGCACTGCGCAAGACAAGAACAAGAGCGGTGCCGCGGGTTGTGGACTGGGGTCTTGTGGACTGGGATATAGTGGCCGCCCATGACAAAACCACCCGATCTGCCCGATCTGAACGATTTGGCCAAACGGTTCCTCGATCTGTGGCAAGAGCAGCTAAGTCTCGTTGCCGCGGACCCGGAACTGGCCGATTCTCTTGGCCGGTGGATGGCCTTATTGGGCGCCGGCGCGGCCGATTGGGTGACTGCGTTCGCGCCGATCATGGGCCAGGCGCCCATGAACCAGACGGCCACCGACAGGCCGGCCACCGACAGGCCGGCCACCGACAAAACATGGGCGGACGATGACGCAGGCCGAACCACGCAAGCCCCGGATCGGACGAAAGGGGCCGAGGCCGCTGCCGCTCCATCTGGCGGTGGCGCTGGCGACGTGGAGCAGCTCGCTCGCCGCCTTGCCCGGCTTGAGAAGCGGCTCGCTGCCTTGGAAGGCGTCGCTCAAGCCAAGGGCCGCAAACTTGGCGGCGGCGCTCGCGGACGCGCCAAGGGAAGCGTTCGAACACGCCGTCGAACGCGAAATTAGACGCCGCTTCGGCCAATTTCTCGACGGCATCGCCGCCTATCGCGGCCACGGCCACGCGCGCACCCTCGCCGATCCGCCCGCGATTTGGCGCGAAGGCACGACGCGTCTGCTCGATTACGGCGGCACGGGGCCCGCGGTGTTGGTCGTGCCTTCGCTCATCAACCGCGCCTATGTCCTCGATTTGGCCGAGGGCCGCAGCCTTGTGCGCTATCTCGCTTGCTCGGGCTTGCGCCCCCTCCTCATCGATTGGGCGGCGCCCGGCGCGGTGGAGCGCGCGTTTTCGCTCGAGGATTACGTCGCGGGGCGTCTTGCGCGCGCGCTAGACGAGGCGCGCCGGGAAAATGGCGGCGCACCGGTGCGCGTCGTCGGTTATTGCATGGGCGGCTTGCTCGCGCTCGCGCTCGCCGTGCTGCGCCCCGAGGCCGTATCGGCGCTCGCCGTGCTGGCGACGCCGTGGGATTTCCACGCCGAGCGGCCCGCCCAGGCCCGCGCGCTGGCCGCGACCATGGCGCCGCTCTGGCCGGTGTTCGAGGCGCTGGGCGAGGTGCCGCTCGATGTCTTGCAGACCTTGTTCGCGAGTCTCGATCCCCAATTGGCGCTGCGGAAATTTCTCGGCTTCGCCGGCCACGCGCCGGGCTCGCGCGAGGCGGCGGCCTTCGTCGCGCTCGAGGATTGGGCGAATGACGGCGTGCCGCTCGCGGCACCCGTCGCGCGCGAATGTCTCGAAGGCTGGTACGGCGCCAACGATCCCGCCCGGGGGCGCTGGCGCATGGCGGGCCGCGCGATTCTGCCTTCGGCCATCGCCTGCCCGATGCTGGTGGTGGTGCCCGAACGCGACCGCATCGTGCCGCCCGCCGCGGCGCAAGCGCTGGCGGCGGCGGCGGGCGCGCGCGTGCTCAAGACCGCGCTCGGCCATGTCGGCATGGTGGTCGGCGGCCGCGCCGAGGCCGAAGTCTGGCAACCCCTTGCCGCCTGGCTGCGCGCGCCGAGCCACGCGGAAGCTGGCTAATATTCGGCCTAGGCCCTAGCCCCTAAGTCTTGGAGGGGACCGCTTGATTGTCTTGCTGCGGTGCAGCATATAATTTGAGGTTCGCCGCCGCTCAGTCCCCGTCGCCCCGTCTCCGTCGCCCCGTCCCAAGGAGTCCCCCATGACCGAGGTCGTCATCGTCTCCGCCGCGCGCACCCCCATCGGCAGCTTCAACGGCGCGCTGTCGAGCCTTCCGGCCCATGACTTGGGCAAAGTCGCGATCAAGGCGGCGCTCGAACGCGCGAATGTCGCGCCCGGCGAGGTGACCGAGGTCATCATGGGCCAGATTCTGAACGCCGGCGAAGGCCAGAACCCGGCGCGCCAGGCGGCGATGGCGGCGGGCGTGCCGGCCGAGAAAACCGCCTACGGCATCAATCAGCTTTGCGGCTCGGGATTGCGCACGGTTGCGCTCGGCTATCAGGCGATCATGCTCGGCGATGCCGAGATCGTCGTCGCGGGCGGCCAAGAAAGCATGAGCCAGGCGCCGCACATCGCGCATCTACGCAACGGGCAGAAGATGGGCGATCTCAATTTCGTCGATTCGATGATCAAGGATGGGTTGTGGTGCGCCTTCAACGGCTATCACATGGGCAATACCGCCGAGAATGTCGCCCAGAAATGGCAGATCACGCGCGACGAACAGGATGGCTTCGCCGCCGCCTCCCAGCAGAAGGCCGAGGCCGCCCAGAAGGCCGGGCGCTTCAAGGACGAAATCGCGCCCGTGACGATCTCGACGCGCAAGGGCGATGTCGTCGTCTCCGACGACGAATACCCGCGCCACGGCACGACCAAGGAGACGCTCGGCAAGCTGCGCCCGGCCTTCGCCAAGGACGGCTCGGTGACGGCGGGCAATGCGTCCGGCATCAATGACGGCGCCGCGGCCGTCGTCCTCATGTCCGCGGCGGAAGCGAAGAAGCGCGGCCTCAAGCCGCTCGCGCGCATCGTGTCCTGGGCGACCGCGGGCGTCGATCCGGCGATCATGGGTTCGGGCCCGATCCCCGCGAGCCGCGCCGCGCTGGCGAAGGCGGGTTGGACGGTCGGGGATCTGGATCTCGTCGAGGCCAACGAGGCCTTCGCGGCCCAGGCATGCGCCGTCAACAAGGAGCTGCAACTCGACCCGGCCAAGGTGAACGTCAATGGCGGGGCGATCGCGCTCGGCCATCCCGTGGGCGCCTCGGGCGCGCGCGTGCTGGTCACGCTGCTGCACGAAATGCAGCGCCGCGATGCCAAGAAGGGCATGGCGACCTTGTGTATCGGCGGCGGCATGGGAATCGCGCTTTGCGTGGCCCGCGACTAACTTAGAGTACCGGCCGGACGGCGCCGGGATCTTCCCGGGCGGCCGGCATGGCGGGCGCGGAGGCATTCATGAATCGGGTGGCGATCGTCACGGGGGGCACGCGCGGCATCGGCCGGGCGATCTCGGTCGGACTGAAGAACGCGGGCTACAAGGTCGCCGCGAATTATGTCGGCAACGACGCGGCCGCCGAGGCGTTCACGGCCGAGACGGGCATCGCGACCTACAAGTTCGACGTCTCGAAATTCGACCAGTGCCAGGCGGCGGTCGAGCGCATCGCGGCGGAAATCGGCCCGGTGGACATCCTCGTGAACAATGCCGGGATCACCCGCGACGGCACCTTGCAGCGCATGACGCCCGAATCCTGGGCGGCGGTCATCGACACCAATCTCACCTCCTGCTTCAACATGAGCCGCTGCGTCATCGAATCGATGCGCGCGCGCCGGTTCGGGCGCATCGTCAATATCGGCTCGATCAACGGCCAGGCGGGCCAGTACGGCCAGGTCAATTACGCCGCCGCGAAATCGGGCATCCACGGCTTCACCAAGGCCCTGGCCCAGGAAGGGGCCGCCCAAGGCATCACGGTCAACGCCATCGCGCCGGGCTATGTCGATACCGACATGGTGCGCGCGGTGCCGCCGAACGTGCTCGAGAAAATCGTCGCGCGCATCCCCGTGGGCAGGCTCGGCAAGGCCGAGGACATCGCGCGCGGCGTTTTGTTCCTCGTCGCCGACGAGGCGGGTTTCGTCACCGGCTCGACCCTGTCCATCAATGGCGGCCAGCACATGTACTGACGGCGCGGACGCGCCCATTCGGTATTAACGGCACGGACGCGCGCATTCGGCGATCCGCCGGCTCGCCCGATACCCCAAGACGTTCCGGAGACGAAACCCAGCGGTGTTGGGGCCATCCCTATTGGTACGAAGCCGCGCCGCTCCGCGCGGCCGCGCGCGCTCGGCGAGGGCCAATCCCTTGCCCGCGAAGGCAGACGTTAGGATTGCAGGCACGGGAATTTCTCGGCTTTCGACGGCACTCCGCCTCGCGCGATTTGTGGCGGGCCTAGCCCGATCCCGGCTCCCAGCCCGCGGGGGCAAGCTCGAACCCGCCGAACTCGAACGCCGGTCCCACGGTGCAGCCGACGAGAGTCCAGGCGCCGAGACTTCGCGCCGCCTGCCACGTGCCCGAGGGCACGAGGATTTGCGGCCGCGCGCCCTCGGCGAAGGCGGCGCCGAGCACCAAATCCTCGCGGTCCATGCCATCGGCCGATAGCGCGAGCGCGAGCGGCGCGCCGGCGTAATGGTGCCACAGCTCGTCGGCATCGACCCGGTGCCACTGCGACCGCTCGCCCGCGGCGAGCAGATAATAGATCGCCGTCATCGCGCCGCGTCCGCCCGCCTGCGGCACGTGGCGATAGGTTTCGCGGAAATGGCCGCCTTCGGGGTGCGGGGCGAGGTCCAGCAGCCGGACGACGTCCTCGGCGCGCATCAGCCCTTGGGCACCGTGGACGACATGGACGGGCGCGCATTGAACGCCTCGAACCAAGCGGCGAGCTTGGGCCGGGACTTGCGCCATTCGTCCGAGGCGAAGCGGAAATCGAGATAGCCGAGCGCGCAGCCGACCGAGATCTGGGCGACCGTGATCGGCGAGGCCAGGGCTTCGGCCTCGCGCTCCAAGGTATCGAGGCCCGAGGCGCAAACCGCCGCCTGCTTGTTGAGAAAATCGGTCGATTGCACGCTCTGCGGGCGCAGAACCTCGCCGCGCCGCAGCACGGCCGCGTCCATGATGCCGTCGGCCAGCGCCTGACCGACAAGCGCCTTCCAGCGCGCGGGGCCGGAGGCGGGAATGAGTTTGGGGCCGGGATTGAGCGCATCGAGGTATTCGAGGATCACGGGCGAATCGTAGATCGCCGTGCCGTCGTCGGCGATGAGCGCGGGCACCTTGCCGAGCGGATTTTGTTTGGCCAAATCCGAAGTTACTCCCGTGGTCGTCGCAACGAACTCGATGCGCGGGTCCAGACCGGTTTCTTTGGCGAAGACCACGACCTTGCGCACATAGGGCGAGGTCGGCGAATAGCGCAGTTTCATAGGTGTTTCCTCCGGTCGGCGGTTGCGGCGGGCGCGGAGAATATCGCGCCCTGGCGGCGCCTGCTAGACTGGGCGCCCGCCATGGATGTTCTCGATCTGCGCGATTTCTACGACGAGGGCCTGGGCCGGCTCGCGCGCACGCTGTTGCGCCGGCGCATCCGGCATATCTGGCCCGATCTCAAGGGCGAGCGCGTGCTCGGTCTTGGCTATGCCACGCCCTATCTCTCGCCCGGCGAGGATGGCGGCGAGCGCACCATCGCCCTCATGCCGGCGGGGCAGGGCGTTCTGCACTGGCCCAGCGAGGGGCGGGGTCTTGCGGTGCTGGCGGGCGAGGATGAATTGCCGTTTCCCGATCTGTTCTTCGACCGAGTGCTGGTGGTGCATGCGCTTGAGTTCAGCCGTGACGTGCGCCCGGCCTTGCGCGAGATTTGGCGGGTGATGAGCGAGCGCGGACGGCTTTTGGTCGTCGCGCCCAACCGGCGCGGGATTTGGGCGCGTTTCGACCATACGCCCTTCGGCCAGGGCCATCCTTACACCGCGCGTCAGCTTTCGGCCTTGCTGCGCGACACGATGTTTGCGCCGCTGCGCGCGTGGGGCGCATTGTACGTGCCGCCGGTGCGCTCGCGCCTCGTCGCGGGCGCGGGTG
>CAMAPP010000092.1 GCA_945860095.1 Rhizobium sp. Q54 | reverse complement strand
GTGCCTTCGGTCCGGCCTTCGCGCGGCGCGCCGGATGCGGCGTCGCGAACCGTTTCCGCGCCTTCGGTTGCCCGGTCGTCCGCGGCAAACGCGTCGTCCTCGGGCAATTCCGCCGCGTCGTCTTCGACGGGCGGTGACGGGCGCCGCGTTTGCCGCACGGGCTCGGGCGCGCCGGCCTCGCGCACGCGCGTGACCTCGACGCGGTAGGGCGGATCAACGAGATGGTCGTCGGTCGCCACGGTGACATCGAAGAGGCCGCGCATCTCGATCTGGGCCAGGGCCTTGCGGCTCTGGTTCAGAATGTGGAGCGCCACGCGCGCGGTTACCGTCAAGGTGATGGCCGCCGCGCGGCGTTTCAGGCCTTCCTCCTCGACCGCGCGCATGATCTGCGATGCGCTCGATGCGGCCGAACGCACGAGGCCCGTGCCGACGCACGCTCGGCAACGCTCGGTCGAGGTTTCGACCACGCTCGATCGCAGGCGCTGGCGCGACATTTCGAGGAGACCAAACTGGCTGATGCGCCCGATTTGGATGCGCGCCCGGTCGTCCTTGACGGCGTCCTTGAGCTTGCGCTCGACCGCTTGGATGTTGCGGTTGTCCTCCATGTCGATGAAGTCGATGACGATGAGGCCCGCCAGATCGCGCAGGCGCAGTTGGCGCCCGACCTCCTCGGCCGCTTCCAGATTGGTCTTGGTCGCGGTTTCCTCGATATTGCGTTCGCGCGTCGCTCGGCCAGAATTGACGTCGATGGCCACCAGGGCTTCGGTTTGATTGATGACGATCGAGCCGCCCGAGCGGAGCTGGACCACCGGCGTGTAGATGGTGTCGAGCTGGCTTTCGACCTGGTAGTGGTGGAAGAGGGGCGCCGAGGGATCGTCGTGCAGGCGCACGCGCTTCACGTGACTTGGCATCATCGCGCGCATGAAGCCGCGCGCGGCCTTGTAGCCGTCTTCGCCCTCGACCACGACTTCGTCGACGTCGCGGCCGTAAAGATCGCGCACCGCGCGCTTCACCACATTGGCTTCTTCGTAGATCACCGCGGGCGCGGTCGAAACCAGCGTCTGCTCGCGGATGTCTTCCCACAGGCGTATCAGGTACTCGTAGTCACGCTTGACCTCGGCCTTGGTGCGTTCCTGTCCCGCCGTGCGCAGGATGAGCGACATGCCGTCGGGGATTTCCAAATCCTCGACGACCTGCTTCAGGCGCTGGCGGTCCTTTTGGCTGGTGATCTTGCGCGAGATTCCGCCGCCCTTTCCGGTATTGGGCATGAGCACGCAGTAGCGCCCCGCGAGCGACAGATAGGTGGTCAGCGCCGCACCCTTGGTGCCGCGCTCTTCCTTGGTCACCTGCACCAACAGGATTTGGCGGCGCTTGATGACCTCTTGGATCTTGTAGCGCCGGCGCAACTGGATGCGGCGGCGGCGCAGTTCCTCGCCGATTTCCTCGGCCGTCTCGTCGCGCTCGACGCGGGCAGGCTGCACGCGGGGCGCGCGGTCGCCGCTTTCGGCCAGGCGGGCATCGTCATCCATCGGCGCCGCGCCGGGTTCTTCGGCGGACATCGCGGATTCGTCGCGCGCGCTAGCCTCGGTCGCGGCCTCGCTCGACGCGGCGTCGTCCGCGCGCTCGGAATCCTCGTCGCGCGCAAAGCCGTCATTCGTCCAGTTTTCGTCCGCGGGCCGCGTGTCTTGGCCGTGTACGTCGGCGATGCGGACTGCGTCGGAAGGCTGCGCCTGGGCCGTCAAATCGTCCGGATTCGAATCATCCGGATTCGAATCGCCGAGCCGGGATTGTTCGCCCGAATCGCGCGCGCCCGCGGCCTCGCCGTTCTCATCGAGCCCGGAATCGTCGGCGGATTCGTTGCCGTTCTCGCCGTCGCGGTTCTCGCCTTCGGCGGCATCGTCGTCTTGGGGCTCGTCGTCCCCACGCGCGGCGCTCGTGGGCTCGCTATCGCCATTGGCGTTATCGTCCGATGGCCCGTCGCCGTTTTCGCGCGCTCCGGATTCGTCGCCGTTCCGGGTGCGGTGGCGGTCGGACAGCCGCTGTTCCTCGGCGATCAGCGCTTCGCGGTCTTCGATCGGAATCCGGTAATAGTCCGGGTGGATTTCGCTGAACGCGAGGAATCCGTGACGGTTGCCGCCGTATTCGATGAACGCCGCCTGAAGCGACGGCTCGACGCGCGTAACCTTGGCAAGATAGACGTTGCCTTTAAGCGGCTTTCGGGTGACCGATTCGTGATCGTATTCCTCGATCCGGCCACGATTGACGACGACGACCCGGGTTTCGTCCGGGTGGGTCGCGTCGATAAGCAGTGTTTTCGACATTTAGGCAAATCTCCGTGATGGGTCGGGCGCGCCCGGATTCGGGCGCGCGCGCGAAACCGGCCGCGGCGCGCAAGCGCATGCGGCAAAACGGCATGCGCCATCGCTCGCCAAATGCGGCGATCGCTTGGGCCGGTTTCGATGAACTCAAAGGCATCGTGATGTCCCGTGAGCGGCGCGCCCCGAGGGGCGCGCCAGCTGGAGGGCCGGGCAGCGTCCGCCGCCAGGTCCGCTAAAGTGCGCGGAGGCGATCAGGCGCCAGCTATCGGCAGCGAGGAAGATAGCAAATCTTGCGATCTTTCACAAAACGTTTCTCGAATGGGGTCCCGAACGGCGTGGGGTCACCGGCCCAAGGATGCATGATTGGGCGCATTATGATAGTGGTATCTTGGGGATATGAGATTGGATACCCACTAGATGTGCCACGGCAACAAATTAACCCTGCGGCTTCTCACCCTTGCCGCTTGCCTTGCGGTGTGGGCTTTGCCCCTGGCGGCTGAACCGGTGGCCAATTCCGTCCGGGTGGGGCCCCATCCCGACAAGACACGGTTCGTGCTCGAATTCAGCGAACCGGTGATTTTCAACGTGTTTACCCTGTCGGATCCCTACCGTGTCGTCGTCGAACTGCCTGAAGTCGATTGGCGTCTGCCCGCCGATTCCGGCACGCGCCCGGCCGGCCTCGTGGCCGGGTTTCGCTACGGCAATTTCCAGCAGGGCGCCTCGCGCGTGGTCATCGACCTCAAGGGGCCGGTCCGCGTCAAGGCGGCGTTCCTGGCGGTACCCGAGGGCGAGCGCCAGCATCGCTTGGTCATCGATCTCGAAGCGGCGACGGCCGAGATTTTCGCCGAGGACCAGAAATCGCGCCAGCCCGTCCAGCAGGCGGCAAGGCCCGCCGCGTCCGCGCCCGTGGCCAAAAAGAAAAAAACGGACGACAAGCGGGTGATCGCCATCGACGCCGGTCACGGCGGGGTCGATCCGGGCGCCATCGGCGTGTCGGGCGTTTACGAGAAGCACATCACTCTGGCCATGGCGCAGGAGCTGCGCCGCCATCTCGAAAAGGGCGGGCGGTACAAGGTCGTCCTGACGCGCGACGACGACGTGTTCATCCGCCTACGCGACCGCGTGGCGCTTGCGCGCGAGGGCGGCGCCGATCTGTTCATCTCGCTCCATGCCGATTCGATCGGCAGTTCGTCCGTGCGCGGCGCTTCGGTCTATACCCTGTCCGAGCAGGCTTCCGACAAGGAATCCGAGGCCCTGGCCGCCAAGGAAAACAAGGCGGACGTGATCGCGGGCATCGACCTCTCGGACAAGAGCGCCGATGTATCGAATATTCTCATCGATCTTGCCCAGCGCGAGAGCCTGAACCAGGCCGTGAGGGTGGCGGGCAGTCTCGTCGAATCCATGCGCACGACCGGCGCGGTGCTCGACCGCACGCACCGCTTCGCTGGCTTTGCCGTGCTCAAGGCGCCGGACATCCCGTCGGTTTTGATCGAGCTCGGCTATCTGTCCAATCGGGCCGACGAGCAGCGCCTTTTGTCCGAGGCTCATCGCACGAAAACCGCGGCCGCGATCAAGCGCGCGATCGACGCTTATTTTTCCCAACTCCAGGCGAAATCCAACTGATCGCGCCCCAATCGCCGAATTGACGCAATTGGCGCAAGGCATCTTTGCCCGCTGTTCCGGCACGCGGCGAGGCGCCGACCAGCGCGATCGAACGCGGTGCGAGAAGCGGTTGAAGCCGATGGTGATCGACCGCCCATATCCGCTCGGGCCTAGGGCAGTTTGAAGACCTT
Source organism: Rhizobium sp. Q54 (assembly GCA_945860095.1). Taxonomy (GTDB): domain Bacteria; phylum Pseudomonadota; class Alphaproteobacteria; order CADEGL01; family CADEGL01; genus CAMAPP01. The sequence continues at coordinate 9,414 of CAMAPP010000092.1, read as the reverse complement.
GGCGGCGGTGTCGTAGATGAGGGCGCTGCGCGCCTCGTCGCGGATTTTCAGGGCGTCGATTTGGTCGAGCGCTTCCTCGTGTTGGATGAGTGGGAAGTCGCTGCCCCACATCACCTTGCCGCGTCCGAACGAATTGAGGAAATGCACCATCTCGGGCTTCCAGTATCTCGGCTTGTACGCCGAGGTGCCGATATAGACGTTCGGGTGCTTCCACGCGACGGCGATGGCTTCCTCCACCCACGGCCAGCCGGTATGGGTGATGACGATGGGCAGGTCCGGGAAATAGAGCGCGACCTCGTCGAGATGAACCGGACGACCGTTCTCGATCGGCATGAGGTCGAGCGTGTGGCCCATCGACACCACGACCGCGATGCCGAGTTCCTGGCACTTGGCGTAAAACGGAAAATAATACTTGTGATTCGGCGGATGGCCGAAGCCGTGCGGGTGGATGTGGATGCCGCGAAAGTTGTGCTCGCGCACGCACATTTCCAATTCGCGCACGCCCGCCATGCGGGTGCGCGGATCGACGCCGTAAAGACCGAAGATGCGCTTGGGATACATCTCGCGGAGCGAGGTCACTTCCTCGACCGTCGTGCGTTCGACCGGATGGTTCTCCCAGTACGACCAGGTGACGATCGAGGGCACGAGCAAATACTCGACGCCGAGCTCGTCCATGTGCGCCATGAACGCGTCGGGTGACAGTTCGCGCACCTTCGACAGCACGCCCACCTGCTCGAAGCGCGCGGCCTCCTCGGGATTCTCGCTGACGTTCTTGCGGATGCTTTCCGGCGTGAAGTGATTGCACAGAATATCGATCGCCTTGCGCTTCGCCATGATCTCCGCTCCGCCGTTTCTCGTTGGTGGGTCACGCGCCGCGCGGCGCGTTCATCCGAAAGGGCCGCCCGTGCGCGGCACGCCGTTCTTTTGCAGATAGCGGCCGATCAGAAGCTGCTGGATTTGGGTCGTGCCGTCGAAGACCTGAAACGGCTTGCAGTCGCGCATCATGCGCTCCAGCGGATTGTTGCGCGACAGCCCGTTCGCGCCCATGGCCTGCACGCACTCGGTCGTCACGCGCATCGCGGTTTCGGTCGCCATCAGCTTGGACATGGCGCAATGCACGCCGGTTTCGGGCGAGCGCGAGGTTTCGAGCATGACGATGGCCTTTTCCCACAGCGCGCGCGCGGCCGACAATTCGGCCGCAAGGCGGGCGAGAAGAAACTCCAGGCCTTGGTGCTGGATGATCGGCTTGGCGAACTGCACGCGCTCCTTGGCGTAGGCGACGGCGAGCTCGAGCGCCGCGGTGGCCGTGCCCAGCGCCATCGCCGAGCAATTGAGCCGCGCTTCGTCGAGCGTGATCATGGCGATCTTGAAACCCTGGCCTTCGTCGCCCAAACGCGCATCGAGCGGCACGCGCACGTCCTCGAACGCCAGTTCGGTCGTCGGGCTGCCGCGCAGGCCGATGATGGGCTCGTCGCGCCCAACCCGGATGCCCTCGGCGTCGCGCGGCACGACGAAGGCCGAGACGCCGCGATGGCCGGCCTCGGGATCGGTCTTGGCGAAGACGGTGTAAACGTGCGCGACCGAGCCGTTGGTGCACCACATTTTCCTTGCATTGATGACATAGTGGTCGCCATCGCGCCGGGCCGTGGATTTGATCGAGGCCGCGTCCGAGCCCGATTGCGGCTCGGTCAACGAGAAAGCGGGTATGAACTCGCCGCGCGCGATGCCGGGCAGCCACTGCCGCTTCACTCGCTCGGTCGCGGCGTGGACGATGGGCGTCACGGCGTCGCCGCAATTGGAGAAGCTCAGGGCGAAGGAGGCGCTGGCTTGCGCGATGCGCTCGGAGACGAGCAGCGGCGTCACCAAATCGGGGCCGATGCCGCCGTACTCCTCGGGGATCCAAAGGCCGAACAGGCCAAGCTCGCCCGCGGCGCGATACAGATCCTCGGGGAATCGGTCGGTCGCGTCGATTTCGGCGGCGCGCGGGGCAATGCGCTCGCGGGCCAGCCGGTCGACGCCATCGAGGATTTGCCGCCGTGTCGCCGCATCGATCGCCATGCCGCGCCTCCCCGCGCATATCCGCTTTCGCGCCAGGATGTTGTTCGACGCGCCGCCGCGTTGTCCAGCGATACTTTCCCCGCCCTTTGGTTTTCTTGCCGGCGGGAGTTCGGATGCGCGCGTGGATTCGCGCCGGGGCGAAAGATAGTTTATCGGTTTCCCATGGGCGGACCGGGGGAATGGGTTCGCCGGTTCGGGGGAGGCCGCCATGGCGATGTCGATCGCGTCCATCGAAGGCAAGCGCACGCTCAATTTCATCGACGGTGCGATGCGCCCGCCGAAATCGGGACGCTACCTGCCGAGCTTCGATCCGACCAATGGCGAACCATGGTACGAGGCGGCCGATTCGGACGCCGGGGACGTGGACGAGGCCGTGGCCGCGGCCAAGCGCGCGTTCCTGAGCCCGGACTGGCGGCGCATGACCCAAACCCAGCGCGGCAAGCTCGTCGCCAAGCTCGCCGATCTCGTCGGCGCGCACGCGGCGGCGATTGGCGCGATGGAAACTCGCGACAACGGCAAGCTGCTCAAGGAAATGGTCGCGCAGGTGAGCTATACGCCCGAGACCTTCCGCTATTTCGCCGGCATGGCCGACAAGATCCAGGGCGACACGATTCCGATCAACAAGCTCGACATGTTCAATTTCACGCTGCGCGAACCCATCGGCGTGGTCGGCATCATCGTGCCGTGGAATTCGCCGATGTACCTGATCGCGGGCAATTGCGCGCCCAATCTGGCGATCGGCAACACGGTGGTGCTCAAGCCGTCCGAACACACCTCGGCATCGGCGCTCGCTTTCGCCGAACTCGTGATCGAGGCGGGTTTTCCGAAGGGTGTCGTCAACGTGGTGACGGGCTACGGCAGCGGCGCCGGAGACGCGCTGACGCGCCATCCCGATATCGCCAAGATCGCCTTCACCGGCGGCACCGAGACGGGCAAGAAGGTCGCCGCCAACGCCGCCTCGCATCTGGCGCCCTGCAACATGGAACTCGGCGGCAAATCGCCGCACATCGTGTTCGACGATGCCGATCTCGACCGCGCCGCGAACGGCATCGTCGCCGGCATATTCGCGGCGGCGGGGCAGAGCTGCGTCGCCGGCAGCCGCGTCTTCGTCCACAAGCGCGCTTTCGACGAGGTCGTGCACAAGGTGATCGAGCGCGGCCGTGCGGTGCGCATCGGCCATCCGACCGATGAGGACACTCAGCTTGGCCCCCTCGCCCTCAAGGCGCAGCTCGACAAGGTGCAGCGCTATGTCGGCTATGCCGTCGAGGACGGCGCCAAATGCGTGCTCGGCGGCCGTCAGCCCCAGAACGCGGCCTTGGCGCGCGGCTGGTATTTCGAGCCGACCTTGTTCGTGAACGTGCACAACGACATGCGCCTGTGCCGCGACGAGATTTTCGGCCCCGTGGCGGGCGTGATGGCGTTCGAGGACGAGGCCGATTTGATGCGCCAGGCCAACGACACGGTCTACGGCCTTGCAGCGGGCATTTGGACGCGCGACATAGACCGCGCCATGCGTTTTGCGCGCGATGTCGATGCGGGTCTGGTATGGATCAATTGCTATCGCACCGCCGCCTATACCTCACCCTCGGGCGGGTTCAAGTCCTCGGGTTACGGCAAGCACAACGGCTTCGAGGCCATCCGCGAGTACACCCGCTTGAAGAACGTGATGATCGATTATTCGGGCGTGACACACGATCCCTTCGTCATGCGCATGAAGTCGTAACTCCTTTTCGCGCCGTTCACCTCAACGTCCACCGCCTCAACGCTTCCGGAGAATCGCCATGAAATTCGCCCTTGCCGTCGATCTACAGCGCTTTGATCCCGACAAGAAGATGACCAAGGTCCTGGACGAGGTCTTGGAACTTGTCGGCATGGCGGACGAGGGCGGTCTCGAATCGATTTGGTCGGCCGAGCACCATGCGGTCGAATTCACCATCGGGCCGAACCCGTTTTCGACTCTTTTGATCTACGCCCAGGTGGCTAAGCGCGCGCGTCTCGGGACCGCCGTCGTCGTCGCGCCGTATTGGCATCCCATTCGCGTGGCGGGCGAGGCGGGCTTGCTCGATCTCGCGAGCGGCGGTCGGCTCGAGCTCGGCTTCGGCCGCGGCGCCTTCCAGCACGAATTCGACCGCATGGCGGGGGGCATACCGCAGGAGCGCGGCGGCGATTACATGCGCGAGATGATCCCGGCCGTTCTCAAGCTTTGGCAGGGCGATTACGAGCACAAGGGCAAGCTGTGGCAGTGGCCGAGCGCGACGTCCGCGCCCAAGCCCATCCAGAAGCCCCGTCCGCCCATCTGGATCGCGGCGCGCGACCCGGCGAGCTTCGATTTCTCGATGCAGATCGGCGCGGACATCATGTCCAATCCGCTGTCGAGACCCTTCGAGGAGATGCACGTCTTGAGGGCGAAGTACGAGAAGACCGTGGCCGATCACCCCGACAAGCCCAAGCCGCGCTGGATGATTCTGCGGCGCATGTGCGTGTACGAAAAGCCGGACGATTGGCGCGTGCCGGTCGAGGCGTCGCGCAATTACAGCCGGCGTTTCGAGACGCTGTTCCGCAATTCGGGCGGTGTGATCAACGGTTTCCCCGAGCCGGCGGATCTCGACTCGCTCGCCGCGCGCGCCGATTTCGCGCCCGAGGCCGTGCGCGACAACCTCGTCTTCGGCACGCCCGACGAAGTCACCAAGAAGCTCAAGATGTATGAGGCCGTCGGCACCGACATCATGCTGTACAGCATGAGCTTCGGCGCGCCGCACGAGGTGTCCAAGCGCTCGCTGCGCCTGCTGATCGACGAGGTCATGCCCAAATTCGCCCAAGGCCCCGCCAAGCGCGCGGCCGCGCAATAGCCATGGGCGGTTCGCTCCGAAGCGGAGAATTTGGCGCCAACGGCACCACTCTCCGTTACGTCCTCGAAGGCGAGGGGACGGAGGTCGTGTTCATTCACGGGGTGGGCGCGAACAAGGAAAGCTGGGAAGAGTGCGTCGCCGCGCTCGGGCCCGAATTTCGCTCGCTAAGGTTCGATTTGCGCGGTCACGGCCAATCGGCCAAGACCCCAGGACCCTACAGCTTGGAGATGTTCGTCGAGGACATCGCAGGGCTGCTCGATCACGTCGGCTTCAAGCAGCCGCACATGGTCGGCTTCTCGCTGGGCGGGTTGATCGCGCAGGCCTTTGGCGTCATGCGGGGCAAGGCCGTTGACCGGCTGGTCATCCTGTCGGCGATCGCCGGGCGCACCGAGGCCGAATGGGCGAACGTGCACAAGCGCTTGGCGACGCTCGAAACCGACGGGGCCGGCGCGCATTACGAAGCGGCGCTTGAGCGCTGGTTCACGCCCGAGTTCCGCACGGCCCATCCCGACATCATCGAAAGGCGCCGGATCGAACTCGAAGGCAATCATCGACCGAGCTATGCGGCGGCGTACCGCGTCTTCGCGCTGAGCGACATGGCCGACAAGCTGCATCTGATCAAAAACCGGACCTTGGTAATCACGGGAGAGGGCGATCCGGGATCCAATCCGCGCATGTCGCGGCTCATGCACGAGCGTATCGCCGGCTCGGAACTGGCTATCATGCCGCGCTTGCGTCACAGCGTGCTCGTCGAGGGCCCGGAAATCGTGGCCGGCCATCTGCGCCGCTTTCTGACCGCGCCCTAGACCCCATACTCGCAACCAATTCGGCTCACAACCAATCGGCCTTGCACCTAGCCGGGCCTTGCGAGCTCCGGGTGGCTTGTTTAAGTCTAGGCGATGGGCAAACAAGCAACCGGTTGCAGGCGTTTGGCGGCGGCGCTGTTGTTCGCGGTGATGCTATCTTCGTGTTCGGGAACTGTATCGCCCGGGGCGGACCGCGTGCCGCCCGGCACCGAAGATTTCCAAACCGGCTATAGGCACGGCTGCGCCAGCGGATATTCCGTCGCCTATCGGCCGCGTCACGAGATGTCCTATCGGCGCGACGAAAAATCCTATGCCGCCGACGCCGAGTACCGCGAGGGCTGGCAAAAGGGCTTCGTCGCTTGTTATGAAGAGGAAACCCGGTTTCCCCATGGGGATTCCGGCAACCGTATGAATTAGGGGGCAACCGCGAAGGCCGCGATTTTCACGACCGAGGCGGTGCTCTCCGCCGCGAAATAAATTCCACGCGCGCGGATATGCGTCCTGGGCGTCGCCCTACCCGGATACCTCCGCCGCGCTGGTCGCCGAAATCGTTCTTGGCGATCGGACGGACCCATCAGGCGCGGCGCGCCTCGTGCGCGGGGCCGCGGGGCCGTGCTAGCTTGGCCGCGATGGCCCACGCGAATCTCCTGGCCGGGAACGGCAATCCCCGCGTGATCCGGTGAGCGAAACCCCCGCGCGCGCCGACGGCGAGCCCGCGCCGCGCCGCGCGCTTATCCTCGCCACGACCATGCTTGCCTCAAGCATGTATTCGCTCGATCTCACGGTCGTGAGCCTCGCTTTGCCGCACATGCAGGGTTCGTTTTCGGCGACGACCGACGAAATCGCCTGGGTCGTGACTGCGTTCATCGTCGGCGCGACGGTGACGATCACGCTCGTCGGCTGGCTTGCGGGGGCGATCGGTCGCCGCCGGCTGTTCGCGTGCACGGTCGTCGTTTACATGATCGTCTCGATTTTATCGTCCACGACCCATTTCCTCGATGAAATGGTGCTCTGGCGCTTCATAGCCGGGCTCACCGGGGCGGCGATCATCCCGTTGTCCCAGGTGGTGGCGGTCGATGCCTATCCGCGCGCGCAATACGGCCGCGCGCTCACGGTCTGGGGCGTGGGCGGCGTCGGCGGCTCGATCCTCGCGCCGCCCTTCGCCGGGCTCATCATCGAACACTACGGCTGGTCGTCCGTGTTCTTCATGAATCTGCCGCTCGGCGCGCTTACCTTGCTCGGAGTCCTAACCGTGGTTCCGCGCGAGGCGTCCGATCAGAAGCGCGCGCTCGACTGGTTCGGGCTGTCCACGCTGCTCTTGGGTCTGGGCGCGATTCAATTGCTGTTCAATCGCGGTGCGCGCCTGGATTGGTTCAGCTCGAGCGAAATCGTCGTCGAGGCGATCGTGGGGGCGGCGTGTCTGTATCTGTTCGTGGCGCACTCGGCGACCGCGCGCGACCCATTCTTGCGCACCGAGCCGCTCAAGAACTGGAATTACACCATGGGTCTCGTGTGCGCCGTGATGTACGGCATATTATGGCCGTTGCCGATGGTGCTGTTGCCGCTGCTATTGCAAAACTTTCGCGGCCTGCCGGTCGAGATCATCGGCGTGCTGATGACCCCGCGCCAATTGGGCTACATGCTCGGAAGCTTGATGATGGTGCCGCTCCTGCCGCGTCTCAACAAACAGGTTTTAGCCTGCGCGGGATTTCTCGGTATCGGCGCGACCGCGGGGCTCATGTCCGGCTGGTCGCCCGATGTCGGATATTGGAGCATCGGCTGGGCCGCGGGCCTGCAGGGCGTGGCATGCGCATTCGCGTTCAACGCGGTGAACTCGCTCGCCTTCGCCACATTGCCCCCCGCCGATCGCCAGCAATGCGTGCCGATGTTCTATCTGACCATCAATCTCGGCACGAGCCTTGGCATCGCGTGGACCATCACCTATTGGGCGGAGGAAACCACGCGCATCCGCGCCGGCCTCATCGAATTCGTCTCGCCCTACAATCCGCTATGGCACCAGCACGCCATGCCCGAGGGCTGGGACATGGGGACCGCGATTGGGCGAACGGCGGTCAACCAAGCGGTCGTCCACCAGGCCGGAATGATCGCCTTCAACGACACCTTCGCCATCATCATGGTGATCGCGCTCGTCGCCGCGACCTTCACCTGCGTCTTTCGCGGGAAGGGACGCTGACGCGTCGGGTTTTAGGCGTCGCTACCGATCGGCGGCCGGGCGAGTTGCGGGATGCGCGCGCCGAGGCGGCGCGAGAGATACTGCAATTCCCCGAGATGGGGCCGCGATGCTCGCGCGGTCGCCAAAACGAAATTATCGCCCACCAGCGCGTCGATCGCGCGTCGGTCTTCCTCGCTGTGATACTCGACGTACAGCACGTCGAGATTGGCGAGCGCTGGGCCGAGATCGCGCAAAATCGGCACCTCGCAGCCTTCGGTATCGAGCTTCATGACCACGCCCGGGCCTTGGGCGAGGTCGGCCAATTCCTCGGCGGCGCGACGCAACTCGACCGTCTCGAAGCTCGCGCGGGTGGTGTCGGCCGAACGATAGATCGAGCTTTCCATGGCGTGGTTGAGGCCGTGGTAGAGCTTACGCGTCTCCGCCCGGTCGAACAGGCCGAACGGGCAGAGGGCGACATTGGGAATGTCCGCGGCGTTGCGTGCTAGGAAGGCATAATTCGCGGGCGAGGGCTCGTAGGCGCGCACCTGGGCCTTGGGATAGGCGAAGGCGAACAGCAGCGTGGTCGCACCCACATTGGCGCCGATATCGAGCACGAGGCGCGGCGACAGGACTTCAGTGGGGAGTAGCGGATATTCCTCGCCCTTGAGGATGCGCTGCAAGTGCTCGGCGATATTGCCTTCCTCGGGATAGGAAAATTGGCGCCTTGTCGCGCCAAAATTGAGCGTGACGGTGCGTTCGGTGGCGGGCCCGGTGTTCATCGGGCCATCATAGCAGCCTTCCGCGCCGGTGCGCGCCGCCCTAGACTCCGTGAAGGAGCTTGCCCCCCTCGCGGAGTTTTTCCATGGACCAGGACCATGCCGATTCCGTTCGCGCGCTTGCCGGATTTCTGGCCGCCGCCAAGCGGGCGGTCGTCTTCACCGGCGCCGGCATCAGCACGGAATCGGGGATACCTGATTTTCGCGGCCCGGGCGGGCTGTGGGCGAAATACCGCCCCATCGATTTTCAAGAATTTCTGTCGTCCGAGGACGTGCGGCGCGAATACTGGCGACGGAAGATCGAAACCGACAAGGTCTTGCTCAAGGCCGAACCCAATCGTGGCCACCGCGCGGTTGCGCGCCTTGTGCGCGAGGGCAAGGCGACGAGCGTGATTACCCAGAACATCGACGGTTTGCACCAGCAGTCGGGCGTGCCCGAGGAGCGGGTCATCGAGCTGCACGGCAATACGACCTATGCCACCTGCCTCGATTGCGGCCAGAGGCACGAACTCGAACCCATCAAGGCGGCATTTCGCGCGCGCGGGGTCTTGCCCGAATGTGTCGCCTGCCTCGGGATCGTGAAGCCGGCGACGATCGCTTTCGGCCAGGCGATGCCCGATGTTCCGATGCGCCGCGCCGAGGTCGAGACCCTGGCCGCCGATTTGTTCCTCGTGCTCGGCTCCTCGCTCGCCGTCCATCCCGCGGCAGGCTTTCCCGCCACCGCAAAACAGAACGGCGCGACGCTCGTGATC
>CAMAPP010000091.1 GCA_945860095.1 Rhizobium sp. Q54 | reverse complement strand
GGATATGGGGATGGTGACCGTGTAATCGTCGAGCCCGCGCGCGACGACCGTCTGGCCGCGCGCGCCGACGGCCAGCATCACGTCGCGCGCCAAGACACCTTCATAGCGTTGCTTGCCGTCGGCCCAAGGCGAGGAGGTCTCGACGGCCCGGGTACCCAGGCTCTCGAGCATCTCGCGATCGAACTCGGCGCGGCCAAGCGCGTTGGTGTTGGTGATCTCGCCCGATACAACCAGGAGTACCGGGCCCATCGGTTTCGGCAGGTTTTGTTGAGCGGCGGCCGTGGCGGCGCCAAGCCAGGCTGCTATGCCGAACGCCATCACGGCGCCGAAGGCGCGCAGCGCAAAGGCGCGGCGCGGCTCTTGGCTGCCGGGGAAGGCTTGGTCGTTTTCGCTCATGGCCCTATCCAGGACGCGGCGATTAGGCCGCCTTTCCTCGGGCGACGCCAACCTGAATCTACACTATAGGGCAAATTATATGCCAAATCAGTAGGTTATATGAGAATTCGACGACCTGCCGTGGAAATAGCGGTAAAATTTCAATAACTCAAAGACTTGTGCGGGATGGGCGGGCGAGACCTCGCCCGGCCTAGCCCATTTTCCCGACCTTCCCGGCGCCCAGATTTTGCGCGTTGCGAGGCTTTTGGGCCATCGGGCGTGCAGATTGGGTGCCGGCGGGCCGGAATCCGGACGTTCAGCGTGCGCCCGCAGCGCGTGCGCGGCGCAACCGGCCCCGCGCGCTCGAGAGTTCGGGCAGGGCATCGGGGGCGCGCACGCGCGCGGCCGGAAAGACCGCGGACACCTTGGTGCCCACGCCCTTGACGCTGTCGATGTCGAGCGTGCCGCCATGGAGTTCGACCAGCGCCTTGGTCAGCGTCAGGCCAAGACCCGTGCCGTCGTATTTGCGGTTGAGTCCGCTTTCGGCCTGGCCGAACGGCGCGAGGACGCGCGGCAGATCCTCGGGCGCGATGCCGATGCCGGTGTCGTTCACCGTGAGCGCCAGCGAGCCGTCGGCGCGCTGGGTTGCGTCCACGTGCACGCGGCCGCCCGGCAAGGTGAACTTGACCGCGTTCGACAGCAGGTTGAGGAAAATTTGCTTCACGCGTCGCTCATCGGCGAACAGCTTGGGCGGGTTTCCCGGCAGCTTGATCTCGAGCGCGAGACCGTTCGCCTCCGCGCGCGCCTTCACCAGACGCACGCAGCTCTCCATCACCGGGCGCACATCGACCAATTCCTCGTCGAGCTCGATTTTTCCGGCTTCCGCCTTCGAGACATCGAGAATGTCGTTGATCAGCGTCAGCAGATGCTTGCCGCTTTCGTGGATGTCGTGGGCATATTCCTGGTAGCTGACATGGCCGAGCGGGCCGAACATCTCGTCTTTCATGATCTCCGAGAAGCCGATGATGGCATTCAGCGGCGTGCGCAGTTCGTGACTCATATTGGCCAGGAGCTCGCTCTTGGTGCGGCTGGCGGCGACCGCCTGGTCCTTGGACTGGCGCAGCATGTCCTCGTCGCGCTTGCGGTCGGTGATGTCGAGGGCCGAGCCGAGGAAGCCGGCGAGCGCCCCGTCGCCTTCCAAACGCGGCACGGCGGTCAAGATGATCCAGCGATACTGGCCGTCGTGGCGCCGCAAGCGGTACTCGCAGGTGTGGGTCTGACGCGTCGAGATCGCCTCGTCGAACACCGCGAAGAAATTCGCGGCATCTTCGGGGTGGACGATGTCCGCCCATGGGCGCGCGAGCTCCTGCTCGAGCGATCCGCCGCGAAATTCGAGCCAGCGGCGATTGAGGAACGTGATCTGGCCCGCCTCGTCGCAGGCCCAGACCAGGACCGGCGCGCTGTTCGCCATCATGCGGAAATAGGCTTCGCTGCTTTGGCGATCGGCCTCGGCCTTGCGCCGCGCGGTCACGTCGATGACGGTCGTGACCATGCCGCCGCGCGGCAATTTGATGTTCGTGAGCTTGACGATCCGGCCGCCCGGCAAAGTGTCCTCGAAGGAACGATTCACGGGTTCGCGGACCCGCCGAATCCGTTCCGCCGCGAGAGCGACCGCGTCGCCCTGGCCGTAATCGCCCCGTTCGGTGCGGAACCGAATGATGTCATCGACGGGGACGCCTGGCTTCGACAGCTCGAACGGCAGATCGAGCGTTTCACTAAAGCGCGCATTGCAGGCCGCGAGCACCCAATTTTCATCGAACATCACCACGCCGTGCTCGATGTTGCCGAGCAAGGTTTCGAGATAGGCGGTGCGCTTGGCGAGCGCGTCCTCTTGGCGCTTGAGTTCGGTGATGTTCGTGACAACGCTCAGGGTGCCGCCGCCGCGCATCGGATGATTTTCCACGTTCGCCGCGCGGCCGTCGGCGAACGTCACGGCTCTGGCTTCCGAGCCCGCGCGATGGGTGGCAAGATGTTCGGGCGCCAGCGGCGCCGAGAAGGATGCAAAGGCGGGATTGGCCGACACGGTTCGGCCGCTTCGGTCCATGAGGGCGAAGCCGACCGAGCTGTCTTCGAGGGCTTCGAGGAGGCGGACTTGCGCCAAGCCGGTCGCGCGCGATTGCAGATAATAGGAGGCAAGAAAAACGAGTATTCCGGTCACGGCCGCGACCGGCGCGATTTCGATGTCCCGAAGCGCGTCCATGCCCAGGCTCAGTGCCCCGACGGCGACCGCGCACGCGGCACCCGAGAACACAAAGCCAAGGGCGCTCAAACCACGCGCGGCGCGGACTGTCGGTGAAGGCAGGGATCGAATGTGCGCCATTGCATTGGGTGTTGGAACGGCTCCATCTTCGATGACAGAAATAGCCTTGTTTTGGTGAATGAATGGTTAAGATCGCGCCTCGATCGCCTCCGCCCTAGGCGCTCAACTTGATGATATTGCGCGCGATTGCCAAAAGCCTGTCGCCGGCCGAAACGGTGACGTCGGCTAGGATACGGCCGCGCTCTTCTTCGTGACCGACGATCGTAAGCTTCGCTTCGACTTCCTCGCCGACAAAGGCCGGTCCGACGAAGCGCATCCGATCGTAACCAAGCGACACGAAGGGGATGCCCGTGTCCTGCGTCGCCATCGCGGACACCGCCGACATATAGCCGACCAGAAGCGTGCCGTGGGCGATGGGCCGGCCGTAAACGGTTTTCCGGCAGAACGCCTCGTCGAAATGGATGGGATCGTGGTCCCCGACCAGATCGCCGTAGGCATCGACGACCGCGCGCGTGACGTGGCGTTTCATCGTGAACGTCTTGCCCAGGGGCACGAGTTCGGAAAGGCGGACGGTCATCGGGGGGGTCCTTTCTCGACGGTCGTGGAGTCGTGGAATCGTGGAAGAGTAAAAGCGTAGAAGAAAAAAGTAGTAGAATAGAGTCGTAAAAGAGTCGGGGAATGGCGGCCCTCGTTCGGAACGTGATGGGTTAGGAAGGGGCGGTCTCCGCCATGCGCCAGAGCAGGGCGTCCACGCGGTCCTGCCCAAAGAACGGCTCGCCGTTATAGACCATCGTCGGCGTGCCCCAGTGCCCGGCGGCCAGAAGCGTCCGGCCATTGGCGTCGATCGCGGCCTCGATGGCGGCCGCATCGCGCACGATCGCCTTATCCATGTCGGCGAGGTCGAGGCCGGCGCCCGCCAAGGCTTCGGCCATCCGGTTGCCTTCGTTCCATCCCGGACCGCCGGCAAAAAGCAGGTCCGAGAGCGCGCGCGCATAGGCAAAGCCCTTTCCGCGCCGTTCGGCCTCGACGCCGAGCCCCGTCAGCCTGCCGATATGGGGCTGCGCCGCCGCGGGCCTCCGCGCCGGCCAATCGAGCGTCGCGGCTTCGGGAATCGGATCGGCATAGGGTACGCCCAGCCAACGCGCCATGCGCGCCGTGTCGATGTCGTAATACCGCATGAACTGGGGCGGGGCGTCGAACAGCATGTTCGGATGGCGGAAGGCGAGCGGGCGCACGGGGCACAGCGCGATGTCGAAATCGTGCTGGGCGCGTGCGCGTTCGAGGCGCACGCCCGCAAGATAGCAATAGCCGCTGTAAAACGACCAATAGAGATCGACGCGCATGGCAACTCCGTTCGGCGGAACACGGCCCAGGGCGCGAGCTTAGGCAAGGGAGCAGGGCGATCCAATCCCCGTCGATTCCATCCGGGGCGATTCCATCCGGGGCGATTCCAACCCGGTCGATCCCATTTAGGGCGGTTCCATCCGGGGCGATTCCATCCGGGGCGGTTCCATCGGGGGTGGTTCCATCCGGGGCGATTCCATCGGGGGCGATTCCATCGCACCATTCGATCGTGCCATTTGTCTCGGAGTGGGGCTTCCGGCTAGCTTACCCCGGCGGGAACGTTCAGCCCGCCGCGACCGAAGCCACCAAGATCGCAGCCGAAACCAAGGAGATGTCCGCGCATGACCCTTTCGTACAAGGACCGTCCGCCGCTCGACCGGCCCTATAAGGACATTCTCTATGAGGTGAAGGATCTGGTCGCCACCATCACGATCAACCGCCCCGATAAGCTCAACGCCTTCACCCAGAACACCATCTACGAGTGGGACGACGCTCTGATGCGCGCCTGGCGCGACAGGAAGGTGGGCGTGATCGTCTTCACGGGCGCCGGCACCCGCGCCTTCAGCGCGGGCGGCGACGTGAATTGGGAGGCCGAGGGCGGCGCGCGCGAGGAGGATTACCAGACCGCGGACATGATCATCGCCTGTCCCAAGCCCGTGGTCGCGCGCGTCGATGGCTGGTGCATCGGCGGCGGCAATCATCTGGCGTATTTCTGCGACATCACCATCGCCTCCGACCGCTCGCGCTTCGGGCAAAACGGCCCACGCGTGGGCTCGCCCGCGGGCGGCTTCATGGTGGCACACCTCGCCCATATCGTCGGCCACAAGCGCGCGCGCGAAATGTGGCTTCTGTGCCGGCGCTATTCGGCCCAGGACATGCTGAATTGGGGCTTGATCAACGCCGTCGTGCCGCCCGAAAAGCTCGACGAGGAAGTGCGCAAATGGTGCGACGAGATGCTCTCGCTCAGCCCCACCTGCCTCAAATCCGTGAAGAACTCGTTCCGCCATGTCATGGACGACACCATGTCGAGGGATATGTTCCAGAATCTCGCCGAGATTTCGCCGAACTATTTCGACACCGGCGAACAGGCCGAGGGCGCGCGCGCCTTCCTCGACAAGCGCAAGCCCGATTTCGGTCCCTGGCGCTGACGCGGCACGGCGGCGGATAGGCGGCCGGCATGGCGCTCGACGCCGACACGCGGCGCGCGATGCTCGAACGCGTCGAGCGCTTCATCCGCGAGGACGTGGCGCCCGAAGCCGCCGCCATCGACCGCGCGGACGCGTTTCCGCGCGCCTTGTTCGCCAAGGCGGCCGATTTGGGCCTGTTCGCGCTCGGCGTGCCCGAGGCATATGGCGGCCTCGGCCGGGACATCGAAACGCCGATTCTGCTTTCCGAGCGCATCGCGCGGGCCTCGGCGGCGTTCTCGCTGTCGTTCAACAACACGACCGATGCCGCCGTGCCCATCCTCGACGCGGCACAGGAATCGATCAAACGGCGTTATTTGCCGGCGATCGCCAAGGGCGCGGCGATCCCGTGCATCGCCATCTCCGAACCCCAAGGCGGCTCGGATGTCGCGTCGATTCGCACCGTCGCGGTGCGCAAGGGCGACCGCTACGTCATCGACGGACGGAAGATGTGGTGCACGAACGCGCCGGTGGGCGACGTGTTCACCGTGTTCGCCAAAACCGACCAAGCGGGCGGCCACAAGGGTTTGTCGGCCTTCGTCGTGCCGGCCGGCACGCCCGGTCTCGTCGTCGGTCCGGCCGAGCCCCTGATCGGCCTGCGCGGCAGCCCGGTCGCCGAAGTCGTGTTCGACGGCGTGGAAGTGCCCGCCGATCACATGCTGGGCGCGGAGGGCGACGGCTTTCGCCTCGCGATGCTGACGCTCGACGAATCGCGCCTGCATTGCGCGGCGACCGCGCTCGGCGTGGCGACGGCAGCGCTCGATCTTGCCCTCGGGTACGCGCGGGAGCGTGTCCAGTTCGGCCAGCCGATCATCCGCCACCAGGCGATCCAATCGCTCTTGGCGCGCCGGGCCTCCGAACTCGCGGCCGCGCGCGCGCTGTGGCGCGAGGCGTTGGCCCGCCTGCTCGCCGACCACGATCGGCCCGCCTCGGCCTATGCCGGCATGGCGAAGCTCGTCTGTTCCGAGCTGTGCATGGCGATCACGGTCGATGCCGTGCAGGTCTTCGGCGCCAGCGGGCTGTCGCGCAACGGCACGGTCGAGCGCCTGATGCGCGACGCCAAGGCCTTCGAGATTTACGACGGGACAAGCCAGATTCAGGCAGCCATGATCGGCAAACATCTCGAACGGCACGGCCTGCCGTTCGTGTAACCGGAACCCACGGCACTATTCGGGAATTCAAGAATTCAGGAATCGGGAGGACTTTACGATGGCAGCAGGCAAAACGGCCCTGGTCACGGGTGCGGCGGGCGGAATGGGCAAGGCGACGGTCAAGCGTCTGGTGGCGGACGGCTTCACGGTCGCGGCCATGGACATGAACGCGGGCGGTCTCGCCGAACTCGCCAAGGAATTCGGCGCCGGCATTTCGACCTGGACTTGCGATCAGACCAACGAGATTGCCGTGCGCGACGCGGTCAAAGGCGCCGTCGGCAAGCACGGTCCGATCGATGCGCTGGTCAATCTGACCGGCTGGTGCGGAACGACGCGCTTCCACGAGGAAAACGCCGCCTACTGGGCCAAGGTCATCGCGATCAATTTCCAGGCG
This sequence comes from Rhizobium sp. Q54, assembly GCA_945860095.1. Lineage (GTDB taxonomy): Bacteria > Pseudomonadota > Alphaproteobacteria > CADEGL01 > CADEGL01 > CAMAPP01. The sequence continues at coordinate 6,868 of CAMAPP010000091.1, read as the reverse complement.
GCGCTCTACGTCACCCAGCCGGTGCTGCACGGCATGATCGAGAGAAAGCGCGGCAAGATCGTCTTCGTCGCCTCCGATGCGGGGCGCGTGGGGACGAGCGGCGAGGCGGTCTATGCCGGCATGAAGGGCGGCATCATCGCCTTCGGCAAGAGCCTCGCGCGCGAAAACGCCCGTTACAATGTCTGCGTCAACACCATGTGCCCGGGACCGACGGATACGCCCCTCCTACAGGAGGAAATCCGCGAGAATCCCGATCTCATCCAGCGCATGGTGAAGATCATTCCGTTCCGCCGCGTCGGCCAGCCCGACGACATGGCGAACGTCATCAGCTTCCTGTGTTCCAAGGATTCCGATTACATGACCGGCCAGACGCTCAGCGTGAGTGGCGGTCTCACGATGGTTTAACCGGCGACCATGTCGCCGGGGGTTTAACCGGCGACGATGTCGCGGGATAGGCTTAGGGGAGGGCGTGGTGGAACTGAAATTCGTCGACAAGGCGCTTGAGACGACGACGCCCAGGCGCATCGCGCAAATTCAGCTCGCAAAGCTGAAGCCGATCGTGGCGAGGGCTTGGAAATCGAACGGCTTTTACCGGGAGTTCTGGGCGCGTCACGGCGCCAAGCCCAAGGCAATCGCGTCGCTCGATCAGTTCGCCGCCGAGATTCCCATCGCGCGCAAGGCCGATTTCATCGCCGATCAAAAAACCGTTCCGCCATATGGCCAGCGCCTGGCGGGGCTCCGCGGGGCAAAGCGTCCGCATCTCGTCTTCACCACCAGCGGCACGAGCGGTCAGGGTGTCGAGGTTCACGCCCAGACCCATGCCGAGCGCCTGCGCAGCTACAAGGTGAGCGATCATCTGTATCGCTGGGGCGGCTTGAAGCGCGGCGACAGCGTGTTCCTGTGCTATCCCATCACCCTGTTGGGCGGCGGGAGGATCGAGATTTACGGCATCGAGAGTTACGGCCTGACCGTCTTTCCGGTCGGCAATTACGATGTCGAGCGAAAACTCGACCTGATGGAGCGTTTCAAGCCCGACGCCGTTATCGCCACCACGTCCTATCTCGGGCACTTGGCGGCGGTCGGCGCCAAACGCGGCAAGCTGCACCGCCCCAAGGCGCTGTTCGGCGGCGGCGAGGGGGCGAGCTATTCCTGGTTCGAGAAGCAGCAAGAGATCTGGGGCGCGCCCATCTACAACCATTACGGCGCCACGCAGACGCGCGTCGATCATATCTATCCCTGCGAGCGCGGCATCGGCACGCGCGCCCACCCGGCGCTTCTCCACAACATCGCGCCCTGGTTCATTCTCGAAGTCGTGGACCCCGCGACGGGCAAGCACGTAAAGGACGGCGAGCGCGGCGAAATGGTCATCACCAGCCTCGTGCATACCGATTATCCCTTCATCCGGCACGGCATGGGCGACGCGGCGGTGTATCGCGAATCGGGGTTTTGCCCGTGCGGCCGGCCGTTCTCGGGCGTGGAGATCGGCACGCTCGAGCGCATGGACGACATGAAGAAATTGAAGGGCATCAATGTCTGGCCGCAATCGGTGGACGAATCCGTGTTCGCACATGACGGGGTCGACGAGTACCAAGTCGTTCTGACCCGCGACGACCGCGCGGCCGACGTGGCGACGGTGCGCGTCATGCCCAAGCCCGGCATGGGTCCGGAGCAAGCGAGGAAGCTCTGCGCGGCGATCTCGAGCGAGCTGCGCCGGCGCATCGGTTTGAACTTCGTGGTCGAGCCGGCGGCGGAGGGCGAGGTGAAGCACAGCGAATACAAGGCGCGGCGCTGGAGCGACCGGCGCGATTCGCCGGTCCGCGAAACGCCGGCCAAAAGCTGACCGGGGACGGGGGAGAACGGCGATGGCCAAGCGGCCGGTGGCGCTGGTGACGGGCGGCGGGCGCGGCATGGGGGCGGAGTGCGCCCGCGAACTCGCCGCGCGCGGTTACGACGTGGTGGTCGGCTCTCCGACCGAGAATTGCGAGAAGATCGCCGCTGAAATCGGCGGCGTCGCGGTGCGCGGCTCGCTCGCCGAGGAAAAAGATATCGCGCGCATGGTCGAGACGGCGACATCGCGCTTCGGCGGCCTCGACGCCATCGTCATGAGCAATGGTCACGCGCCGTGGTCGAGCGAATCGACCACCGCCTTCGACCCCGATTTCGACGGCCCGCTGCTCGAGATTCCGGAATCGGACTGGCTCGCCGGATTCAATCTCATGATCATGAGCACGATTCGCCTGTGCCGGCTGGCAACTCCGGCGCTTATCGCGCGCGGCGGGGGCGCGATCGTGCTCATTTCATCCTTTGCCGCCTTCGAGCCGCGCCTGGTGTTCCCCGTGTCCTCGGTTTACCGCCCGGCCATCGCGGGCTTCGCCAAGCTCTATGCCGACCGTTATGCGTCGAAGGGCATCCGCATCAACGCGGTATTGCCCGGATTCATGGAAAATTGGCCGATGAACGACACGGTGATGCGCTCCATTCCCATGGCGCGCCAGGGGCGCATGGAGGAGGTGTCGAAGACCGTGGCTTTTCTCGTCTCGGGCGATGCGAGCTACATCACCGGCCAGAGCCTGCTGATCGATGGCGGCGTCACGCGCGCGCTCTGAGCGCGGCGCGGCGCTGTCGTGGACGAGACTAGCTGTCGTAGGCGAGAAGGGCGGATACGGGCACGTCGAGTTTCTTGCGGCCGTTGAGGAACGTGAGTTCGATGATGCAGCCCGCGCCCACGACCGTGCCGCCGACCTGACGGCACAACGCGACCGCGGCGGCGAGAGTGCCGCCGGTTGCCAGCAGATCGTCGAGAATCACGATGCGCTGGCCCGGCGTGACGAGATCGGCCTGAATCTCGATCGTGTCCGTGCCGTATTCCAGGGCATAGCGATAGGGGATGGTCTTTCCCGGGAGCTTGCCCTTTTTGCGCACCATGCCGAAGCCAAGCCCGAGTTCGAGCGCGAGCGGGGCGGCGACCAGAAAGCCGCGCGATTCGATGCCGACCAAGATATCGGGCTTGAACGGCGCGATCTCCGCCTTCATGCGATCGACGGTCGCGCGCCAAGCGGCCGGGTGCGCGAGCAGCGGCGAGATGTCGTAAAACAGGATGCCCGGTTTCGGAAAATCGGGGATGCCGCGAATGTGCTGCTTCAGATCCATGGGATGTGTCGCTGGGGTCGGAATGGGGCGTGGGGACGGCGGCGGGCAATGCGATGAAGTGGCGCGACTTCGGACGCTCCGGAGCATCACATGGCCGCATCATAACGGCGACGCAACGCCCGCGACAATGCCCGCGCGGCGTTGTGCGCCGGGTTTCACCTGACTAGGATGGCGCCAACAATCCCCGCGCTGCCGGAGAATGCCGCCATGAGCCATGTATTTCATCGCAATCTCAAAGCCACCTATCCCACGGCCGTGCGCGGCGAGGGGCCGTATTTGTTCGATTCGACCGGCAAGCGTTACATCGATGGCTCGGGCGGCGCCGCCGTGTCCTGCCTCGGTCACAGCCATCCCGCCGTCATCGCCGCGATCCAGGCGCAGGTCGCGAAACTGCCCTATGTCTCGAACTCGTTCTTCACCACCCAGCCGATGGAAGAGCTGGCCGATGCGCTCATCGCCGACGCGCCCAAGGGCTTGTCGCGCGTCTATTACGTGAACGACGGTTCGGAAGCGACCGAGGCCGCGCTCAAGATGGCGCGCCAGTATTTTCTCGAGATCGGCCAGCCCTCGCGGTACCGCATCGTGACGCGCCGGCAGAGCTATCACGGCAACACCCTGGGCGCGCTCGCGGCGGGGGGAAATTTCGCGCGCCGCAAGCCCTACGATCCAATGCTCGCCGACACCGTGCGCCACATAGCGCCCTGCTACGCCTATCGCGACAAGCGCGACGACGAGAGCGAGGACGCCTACGGCCTGCGCGTGGCGAACGAGCTCGAACACATGATCGTCGAAATGGGGCCGGACACGGTCGCGGCCTTCATCGCCGAGCCGGTGGTGGGCGCCACCGCCGGCGCGCTGCCCGCGGTTCCGGGCTATTTCAAGCGCATCCGCGAAATTTGCGACAAATACGGCGTGCTGCTGATCCTCGACGAGGTGATGTGCGGCATGGGGCGCACCGGCACGCTTTATGCCTGCGAGCAGGACGGCATCGTCCCCGACATGTTGACCATGGCCAAGGGCCTGGGTGCCGGGTACCAGCCCATCGGCGCGGTTTTGGTCGGCGAAAAAGTCTGCCGGGCGTTCGAGCGCGGCAGCGGTTCGTTCCAGCACGGCCACACCTATATGGGCCACACCACCGCCTGCGCGGCGGCGCTCGCCGTTCAAAAGGTGATCCGCGAGGAAAAATTGCTCGGCAACGTCAAGCGCCTCGGCGCCCTGCTCGAGGAAGCCTTGATCGAGCGTTTCGGCAATCACCGCCATGCCGGCGATATCCGCGGCCGCGGCCTGTTCCGCTGCGTCGAGTTCGTCAAGGACCGGGCGACCAAGGAGCCGTTCGATCCCAAGCACAAGTTGAACGCCCGCATCAACGACGAGATGTTGTCGCGCGGCCTCGTGCTCTATCCGATGGGCGGCACGCTCGATGGCGTGCGTGGCGATCACGTAATCTTGGCGCCGCCCTATAACGTGAAGGACGAGCTGATCGGCGAGATCGTCGATATCTTCGGCGCTTCGGTGGACGCCGCGATCTCTCGCCTGCCGGCCTAGGGCGCGACGGGCGCTTGGCGCGCGGCGCGGGAAGCAAGGCACAAGCCGTGCCGTCCGATTCGGCGGTCGATATCGATTTCGACGGCGATTTCGGGCGCTTGACGCTCGCGCGTCTGCGGGCGATGGCGGCGGCGGGTGAGGAGGTGCGCGAGTGCGCGCGGGTGCTGGCGAAAACCGGCGACAATCCGGTGCGCGAGTTGCTACGCGGCGGCGGGCGCGCCATCGCTTGGCGGCATTATCCCAAGGGCGATGTTTACGATCCGGCTACGGGTTCGCAGTTCTACTATCACGCCCATCCGGTCTCGGGAGGCGGTGCGGGTGTCGGCCATGTCCACGCCTTCATGCGCCCCAGCGGCATGAAGGCGTCTTGCCGGCCGGCGCCTCTGCCCGATTTCATGCCGCCCAAGGACCGCAACGAAGCCTTGTCGCACTTGATCGCGATTTCCCTCGACCGGCGCGGCGTGCCGGATGCGTTGTTCACCACCAATCGCTGGGTCACGGGCGAGGTTTGGTATCGCGCGCGCGACGTTGTCGCGATGCTCGCGGGCTTCGAGATCGATCTGGCGCACCCGTCATGGCCGGCCAATCGCTGGGTCACGGCAATGCTGCGTCTGTTCCGGCCGCAAATCGCGGCGCTGGTCGTGGGGCGCGATGCGGCGATGGCGCGATGGCGCCGCCGCCATCCCACGCGCAATGCCTACGAGGACCGCGAACTCGAGGTTGTGACGCGCCTGGCGATTTCGGTCGATGCCCAAACGGCGAAAATCCGCCGCGCTCTCGCGCGGCGGACATCGGCCAGGACGATCGCGACGCCGGCGCGTGGCCGGCGGCGGACTACTTGAGCGATTTCAGATAGGCGATGATGTTCTGCCGCTCAGCCGCGTTCTTCAAGCTGAACTGCATCTTGTTCGCGGCCTTGGGGTCGCCGCTGGTGGTCGCGAGAAACTTCTTCGGGTCCTCGACATAGGCGTCCAGGCTCTTTTCGTCCCAGACTAGGCCCTTGGCGGCGGCCTTCTGGATGGCGTCGGAATATTTGTAATCGCCCGAGCCGGCCTTGCGGCCGAACACACCCAAGAGATTGGGGCCGGTGGGCTTCGACTTGCCGGCTTCGACGGTGTGGCAGGTCTCGCACTTCTTGAACGCCGTCTTGCCGGCCGCGGCGTCCTGCGCCATCGCGCCGGCGGCGCCGAATGCGACGAGGGCGGTGGACAGCGTGGCCATCGTGAATTTTTTCATCTCGGTCTCCTCGGATTGCGCCCGCGCCCTCCCGCGGGCCCGGTCGACGGACCGGTCGCGGCGCATTATGCGGAACCGGGCGTCGAAGGCAATCACGGGCCGATTAAATATTCGTTAGGTGACGCGGCGATGCGCCATGCCGCCGTTGCCAGGCACTGTTACCGGCCTGGGACCGTGGTAAACCTGTGCCGCGCCGGGGTCGATGCGCTGGGGAGGGGAAATGGGCGTGAGGACGTACGTGGTCACGGGTGGTTGCGGCTTCATCGGCTCCCATCTGGTGGAGGCCTTGCGCGCGCGCGGCGACCGGGTGCGGGTGCTCGATGATTTGTCCAATGGAAGGCGCGAGAATCTCCCGGCCGATGTTCCCCTCGTCATCGGCGATGTGCGCGATGCGGGCGCGGTGCGCGCGGTCCTGGCGGATGCGGACGGTTGCTTCCATTTGGCCGCCATCGCCTCGGTGCAGCGCGCCAACGAGGATTGGGCGGGAACCCACGCGGTCAACCTGACGGGCGCCATCCAGGTGCTCGACGCCGCGCGGCGCGCGCACGGCGGCTCGCCGGTGCCTGTGGTCTATGCGTCGTCGGCGGCGGTGTACGGCGACAATGTGGACATGCCATTGGCCGAGTCGTCCGCGACGCGGCCGCTATCGGCGTACGGCGCGGACAAGCTCGGCTGCGAGCTGCACGCGCGCGTCGGCGCGCTGGTGCACGGCGTGCCGACGGTGGGGCTGCGCTTCTTCAACGTCTTCGGGCCGCGCCAGGATCCGAAATCGCCCTATTCGGGCGTGATCTCGGTCTTTGCGGGGCGCCTGGCGCGCGGCGAGGGCTTGACGGTCTTCGGCGATGGCCGCCAGGTGCGCGATTTCATCCACGTGGACGATGTCGCGAGGGCGCTCGTGGCGGCGATGGCGCGGGCGGACGCGGGCGCGCCGGAAGTG
>CAMAPP010000090.1 GCA_945860095.1 Rhizobium sp. Q54 | reverse complement strand
CGCGGCCGTCGATGCGCTTGCCGGTGTCCAGAATCTGGCCGCGAACGACGTCGCTTTCGAGAGCCTTGAACATCGCGGTGGCGAGTTGGACGTTGGCACCTTCGGCCTCGACCGCCTTGAGCACGGCTTTCTTGGCCGCGCCGAGTTTTTCGTGGCGGGCCTGCTTGACCGTTTCGGCATAGGCGGCGCGCACGGGCGCGCCGGCGTCGGCGTGCACGCGGCCGCGCATGGCCGCTTCCTCGGGCGAGGTTTCCGGCACCGGCCAGGGTTCGCGCGCCGCGCGCTCGGCCAGGCCGATGATCGCGTCGATCACCGGCTGGAAACTTTCATATCCGAACATCACCGCGCCGAGCATGATTTCCTCGGACAGCTCCTTGGCCTCGGATTCGACCATCAGCACGCCTTCGCGCGTGCCCGCGACCACGAGGTCGAGCGTCGAATTCACCAGGTCGCCATGCAGGGGATTGAGCACATACCGGCCGTCGATATAACCCACGCGCGCCGCGCCGATGGGGCCGAGGAACGGCACACCCGAAAGCGTGAGCGCGGCGGAGGCGCCGATCAGGGCCACGATGTCGGGATCGTTTTCCAGATCGTGGCTGACAGTGGTGCAAACGATCTGGGTTTCGTTGCGGAAACCGGAAACAAACAGCGGCCGGATCGGCCGGTCGATGAGGCGCGAGGTCAGCACTTCCTTTTCGGTCGGCCGGCCTTCGCGCTTGAAGAACCCGCCGGGAATCTTGCCCGCGGCGAAGGTCTTTTCCTGGTAGTTGACGGTCAGCGGAAAGAAATCGATGCCGACGCGCGGCTGTTTGGCCGAGACCACGGCGCACAGAACCGATGTTTCGCCGTAGGTCACGAGCACGGCGCCGTCGGCCTGGCGGGCCATGCGCCCGGTTTCGAGCACGAGCTTCCGCCCGCCCCAATCGACTTCTTTCTTGTGTATGGTGAACATGCCTTGTCTCTCTTTTTTTCCGTCACAGATCCGGAAACCCCGAAAGGGCCGTTCCGGCCGCGGTCCCTAGACCGCGCCGCAGTGCGCGCCATCGCGCATGGGCAATTGGCCTGCCGCGTTCAGCGGCGCAGGCCCAACCGCTCGATCACTTTCTCGTAACGCCCGACATCGCGCGCCTTGAGATAGTCGAGCAAGCTTCGACGCTGACCGACCATGATCAGAAGGCCGCGCCGCGAATGGACGTCCTTCTTGTGGGTATTCAGATGCTCGGTCAGGTTCTTGATGCGCTCGGAGAGAATCGCCACCTGGACTTCGGGCGATCCTGTGTCTCCGTCCTTGCGCGCGTAGTCTTTCACAAGAGCGGTTTTCCGCTCGGGCGTAATCGACATCGGCTGCTCCTTCGCTAGAGGTTCAACACGCGCACGGGCCGGATCGCGTGTCCGCTCGCTTTCACGAGCGCCACCGCCCTGCCGTCCAAGCGTGCGCACAACAGTGCGCCTTCGCCCAATCGCTCGAGCAGGAACCGGTCCGCAGCGCTCCCCATCTCGACGGCCTGGCCCTTGCGGAGCCGGGCCGCCATGTCCTCGCTCACGGCCAGCGCCGGGATGTCGTCCAGCGCGGTCTCGAGCGGGATCAGATGCGGATTGTGCGCCGCACTATGACCGAGAAGCTCAAGCGATTCCAGGGAAATCGCGGTATCCACCGTGAAGCGGCCGACCGCCAATCGGCGCAATTGCTGGATATGGCCGTGGGTCCCGAGCCGGACCGCAATATCTCGTGCCAGGGACCGAACATAGGTCCCCTTGCCGCAACGGACGCGAAACCGCGCGTGATCGCGATCGGGGCAAGATACGAGGTCCAGGGATTCGATTTCGACCTTGCGCGCGAGCATCTCGAACGTCTCCTCGCGGCGCGCGCGCGCATAGGCGCGCACGCCGTCGATCTTGATCGCCGAGTAGGCGGGCGGCACTTGGACGATTGTGCCGTAAAACTCGCCGAGGACCGCGCGAATTTGCGCCTCGTCGGGGCGCGCCTCGCTCGTGGCTACGACGCGGCCTTCGCCGTCATCCGTGTCGCGCGCCTCGCCCCACCGCACGGTGAACGCATATTCCTTGTGCGCATCGACGACATAGGACGCGGTCTTGGTCGCCTCGCCGAGCGCGATCGGCAACACTCCCGTCGCCAAGGGATCGAGCGTGCCGGCATGTCCCGCCTTGGCCGCATCCAGGATTCGCCGCACCGCCGCCACGGCCTGGGCCGAGGTCATGCCCAGCCTCTTGTCTAGAACGATCCAGCCATTGACCGGTTTGCCGCGCCGCGCCACGGCGGCTAACGCTTCCGCCGCCGTTTGGGAGGCGCGGGGTTCGGGGGCTCTCCGGGAAACGGGAGAGGAGTTTCCACCTGCGCCTCGGACTTGGATTCGCCCGATCCGGGTTCCTCGGAAGAGCCGTCCCCCATGCCCTCTGCCCCGGAATCGGGTGGGGCGGCGAGATCGCGCGCAATCTCGGGCCGGCGCAGCAGCGTTTCGATCCGGCTGGCATGGCCGAACGACTCGTCGGTCTTGAAATGCAGCTCGGGCAGGAAGCGCAATTCGATCTCTTTGGCGAGTTCGTGCCGGATGAACGGCGCGGCGCGGTTGAAGGCGCGCACCGGCACGTCCGCGTCGCCCGCGCCGAAGGGCACGATGAAGACATTGGCGTGCCGCAGGTCCTGGCTCATCGTCACGACGGTGATGGTGATGCGGGCCGACGCGAGTTCGGGGTCGCGGAAGGATGCGCGCGCAAGGATATCCACAAGCGCGTGGCGGATCAGTTCGCCCACGCGCAATTGCCGCTGGCCCGGCGCGGACGATCGCGCATTCGAGAATTTCGACTTCGAGGACCGGGACATCGAAGACCTGTCCTTGGGGCGCTGCTATCGGGAGCCGGGGTGCCGGCGGCCGCGCGCGCCTAAAGGGTGCGCTGCACCTGATCCACCTCGTAGCACTCGATCACGTCGCCTTGGCGCAGGTCCTGGAAGCTTTCGAAGGCCATGCCGCACTCCAGGCCCTCCTTGATCTCGCGCACGTCTTCCTTGAAGTGCTTGAGACTCTTCAATGGGCCCTCGTACACCACGACGGCGTCGCGCAGCAGGCGGAACTTGGCGTTGCGGCGCACGATGCCGTCGATCACGCGGCAACCCGCGACCTTGCCGGCCTTGCTGACCTCGAACACTTCGCGCACCTGGGCGTTGCCGATGAGACGCTCGCGCATGATCGGCGCAAGCATGCCCGAGAGCGCCGCCTTCACGTCGTCGAGCACATCGTAAATGATGCTGTAGTAGCGGATTTCGACGCCGTCGCGCTTGGCCAGCTCGCGCGCCTGCGGCACCGCGCGGACATTGAAGCCGATGATGAGGCCGCCCGAGGCCTTGGCGAGGGTGATATCCGATTCGGTGATGCCGCCGACGCCCGCGTGCAGAACCACGGCCGAAACCTCGTCGGTTTCGAGCTTGCCGAGTGCGCCCGCGATAGCCTCGACCGAACCCTGCACATCGGCCTTGATGACGACGGCGAGTTTCTTTTTGCCGCCGGCGGAGATGGACGAGAACATCTGTTCGACCGTGCCGCGCGCAAGCGGCGTCGAGCGCACGCGGCGTTGGCGAGCCTGGCGGAATTCGGCAACCTCGCGGGCCCGGGCCTCGTTCTCGACCACGGCGAATTCATCGCCCGCGTCAGGCGCGCCATTGAGGCCGAGAACCTCGACGGGCATCGAGGGACCGGCGCTGTCGATGCTTTCGCCGCGATCGTTCTGCAGGGCGCGCACGCGGCCCCACTCGCTGCCGGCGATGAAAATATCGCCGTTCTTAAGCGTGCCGCGCTGCACGAGAACCGTCGCCACGGGGCCGCGGCCTCGCTCGAGCTTGGATTCGACGACGACGCCGTGGGCCGGACGGTCGGGATTGGAACGCAGTTCAAGGATTTCCGCCTGTAGGAGGATGGCTTCCTCGAGCTTGTCGAGATTGGTGCCCTTGGTCGCGGACACATCGACCGACAACACGTCGCCGCCAAAACCCTCGGTGACGATCTCGTGCTGCAGAAGCTCGCTGCGCACGCGGGCCGGATCGCCGCCCGGCTTGTCGGTCTTGTTGACGGCGACGATCAGGGGAACGTTGGCCGCCTTGGCGTGGTTGATGGCCTCGACGGTTTGCGGCTGCACGCCGTCATCGGCGGCAACCACGAGGACTACGATATCCGTCGCCCGCGCACCGCGCGCGCGCATGGCGGTGAACGCCTCGTGGCCCGGCGTGTCGATGAACGTGATCCTGCGGCCCGATTGCAGAGTCACCTGATAGGCGCCGATGTGCTGGGTGATGCCGCCGGCCTCGTGCGCGGCGACGTCGGTTCGGCGCAGCGCGTCGAGCAGCGAGGTCTTGCCGTGATCGACATGGCCCATGATGGTGACGACGGGCGGCCGCGTGATCTTGACGTCGTCGGCGTCCGCGTCGCCGCCGATGCCGATTTCCACGTCCGCATCCGTCACACGGCGCACCTTATGGCCCAGTTCGTTGACCACAAGTTCGGCCGTGTCGGCGTCGATCATCTGATTGATCGTCGCCATGACGCCCATTTTCATCAGCAACTTGATGACGTCGACGCCGCGCTCGGCCATGCGATTGGCCAAGTCCTGCACCGCGATCGTCTCGGGTACGACGACATCGCGCACGATCTTGGTCGGCGCGTCGGGATCCTGGCCGAGCAGGCGTTTGCGTTCGCGCTCGCGCGCGCGCTTGACGGCCGCAAGACTGCGGACCCGCTCGATCTCGTCCTCGGCCGACAGTGCCTCTACCACGGTCATCTTGGCCGTGCGCCGGCGCGGCTCTGGGCGGCGGGGGGCGGCGGCCGGGCGTTTGGCCGCGGTGCGCGCCTTGCGGGCGGACGTCTCGTCTTCCTCTTCGGCGGCGGGCGCCGGCGCGCCGGGCTCCTCGCGCGCCGTTAGGCGGGCGGCCACGCGCTCGGTCGTCCGCCGCTTGAGTTCTTCCTCGGACTTGCGGCGCGTTTCCTCGCTCGCGCGGCGGGCGTCGTCCGCCGCCTTGCGTGCGGGATCGCCCGGCTTCGCCGGATCGGCGGCGCGCTTGGCCTCGTTCGCCGCCGGATCAAGCGCGGTGGGCGCGACCTCGGTGGCTTCGGCCTGGGCAATTTCGGCTTCGGCGTCGCGCTGGGCATTGTCGCGCGCGCGGCGGCCGGCTTCCTGCTGCTGGCGCAGCGGCGAGGCATCGTCGTCGACCGATACCGCGCTGTTGAGCGCGCGAACGCGCGCGGCGCGCTCTTCGCCGGTCAGGATTCGCGCGCCGGACAATTTTTCGGACGACCGCGGCGATGCGCGCGTCTCGGCCGCGGACGGCGCGGCGGTCGCCGAAGCGGGCGGAGAGGTGCCGAAGCTCCGTTTTTTCTTCACCTCGACCGCAACGGTCTTCGTCCGGCCGTGCGAGAAGCTCTGCCGGACCTGGCTGTGCTCGACGGTCTTCTTGAGCTCAAGCTTTGCCGGCCGCACCAGGCGGAGCGGCTGCTTGGGATCCTTGTCGATTGTCTCGGCCATATTCTTCCTTCGCAACCCTTCGGCTAAGTGTGCCCATCTTCTTTACGAAAATCGGCTTCTTTACGAAAATCGGCTTCGTTACGGAAATCCGCTTCACTACGAAAATCCGCTTCACTACGAAAATCCGCTACGTTGCGAAAGCCCGCAAGCCGGCGCGCTTCGCGCCGAACCGATTCGGCCAACGCGCCCAAACCCAGTGCGCCATGCGCCACTTTCACGCGCATGAACGCGGCCCCCAGCTCGGCGGCATTCAGCGTGTCGATGACGGTCACGCCCGAATCCGCAAGACGTGCCCGGCCGCCCGCACCGCCATCGCGCGCCGCGAGCAGAACGCCCACCTTGCCCGCGCGCAGCCATTTTTCGACCGCGACATAACCGGCGATCGCCTTGCCCGCGCGGCGCGCAAGACCGATGAAATCGAGGCACCGCGCGGCCAAAAGCCGTTCGACGCGATCGGCCAAGTCGTCGTGCACCGCCACGTCCGCCCGCGCTGCCCGGGCGAACGCCCGGGTCCTGCGCGCTTCCTCGATCGCCCGGCGGCTCGCCTCGACCCACATGCCGCGCCCAGGCAACGTGCCCGCGAGATCGGGCACCAATCGTCCGTCGGGATCGACGGCGAAGCGCACGAGGTCCGCCTTCGGGAGGCTGGCGCCGCCGATAAGACAGCGCCGAAACCCGCCCCCTTCGGGGACGCGCTCGTCGGCGGATTGCGCCAAGGCCGTCTTGCGTTTCGTCATCGTCCGCTATCGCCTCCGCCGCACGCTCATGCGACCGTTTCCGCCGCCGGTTGTTCGTCGCCGGCAAACCAATGGGCGCGCGCGGCCATGATGATCGCGTTCGCGTCGTCGAGGCTCAGATTGAAGGCGCGCAACGGGCCCTGCTGGCGGTCGATCAATTCGTCGGACGCCAGATCGGCCAAATCGTCGCGGGTCTTGATACCCGCCTCGCCGAGCGCGACCAGCATCGCCGAATCAAGCCCGGGAATTTCCACCAGCTCCTCGGTCACGCCCAATTCCTGGCGGCGCGCGAGACGAAGCGTCTCGCGCTCGTCGATGAAGCGCTTGGCGCGCTCCTGCAATTCGCTGGCGATGGCTTCGTCGAAGCCCTCGATGCCGGCCATGTCCTCGTGCGCGATGAAGGCGACGTCCTCGACGGTCGCGAAGCCTTCGCTCACAAGCAGATGGGCGATGACGTCGTCGACATCGAGCGCCTCGATGAAGACCTGCGAACGCTCCTTGATCTCGGTCGTGCGCTGCTCGGACTCCTCGGCTTCGGTCATGATGTCGATTTCCCAGCCCGTGAGCTGGGAGGCGAGGCGAACGTTCTGGCCGCGCCGGCCAATGGCGAGGGAAAGCTGTTCGTCGGGCACGATGACGTCGATGCGGTGCGATTCCTCGTCGAGCACGACCTTGGTGACCTCGGCCGGCGCCAGCGCGTTGACGACGAATGTCGCGGGATCGGACGACCAGGGAATGATGTCGATCTTTTCACCCTGGAGCTCGCCGACCACCGCCTGCACGCGGCTACCGCGCATGCCCACGCAAGCGCCGACGGGATCGATGCCCGAATCGTGCGACTGCACGGCGATCTTGGCGCGACTGCCCGGATCGCGCGCGACCGCCTTGATCTCGATGATGCCGTCGTAGATTTCAGGCACTTCCTGGGCGAACAACTTGGCCATGAACTGCGGATGGGTGCGCGAGAGGAAAATCTGCGGCCCGCGCACTTCCTCGCGCACGTCCTCGATATAGGCGCGCACGCGGTCACCCTGGCGGAAGGTTTCGCGCGGGATCAAATCCTCGCGGCGGACGATCGCTTCCGCGCGGCCCATGTCGACGAGCACGTTGCCAAACTCGATGCGCTTGACCAGGCCGTGGACGATTTCGCCGACGCGGTCGCGGAATTCGAGGTACTGGCGCTGGCGCTCGGCCTCGCGCACTTTCTGAACGATGACCTGTTTCGCCGTCTGGGCGGCCACGCGGCCAAAATCGATGGGCGGCAAGGGATCGACGACGAAGCCGCCGACCTCGATCGCGGGATCGAACCGCCGCGCCTGGTCGAGGGTGAGCTGTGTCGCCTCGTTTTCCACCGTTTCGACGGCTTCGCGATAGCGATAGAGCTTGATCTCGCCGGTTTTGCGGTCGATCAGGGCGCGGATGTCGTGTTCGTGGCCGTACTTCGAGCGCCCGGCCTTCTGGATGGCCTGCTCCATCGCCACGACGACTTCCTCGCGGTCGATGTTCTTGTCGCGCGCCACCGCGTCCGCCACCTGCAGAAGTTCGAGTCTGTGGATCTGGTCCGTCGCCTCGAGTGCCATGATCGTCACATCCGTTGCTGTTGCCGGGCGTCTGCCAGCAATTCGTCGTTCAGGACAAGTTTCGCCGCCCCGATCGCGTCGAACGCCAGCTCGACATCGCCACCTTCGGTCAATGCCAGCCGTACGCCGCCTTGCGTCACGCTGCCGATGCGGCCGCGAAATCGCCGGCGACCGTCCAGGGGCCTAACCAAGTCCACGCGCGCCTCGAACCCCGCGAACCGCGCAAAATCCCGCCGCCGCACGAGCGGCCGGTCGATGCCGGGCGAACTGACCTCGAGCGTATAACCGCTCGCGATCGGATCTTCGACGTCCAGGAAGGCCGACACATTGCCCGAAAGCGCCGCGCAGTCTTCCACGCCCATCATCCGCCCGTCGCGCCGCTCGGCCATCACCTGCAATGTCGGCCGCTGTCCGCCCGACAAACGAACGCGCACCAATTCGTAGTCCATGCTTTCGCAAGCCGGCGCGATCAGCCGCCAGAGTTTCGCTTCGCGCTCGTCGAACTGTCCTACCGCGTCCGAGTCCATATCGCCGTCGAACACCGCGATCCGCCAAAACACCACCACCCCAAAACGCGAAGGGCGGGCACTTGGCCCACCCTTGCCGGGCTGGATCGCAGATTCAGCCGTTGTTGTTTTTGGGTGATTTGTCAAACATCTATAGCCCGGAAGAGCCATGGACGGCAAGCCGATTCTCACCCCCGAGGCCGGCGGCAAAAACTGAAAAACATGGGTTTTTGCCCTGCCTTCAAGGCCTTGGCCTCGTACCGCGTGGCGGGCCAATCGGCGGGACGCGCCGGCCAATCGGCGGGACGCGCCGGCCAATCGGCGGCGCGCCAGGCCTGCCAGGAAAAACCCGGATGGGCGACGGCCTGCTCCAGGATCCAGGAAGCATAGTCGGAATCGTCGGTCGCCACCCGCCATTCGGCCCCGCAAACCAGCACCCGGGCCAATTGGTCGAGATTGGCCGCGTTCACGAAACGCCGTTTGTGATGGCGGACCTTGGGCCAGGGATCGGGAAACAGCAGAAAAGCCCGGTCTATGCTGGCGTCGTGCAGGGCGGCCAAAAGCTCGGCGCCGTCGTCCGGCCACACGCGAATCCGCTCGGCCAAGCCGTCCGTCCCATCCGCCGCCACGGCCGCGAGCAATCCCGCGATGCCGTTGACGAACGGCTCGGCACCGATGAACACGGCGTCGGGATGGGCGCGCGCCTGGGCTACGAGATGCTCGCCGCCGCCGAAGCCGATTTCGAGCCAGACGCGCGCCGGCACCGGCAAGAATAGCGATTTCGGCTCGAGCCCGCCCGGTCCCGGCAGGACAGCGATCGCAAGGCGCGGCAAGAGCGCGCCGAGAGCCTCCGCGCGCCCGGCCCGCAGGCGCCGGCCGCGGCGCCGGCCGCGAACGCGCGCACGCGCCGGACCTGTGGCTTCAGCGGGCGTTGAACGCGCTCTTCAACTTGCCGACCAGATCGACGCGCTCCCACGAGAAGCCGCCATCGGGCTCGGGTGCGCGGCCGAAATGGCCATAGGCGGAGGTGCGGGCGTAGATCGGCCGGTTGAGCTTCAGATGTTCGCGGATGCCGCGCGGGCTCAGGTTCACGAGGTCTTGCAGGACGCGGCTGAGTTTTTCCTCGTCGACATTGCCGGTCCCGTGCGTATCGACATAGACCGATAGCGGGCGCGAGACGCCGATGGCGTAGCTCAGCTGGATGGTGCAACGCCGCGCCAGGCCGGAAGCCACCACGTTCTTCGCCAGATAGCGCGCGGCATAGGCGGCCGAGCGATCGACCTTCGTCGGATCCTTGCCCGAGAACGCGCCACCGCCATGGGGCGCCGCGCCGCCATAAGTGTCGACGATGATCTTGCGCCCGGTGAGGCCGGCATCGCCGTCGGGGCCGCCGATCACGAACTTGCCTGTCGGATTGACGTAAAAATTCTCGCGATCACACATCCAGCCATCGGGCAGGGCGGCGCGCACATAGGGCTCGACCACCGCGCGCACGTCGTCCTGGTCGATTTCCCGGCCCTTCTTCGGTCCCTTGGGCCAAACGGCGGCGTGCTGGGTGGAGACGACGATCGCGGTCGCGCGCACCGGCTTGCCATCGACGTATTGCAGGGTGACTTGGCTCTTGGCATCGGGCAGCAGCGCCGGCTCCTCGCCCCGATGGCGCGCATCCTTCATCGCCCGCAGAATATTGTGAGCGAACTGCAAAGGCGCGGGCATGAGCTCCTTGGTCTCGTCGCAGGCATAGCCGAACATGATGCCCTGATCGCCAGCACCCTCGTCCTTGTTGCCGCTGGCGTCCACGCCCTGGGCGATATCGGCGGACTGGCCGTGCAGATAGATGGCAACCTTGGCTTTCTTCCAATGGAAGCCGCGCTGCTCGTAGCCGATTTCCTTCACGGCCCGGCGCGCGATCGCCTCGATTTTCTCTTTCTTGACCGTGCCATTCTTGTTGACGAGCGAACGCGGTCCGCGCACCTCGCCCGCGATGACGATTCTGTTGGTCGTCACCAGGGATTCGCACGCAACGCGCGCCACCGGATCGGCGGCAAGGAAGGCATCGACGATGGAGTCCGAAATTCGGTCGCACACCTTGTCGGGGTGGCCTTCGGACACGGACTCGCTCGTGAAAACGAAATTGCCCTTCGGCACATCGGTCTCCTGCGCATCGGGACATGGGCGCCGTGAAGCGCGGTGGCGGGCGCACTTGTGGCAATCTTCCCCGGCAGCGTCAAGGCGGCGCGGCGGCCGTGCCGCCGGCCGAATGTCAGGTGCTCTCGTCGGCGGCGCGCGCCAGGGTCTTTGCCAGGTCGAAAACCTTGCGCCGCACGCGCGGGTCGGTGATGCGGTAATAGGCGCGCACCAGTTGGAGGGTCTCGCGTCGCGCCATGGGGTCGCCCTGGATTCCGGAGCGTTCCTCGGAAAAGCCCACGGCCCGCGCGCCCTCGCCGCCCATGTCGTCGAAGAAAAACCCGACGGGCACGTCGAGTACCTTGCACAAATCGAACAGCCGGCTGGCGCCGATCCGGTTGGTGCCGCGCTCGTATTTTTGTACTTGTTGAAAGGTCAGGCCGAGGGAATCGCCGAGTTTTTCTTGGCTCATGCCCAGCATGGTGCGGCGCATCCGCACACGCCGGCCAACGTGAGCGTCCACTGGACTGGCCCGCCCGCGCTTGCCCCCACGCGGCTTGGCCGGATCGCTAACCGCCATGGCGAAAAACCCCGCCCACGCGCCTCGCCGCCGCAACCAATTTCCAGACCGTCACGACCACACCCAGCGCAAAATACGCTACCGCAACATATGCACGTAACCCTGCATACGAATGTACCCTTCCTAAACATACAGTTGTATTCGGTCAATCTTTTTCCCGTTTCCACGTGGGGCTTTTTCCCGTTTCCACGTGGGGCTTTTTCCCGTTTTGCGGTCCGAGATTCTTCCCCGTTCGGCGCGGCGGCGCGGCCGAAAAGCAGCGCGATAACCCCGGCTATGGCGAACGCGGGCACCATTGCGAGATTTCCAAAGCGCGCGAAGACAGTTGCGTTTTCGAGCGGACGCGGCAGCCCCGCATCGAGGACGCCGCGCGCGCCGAGATCGAGCCGGGCAAGGACGCGGCCATGGCCATCGACGACGGCGGAAATGCCCGTGCTCGCCGCGCGCACCAGGGGCAGGCCTTCCTCGACCGTGCGCACCCGCGCGGCGGCGAAATGCTGATGGGGCCCCGAACTCTCGCCGAACCAGGCGTCGTTGGTGATGTTGAGCAGCCAATCGGGCCGGTTTGCGCCGTCGACGGCATGGCCGGGGAAGATCGCCTCGTAACAGATGAGCGGCCCTAGGGGCGGAAGTCCGGGTACCGCGAGCGTGCGCGGCCCCGGACCGGACGAGAAATCGACCGCGCCCGCGGTGAGCTTGGCGATCGGCAAAATGCCGCGGAACGGCACGAATTCACCGAACGGCACCAGATGATGTTTGTCGTATGTGGCAACGATGCGGCCCGCGCCATCGAGGACGTGGAAGGAGTTCCAGACCTGCAAGCCCTGGCCTGGTTCGCGCCGGGCACGCAAGGCGCCGGTCAGAAGCAGCCCGCCCGGCGGCACCGCTCCGGCCACCGCGGCACGCGCGCCGTCATCGCTATCGAGAAAATAGGCGGTCGCCGTCTCGGGCCAAACGACGTGGCTGATGGCATCGAACCCAGGGCCGCGCGAAAGCTCGACATGGGCACGCAAATTGGCCGCGCGCTGGTCCTCGCGCCATTTCAACTGCTGCGCGATATGGGCCTGAACCAGGCGCAGCCGTACGCCCGGGACCGCGTCCGGCTCGGGTGCGCCCGCCAGACGCATCGCGCCAAAGCCCCAAATACCAAGGGGCATCAGAACGAACAGGACGGCCGCCGCGCGCCGATGGCGCAGCGTCAAACCCGCCTCGCCCCAAGACGCCGGCAGAGCCGCGACACCGACCGTCCAAAGGCTCAAGCCATAGGCGCCGAGAATCGCTGCGGGCTGAATCATAGCCGCCGAGAACGACCAGGTATGGCCCGCGAGGTTCCAGGGAAATCCCGTGAGAGCCGTGCCGCGCAGCCATTCGGCGCCGACCCAGCACGCGGCGAAGGCGGCGGCGCGGCCGATGCCGCGCAGGCGCAGGCTCGACGCCACCCAAATGCCTAGGGCCGGAAACAGCGCGAGGCCCGCAGGCACGCCGAGAACGCAGAACGGCACCAACCACCAGAAACGCGCCGCATCGGTCAACAGCGACAAGGCAATCCAATAGAGCCCGGGCACGAAATAGCCGAAGCCGAACCACCACCCAAGCCAAAACCGCGCGCGTGCCGGCCTGGGCGCGCGCGCACACCCGTCGAGAAGCCACAACAATCCCGTGAACCCAACCGCGAGTGCGGGAAAAGCGAAAACCGGCGCGAAGGCGGCGGCGGCGATCGCGCCCAGCGCGAAGGCGAGGCCTGCGCGCCGCGCGGGCCTGCCGGCCGCCGCGGCCACCCATCGGGCCATGCGGCCGAACGCGGCGAACACGATCAGTCTCCGCTTCGGCCGGGGTCCGCGGCGGAACGACGCCCGTCCAGGCCGCGCACGCGAAGGCGGCGCAGGCGCCGCGCATCGCTTTCGAGAATCTCGAATTCAAGGCCCGAGCCGTGGCGCACGATCTCCCCGCGCCCCGGCACGCGCCCGGCGATGGAAACCACGAGGCCGCCAAGGGTGTCGATATCGGATCGCTCTTCCTCGGTCAGAACGGGGCCGACCTGAGTTTCGAATTCCTCGAGCGTGGCGCGCGCATCGGCCGCAAGCGTGCCGTCCGGCCGGATGACGATCTTCGGTCCTTCGGCCTCGTCGTGCTCGTCCTCGATCTCGCCGACGATTTCCTCGACCAGGTCCTCGATCGTCACGAGGCCGTCGATGCCGCCGTATTCGTCGACCACGAGCGCGATATGCGTGCGGCTTTGGCGCATCTGGAGCAGAAGATCGAGCGCGCGCATCGAGGGCGCGACGAACAGAACCTTGCGCAAGATCTGCTGCAGCGAGAACGGCGTCTCGGAGTGCCAAAAGCGCAGCACGTCCTTGATATGCACCATGCCGATGACGTCGTCGAGGGATTCGCGGAACACGGGCATGCGCGAATGCGCCTCGGTGCTTAGCGTCTTGACCAAGTCCGCGAGCCCCGTGGCGGCCTCGACCGCGACGATGTCGGCGCGCGGCACCATGACGTCCTCGGCCGTCACGTCGCCAAGATGCAGAACATTCGTCAGAAGCCGGCGTTCGTCGATTTCCGCCGGGCTGGCGTCGGCGGAGTAATCCTCGATGAGTTCGGCCACACTTTCGCGCAGCGAGCCTTCGTCCTCGCGCCGACCGAATACGCCGCGCAGCCAATCGCGCAACGAGCGGCGCGTGCCCTCCTGGCCCCGAGGCGCGGCGGCGCTTGCGGCTTGCTCGGGTGTCTTGTGTGGCGGCGGAGACTCGGCCATGGGCTAAGCCGCCCGTGCGCGGTACGGATCGGGTACGCCAAGCCGCGTCAGAATCC
>CAMAPP010000089.1 GCA_945860095.1 Rhizobium sp. Q54 | reverse complement strand
AACCACTTGCCACCCGACTTGGCCGCGTCCTCGAGTTCCTTCAAGAACGCGGGCGTGTGCCATGTCAGCAATTCCGCGCGCGTTGCTTTGCGTCCCTTGTGCCATTTCACGCGGTCCTTGAGCGGCCCGCGCTTTAAGATCGAGTGCATGTTGCGCGTACGGTCCGGGCCTTCGACGTGCTTTTCCGCCACGGCCAGGAACGGATAGGCCGGAATCTCGAACGCGACCTTGCCCATGTCGTGCTTCAGCACGTCGGGATGCCAAAAGACATGGAGCATTTCGGTCGATTCGACAGACATGGGATTCTCCGTATCGTCCGGCTCAGCGCGTCGGCGCGGGCGCCTTGGGGTCCATGGGCAGGCGGGCGAGAGCGAGCGTGTCCTCGAACAGCGCGGCGGCGGCCAGCAATTTTGCTTCCTGGCGCGGCGCGGCGACGATCTGCATGCCGATCGGCCGGCCGTCGGCGGTGAAGCCGCAGGGCACCGAAATCGCCGGGCAGCTCGTGACCGTGATCGCATAGGTGATGCCCACCCAGTCGATGTAGCTGTCGAATGTGTGGCCATCGAGTTCGCCGAGATAGCGCACGTTCACATCGAAGGGCGGCACGATGGCGGCGGGGCACAACAGCAAATCGTAGGTCTCGAAGAATTCGGCCATGCGCTTCACGAGCGCGCCGCGCAGATATTCCGCGCGGCCGATATCGAGCGCGGTCAGCTTCAAGCCCTTCTCGATGTTCCAAATCACCTCGGGTTTAAGCTTGTCGCGATGGGTGTCGAGCAGGGGCTTGCGATCGGCGGCGAACTTGAACGCGCGGATGACTTGGAACGCCTCGTTAAAGCCGGTGAAATCGGGCGTGGCGTCCTCGACCTTGGTGCCGAGCTCGACCAAGCGCAGGGCGGCGGCGGATGTGACCGCGCGAACCTCGCGCTCGACCGGGGTGATGCCGCCGAGATCGGCCGAATAGGCCACGCGCCGGGGCGGACGCGCGGCGGCGACCGCCGCCTGAAAGGATACGGCCGGCGGCTCGATGGACAAAGGATCGTAGGCGCTCGTGCCCGACATGGCGTCGAGCATCAGCGCGGTATCGCGCACGTCGCGGCCCATCGGGCCGTCGACCGACATGGTGTCGAAGGCCATGGATTTGGGGCCATGGGCCACGCGCCCCGGCGTCGGCCGCAGCCCGACGACGGAACAAAAACTCGCGGGCGTGCGCAAGCTGCCGCCGAGATCCGAGCCCGATGCCAGCCAGACCTCGCCCGTCGCCAGCGCGACCGCCGAGCCGCCCGAGGAGCCGCCGCATGTCAGCGCCGTGTTCCAGGGATTGAGCGTCTTGCCGAAGACCTCGTTGAAAGTATTGGCGCCCGCGCCGAATTCGGGGGTGTTGGATTTGGCGATGACAAGCGCGCCGCTTGCCTCGAGCGTGCGCGTCACCAAATCGGAGTCCCGGGGTACATGGTCGGCGAAGATGGGCGAGCCATAGGTCGTGCGCACGCCCGCGACGTCGTTCAAATCCTTGATCGCGACCGGCAGGCCCGCGAGCCAGCCGGGGCGGTCGGACGCGCCCGATTTCGCCAGCGCCGGAATGGCTTTCGCGCGTTCGCGCGCCCGGTCGAGACAGAGCGTGGGCAGGGCGTTGACCTGGGGCTCGATTGCGGCGATGCGCTTGGCGGCGGCGTCGATCAGTTCGACCGGCGAAACATCGCCGCGTTTCAAGCGCGCGACCGCTTCGCTTGCGCTCATCCGGAAAAGCTCATCCATCGCTTTCGCTCCCGTTATCCCGGCGCCTGCCAGCTCGATGCCGATTTATTCGGTCATGGCGATGGCTTCGAACTCAACCGTCATGCCGGCATAGGCGAGAAAGGGCACGGGCACGCCCGTCGAAGTCGGCCCCGGCCGCTTGAAATAGGACGAGCGGACATTGACGTTGGCGTGCAACTCGTCCGGGCCGTCCTTGCCCTGATAATAGGCGTTCATCTTGACGACGTCGGGGAAGCCGAGCTTCCAGTGCTTGAGCACGCGGCCCGCGTAATCCATGCAGATCTTGGATTGGGCGCCCATCTCGCCCGGCGCCTTCACCCGGCCCTTGGGGTCGAGCGGCGCCTGGCCCGACACGAAGACGAATTTCCCGCATTTCAAGCCGTGCTTGAACGGCAGATGCAGATTCGGCCAATCCCATTGATCCTCAAACCAGACGTGTTCCTTTTTCACGCGCGCGCCGTCCACGCCGCGCATGGCCCAGGCATCCATCTGGAAGCGCCCGCCCGCGGGCGCGATGTGCGGCAGGGGAATTCCCGTGGCCGCCGGACCCGGATCGGGGAAGAACTCGGCGCGCAGGCGCGCATTTTTCTCCCACTCCTCGACCGAGCCGCCCGCGACGTACCAGGTGTTCAGTTTCACCACATCGTTCTGGTCGGCGCCGAGCGCGCCCAGAACCTTGCGCAGATTGTCCTGCACCACGCGCGCCTGGCCGACCGTATCGCCCGGATGGAGCACGCGGCCGTCGCGCGCGCGCGCCTTGATGCCGCTGGTGAAGATCATCTCGCCCACGCGCACGGCGTGCGCGAACGGCCGGCCCAAATCCTCGAGTTCGGGCAGGGCGGCGGCGGTCTTGGCCAATCTCTCGCCCTTGCGGCCGCGCATCGCGTAGGTGTCGATCTCGACCATCATGCCGGGATAGGCCAGGTGCGCGAGCGGCACGAAGCTGATGCACATCGACTGATCGATCACGCCGATCAGCTTGGCGATGGAGGCGCGGTAGGCGTCCTCGTCCACGCCGCCATCGGTTTTGTAGAACACCACGAGCTTCACGATGTCGCGCGCGTCGCAGCCGAGCTGGCCGAGGATGCGCTTGATATGGCCGATGGAGATTTCGGTTTGCTTGCCGAGATCGCCTTTGTTCTGGACCTCGCCATTGCCCTTCATATCGACCTGGCCGGCAAGAATCACCATCTCGCCCGCCTTGATGCCCATCGAATAGGGGATTTCGACCTTGAGGCTCCAATGCCCCGACGGATAGACGTGCTGGCGCGCCATCTTGCCCTCCCCATTGACCGAGGGGGCAAGGTAGCCGAAGGCGGGCGCGCCTCCAAGACCGACGCTAAGTTCGATGTTAGACTGCTCGCTCGTTTTCAACCGGGGAGGGACGGGATGTTCGCGCGGCTCAATTTCGTCGATTTGCGGCTCGAAACCATGCACGAGCTCGAGGACTTCTGGCGCACGCGTGTCGGCGCCTATGCCGGCATGAAGAAGGGCTATCACCAGTTGAAGCCCGGCACGGGCCATTCGCTTTCGGTGGTGCTGTTCGACACCGAGGCGCAGATGCGCGACAACCTGACGGTCTTGAAGGGTGTCGCGCGCGACGCGACCAAATACCGGCTGTCGGAGCCCGATGTGCACCTGAGCGAGGTCGTGGCCGAGGTCGCGGGAAATCCCGGGCCCGAGAAATATTCGCGCGTGGCCGATGTCACCATGAAGGTTCCGCGCTTGGGCGAGGTCATCAAGGGCTGGCCCGGCCATGTCGCGTCCTACAAAACCGAGCCTGGATTCCGCCACGCCTATCTGTGCGGCGACCGCGCGACGGGGCGGCTGTTCTCGGTCTCGTACTGGGGCTCGAAGGCCGATTGCGAGGCGAACGAGAAAAGCGGCGCCTTCATGGCCACCGTCGATCCCTATAAGGACATGATGGCGATCCCGCCCCAGCGCAGTTATTGGGACGTCACGGTGATCGTCGGCGGCTAATTGGCCCCGTCGATCGGACCCGCCAGTCGGACCCCGTCAATCGGACCCCGTCAATCGGACATCGCGAAGGCTTCGAGCGCGAGCGTTTGGCCCGGCGCATCGAACGCGGGCAGCGGCACGCCGGTCGAGGCCGGGCCCGGGCGCGCGTAATAGCGATTGCGCACCTTCATGTTGGCGTGCAGGTCTTCGGGGTTCGGGCCGCCGCGGTAATAGGTGTTCGCCTTGACGACGTGGCGGTAATCGAGACCGGCGAGCGCCAGAAGCTTTCCCATCTTGTCCATGGCGCGGCTGGTTTGGGGTTCGACAAGGCCGGCATCGACCACGTTGCCTTCCGCGTCCAAGGGCGCCTGCGCGCCGATGAACACCTTGTCGCGGCATTGCACCGCGGGCGCGAAGGGTTGGGCGTGGGGCCCGCGCGGATGGCCCTCGGGCCAAAGATATTTCTTCGCCAGCACCGCGCCGTCGGTGCCGCGCATGGCGACGGCGTCCATGCGCACGCACACGCCTTCGGGCCATAGCGAAGGCAAGGGAATATCGGTCGCGGCCGGTCCGGGCGCATCGAATCTTTTCGCGCGCGTCTCGGCGACCGTGCGCCAGGCGCCGGGTGCGGCCACGTAATAGGTATTGAGCTTCACGAGATCGCCAAAATCGGCGCCGAACGCGCTCAACCGGTCGGCAAGCTCGGCGAGCAAAATCTCGGTCTGCGCCGCCGCGTCGCCGGCAGCCAGCACCTGGCCGCTCGCGCGCCTGGGCGCGAGCATGCCGATATGGATGAGCTCGCCCGCGCGCAAGGCGGGCGCGAACGGGGCCGGCAGCCAGGACGGCCGCTCGCCCGCCTCCACGCGCGGCCTTGCACCCCGGCCGATCATCGCCACCGCGTCGATTTCGACCATCATGCCGGGGTAATAGAAATAAGGCAGCGGCGTCGCCACGACGACCGGATGACCGCGCGCCCCGCCCGCGTCGCGCACCGATGCCGCCAGATGGCCGAGATAGGCGTCCTCGTCCACGGTGCCGTCGGAGGCGTAGAACACCTGAAACCGCGCCATGTCCTCGGGATGCGCGCCTGCCTGGCCGGTCACGCCATAGGCATGGCCCATGGTGCGCGCGCTTTGCGCCAGGAGATCGCCGGGGCGTTGCGGTTTGCCGGCCGAATCGAGGTCGCATTGCCCGCAAGTGAAGACCATCTCGGAGCAGCGCAGCGCCTTGGGATAGGGCACTTCGATTTGCATGCCCCACAAGCCGTCGGAAAAGACGTGCTGGCGGCGGCTCGGGGCGTTGGTGTCGGTCATTGCGCGCTCGCGGCCTTCCCGGCCTAGCCCTCCGGCCACAACAATTCGAGCGGCCGGTTGGCGATGATGTCCTCGATGATCTCGGGCGGAAAGACGGGCAGCGCGACGCCCGGACCCCAATCGTTGATGGCGCGGAACGAGGCGAGCGCCTGTTCGGTCGTTTGGATGGGAAAATCCGAACCGAACAACAGCTGATCGGTCACCTTGTAGTCGAGGGCGAGCATCAGCGCGTTGTAACACTGCCATTTGCGGTAATAGCGCGCCGAGAGATCGGCGAAAATCTGCTTGTGCTTGCGCAGCACGACGATGGTTTCGCCGATCCAGGGCTGGCCGACATGGGCGATGACCATGCGCAGCTTGGGGAAGGCGCGGCCGATCTTGTCGAGCAGGATGGGATTGGCGTGCTCGAGCGTCGATTGCGCGGCATAGGCCGCCGATTGATGCCAGAGGATGGGCAATTTCAGGCGCTCCGCCGCGGCGTAAACCTGCCAGGCAACTTCGCACCACGGATCGAAGCCCGAATAGACCGGCGAGAACTTGATGCCCTTGAGGCCGTATTCCTTCGCGCCATGCTCGACCTGGCGGGCGGCATCGTCCTCGGTCGCATCGATGCCCATGAAGCCGAAGGCCCGGCCTGGAAACTCGGCGCAGTACCGGGCGAGAAAATCATTGGGCACCCGGATGCCGAGCCGGTTGAAGCGCAGCCCCAACACAATGAAGGCGTCGGCTTTTCCAGCGATAAAAGCGCGGTGCGCCTCGGGGCCGGCATCCATCTGCCCGCCCGTGCGGTTGTCCATCTCCGCGCGCGCTTCCTCGCCGAGATGCTCGGGTAGCCAGAGATTGGTGTGCCAGTCGATCAATTGCGCCACGGTCGCGGTCCCCTCGATCGCAAGTCGTTGAATTGTGTAACTTGCAACCTCTATTGCCGGAACCCCCGCCGCCCGCAAGGTTTCCTTTGTTGGCCGGAGCTATTGCGATTTTCCCATGAATTTCCGCGATTTGACATGAGGCCCCTGTTGTTCGCCCCGGCTCGCTCTGGCATCTTTAGCGTTCGCGCTGTCGGGGGATTGCGGGGCTTTGATGTTGGGGCTGGGGCGGCACGGAATTGGTTTTGTGGCCGCATGCGCGGCCGTTGCGCTTGCGGGTGTGCTCGGGGCGCAGCCCGCTTCGGCCCAGACCGCCACCACCCAGCCTGCTGCCGATCGGCTCGCGGACGATGCGTTCGCGCCTGGCGATAATCTGGAAATCAAGAATACGACCCGGGCGGAGCGCGGCCTTCTGCTCGGCATCAAGGGCACGGACGACCGCGTTCGGGTCGATTCGGCCTTTCGGCCCTGGAGCGCCATCGGTCGCGTCAACCGCACCACGGGCGGGTTTTGCACCGGCGTGATGATCGCGCCGAACAAGGTTCTGACCGCGGCGCATTGCCTGTGGAACAAGCGCACCGAGCGCTGGATGCAGCCGCACTCGCTGCATTTCCTCGCGGGCTATCAGCGCGGCCAGGCGCTGCGGGGCGCGCGCGTCGTCGATTACGCCGTCCATGACGGCACGGTGGGCGAGGACGGCAAACGCCGGATGCAATTGCCCGCCGATTGGGCGGTATTGACGCTCGATGAGGACATCGGCCGGCTGGTCGGCGTCATGGAACTCGCGCCCTTCGACCGGCTCCGCCTCGCTTCCTATCGCCGCTCGGGCTCGGCCTTTCTGCACGCGGGTTACAGCCAGGACAAATCGCACGTCCTGACCATGCACGCGGGTTGCCAAGTCACGGGCTTCCGCCTGGGCGAATCCCTGGCCTTGCACGATTGCGACGCGACCCACGGCGATTCGGGCTCGCCCATTCTGGTGAAGGACGGCGATCGCTACCGCATCGTTGGCCTGCACGTCGCCACCGTGGTGCACGAGGGCGAGGTGCGCGGCGTCGCGATCTCGGCGTCATCCATCCTGGCGGATATGTCGGAGCTGCGCGGCCGCGAGGACTTGGCCGAGCTGCGCCCGGTCTCGGACGGCGCAAGGCGCTAGCCGCTAGCTTTCGACAGCGTGAGCTTTCGACAGCGCGAGCTTTCGACAGTTTGTCCATTCGGCCCAACGGGGACGCGAGGGCCTTGCGCTTCGCCAGGGTGCGCAGCTTAGCACTTCGCCAGATTGCGCCGATTCGCACCTCGCCATGGCGCGCCGCTTCGCTCAGGCCGGTGCGCCGATCACGCGGTCGAGAATCCAGTTGTGGATGTCGTTCAGGCGCACCTCGCCCTTGCACAGGCGCGGCATGCGCGCATAGGGCGAGTTGAGCCCCGCCGCCTGGCGCTGCGAGATTTCCACGTCCTCGCCCACGACGATTTCGTTCCGACGGTAATAGTTCTCGACGACCTGCCGGAAATCGTCGCGCGCGACGGTGGCTTTGGGGAACAGCGAGCTAACCGTCAGGCGCGAGGTGGTGGGGGTGACCGGCTCGGAATTGAAAACCAGCGCGCCGTCATTGCCGAGCGTCATCATCATGCCCGGGCGCACGGTCACGAAATACGTGCCCCGCTTGCGCTCGTCGCGGACGTGATCCATGGCCGGAAAGCCATCATAGCCGGGGAAGGGCAGCAACAACATGCTGCCCTCGTCGTGGGCGATGAAGGTCGCGGTCACGTCCTCGCCCGCGGGGCCTTCCTCCACGCGCGTGCCGTGCCAGCGCGCGAGCGAATCGCGGTGGACGTTCGGGATGTGCAGGGCGTCGCTGTAGTTCTCGACGAAGGCCTTCCAGTTTGCCTTCATGTCGTAAACCTTGCGCCGCGCGCAGACCATGTCCTCGATGCGGTGCGAGCCAAGGCGCTCGGGCAGCGCGCCGAGGTGCTCGGCCAGGGTGCCGGGGCTTGGGCGGAATTTCATGAAGACAAAGCCCCCCCAGACATCGGCCGGCAGCTCGAACAGCGAATATTCGTGGCGGTTCGAATCGTCGATCAGCGGCTTGTCGTTGGCGTCGTCGAAGGCGGGCGCGCCCAGAAGCTTGCCTTCGAGCGAGAACACCCAGGAATGGTACGGGCAGCGGAAGGACTTGCAATTGCCCTTGCCGGTCGCAATCAGCGAGCCGCGATGCGGGCAGGTATTGGCGAACACGCGCACCTTGCGGTCGGTGCCGCGCGCGAGGATGAGCGGCACGTTCATGAAGGTGAGCGCGTGGAAATCGCCCGGATTGGGAACCAGTTCCTCGCGCTCCAGCAGGTTCCAGCCGGGCCGGATCAGGTTTTCCATCTCGGCGTCGAAGAAGCGCTTGGAGGTATAGGTCCAGAGCGGCAGGCCGTGATGGCTCGCGCCCCTGCGGCGCACGCCCTCGAAATGCTTGGGATCGAGCACGTTCTCGGGCTCCAGCACGCCGTAATGGCCGTTGGCGCCGTTGATTCCGTCCGGCATCGCCCATCTCCCTTGGCCCGTTCCGCAGACGCGGCGCGGGACCGGTCACGTTCGACCCGCCCGCCGCGCGGCGGAAACTTCGTGTCCAAGACTCTCGCGTCCAAGACTCTCTCGCGTCCAAGACTCTAGTGTGTCGCGCCCGCCCTTGCCAAGCCTGGCCGGCGCATGGGCGCGGCGCGGGCGGCGCGGCTGGCGCACGGGCTTCCGCTCCCGGCAGACGAGGGAGTCGGCCGCCCCACAGGAGATGAACATCGGCCTCGCGCTCCGTGCGCTTGCGATGCCGCGCACCGGGGTTAGGTGGGCGCGGGCAGGATGTCGTCCACCGTCACGCCCAAGGCATCGGCGAGTTTCTGATAGGCATCGACTGAGCCGGGCTTTTTGCCCGCGACGATTTCGCTCAAATAGCTGGCCGCGACGCAGGCCCGTTCGGCGAGGCTGTTCGCGGTGAGTCCGCGATGCTCGCGCCAGACATTCACCGGATGAACGCCGTCGAGCAGGCGGCCGACGAGGCGATCGGGCAGGAGGTCGGGCAGGAGGATCCGCCCATTGGGCGCCACCGTGCGACGCGCGCCCTCGATGAGCGCGAGGCGGTCTTCGAGGTCTTCGCAGCGCGCGAGAAGGGCGGCGTAAGCCTCGCCGTGCGTGCGTGCGGGCGATGCGCGCACGCGGGCGGGGGGCGCCTTCTTTCTTTTTTTGGGCTTCGCCATGGTGCTCAATATACGTCTCCTCTCGGTCTCACGCGCTCCACGATGAGCGCCTTTTGGTCGCGGTCGAGGCGGTACACGGCGCGCCAATCGCCACGGCGAAGGCGGAAGCCGTCCTTGAAATCTTGCAGCGCCGTCACGTTCGGGTGTTTGCCGAATGGAGTCGCCGCGATCTCTTGCAGGGCCGCGCGGAACGCCTCGGCCACGGGCCGGGGCATCCGGCGGAGGTCTTTGATTGCGGCGCGCGACCAGAGAAGTTCCATAGCCGAATATTCGCTGATAGCGAAGGCGACGGCAAGGGGTATTTTCGCTATTGGCGAATATATTTCGGGCGGCCGAAGTGGCGGGTTATGGCGTCGTCACGCGGCTGGAAGATTTAGGGCGGGGGCGATGAGCGGCCATGGCTGACAATGTTGCGCCGTTCCGGCCCAAGCGCGCGGGCGGGGCCGGATCGGTCGCGCCGAAATTTTCTTTGGCGCGCCGCACGCGCGCACAGCAGGAACACGCGGCGAAACCAATATTTTCAAGATTTTCAATGGTGCTGCCGAGAGGAATCGAACCTCCGACCCCGTCCTTACCAAGGACGTGCTCTACCCCTGAGCTACGGCAGCATCGCGCGGCACCTTGCCACAGGGCTTGCGGCGCGCGCAAGCTGAGCCGCTCCGTGTCTTTCCATCCTCGCCGTGACTTTCCATCACCACGTCTTACCATCGCGACGTAGTCCCACTGCCCCGTCTTCCCGTCGCCATATTGCCCAGCCTTGAACCCTTGCTTAACCCCGCCCAGCCCTAGCCGAATCTCTCCTGTCTGAATCGCCCTAGCCGAATCTCCCCTAGCTGAATCACCCGATCCGAATTTCCATCTCCGAATCCTCCATGCCCGAATCGCGCGCGCCCAAATCCTCCACACCCGAATCCCCCACGCCCGAATCCCCGATGCTCAAATCCCCGATGCCCAATCCCGCGCCCGCGCCCGCCGCCAAGATCACTCTGGATAACGCCCGCGAATTCGTCGGGCGCGAAATCGCGGTCTCCGATTGGCTCGCGGTCGATCAGGCGCGCATCGACGAATTCGCCCGCGCGACCGGCGACGATTACTGGATTCACACCGATCCCGCGCGTGCGGCGCGCGAATCGCCCTTCGGCGCCGCCATCGCGCATGGCTTTCTCACGCTGTCGCTTCTGACCAAGTTTTATTACGAATGCGTGCGCGCACCCTCGGACGAGGCAACGGGGTTGAATTACGGCCTCGACCGCGTGCGCTTTCTTTCCCCCGTCCGGGCGGGCGACCGGGTGCGCGCGCGTTTTGCGCTCGAGGCCGTCGAGGACAAGGCGCCCGGCCAGCAGATGTTCGTCTTCGCTTGCTCGGTCGAGGTCGAAGGTCAGGACAAGCCGGCCCTGGTTGCGATCTGGCGCAATTTCTACATCCGCCAGGCCCCGCCCGTGCGCGGCCCCCGCCTCACCGAAAAGGGCCAGGCCAGCCAAGCGGCGCGCCGCGCGCGCGAGGCCGAGGCCTTGCGCGCCAATCTCGCCCGGCGCAAGACGCAGGCCCGCGCAAAAAATGCAAACGACGCCAAAGACGCCAAAGACGAGTAAATCCGGCTTCGCCTTCGTCGATCGGCGCCGCTTTCCGGTGCCGTGCCGCCTCGCTTCGCTCTCGCCGATCGGCGGCGCTTTTTGGTGCCGCCTCGCCTCGCTTCGCCATTTCATTGCCGCAATATCGTGGTTCATGGGGGCGGACGGTTGCCGGCAAGGGTCGCGCAACGCGACTTACCCTTGAGGCGCACGCCCCGCTCCGCTAGATAGACCCCACTCCGGCATCATTAGAGTCTTGGAGCCCCATGGACCGCATCCGTATCCGCGGCGGCCGGCCCTTGAAGGGCACGATCGCCATCAGCGGCGCCAAGAACGCCGCGCTGCCGCTCATGACCGCGAGTCTTTTGGCGGACGAACCCCTCGTGCTCGAACACTTGCCAGCACTTGCCGATATCACGACGCTCGCGCATCTGCTCGCCCTTCTCGGCGTCGAATCGACAGAGATCGCGAACGGCGAGGCGGGGCGCACGCTGTCCTTCCACGCACGGCACATCGCCGAAACCACCGCGCCCTACGATCTCGTGCGCAAGATGCGCGCCTCCATCCTGGTGCTCGGCCCGCTGCTCGCGCGCCGCGGGTCGGCGCGGGTTTCGCTGCCCGGCGGCTGCGCCATCGGCACGCGCCCGGTGGATTTGCATCTCAAGGCCATGCAGGCGTTTGGCGCCGAGGTCGAGCTCGCGGGCGGCTATGTCGAGGCGCGCGCGCCCAGGGGCCTGCGCGGCGCGCATATCGTATTTCCGAAGATCTCCGTCGGCGCCACCGAGAATGCGCTGATGGCCGCCGTGCTCGCGCGCGGGGAAAGTCTGATCGAAAACGCGGCGCGCGAGCCCGAGATCGCCGATCTCGGCCGCTGCCTTGCCGCGATGGGCGCGCGCATCGAGGGCATCGGCACCGAAACCCTGCGCGTGCAGGGCGTGGACCGCCTGCACGGAGCGCGCCACTCGGTCGTCGCCGACCGCATCGAGGCCGGCAGCTACGCCATCGCCGCCGCGATCACGGGCGGCGATGTCGAGTTGATCGGCGCCCGGCTCGATCTCATGGGCGCGGTCGCCGAAATGCTCGGCGAGGCCGGGCTCGCCATCGACGAAACGCCGCGCGGTATCCGCGTGCGCCGGGCGGGCGGGCGCGTGCTGGGGGTCGATGTCATGACCGAGCCCTTTCCGGGCTTCCCAACCGATTTGCAGGCGCAGATCATGGCGTTGATGACGACCTGCGAGGGCGCCTCCATGGTCACCGAATCGATCTTCGAGAACCGCTTCATGCACGTGCCGGAATTGGTGCGCATGGGCGCGAGCATCAATCTGCACGGCGCCTCGGCGATGGTGCGCGGGGTGAAGACGTTGAAGGGTGCACCCGTGATGGCGACCGATCTGCGCGCCTCGGTTTCGCTCGTGCTTGCGGGATTGGCGGCGGAGGGCGAAACCGTGATCAGTCGGGTCTATCATCTCGATCGCGGCTATGATGGGCTCGAAGCCAAGCTGTCCGCCTGCGGAGCGGATATCGAACGCCTGCGGGACTGAACATGGCGGGACTGAACATGACGGACGCAAAATCGCCCAAACGCCCCAAATCTCCCGTACCGGACAAGCGGGCATTGCGCCTGCGCGCGGTCGATGCCGACGACGTGGCGGTGATCTCGGCCTTCCTCCAAGACGCGCTCATCGATTTGGGCGACATGGCCTTCATCGAGGGCGAGCGGCGTTTCGCGGTCGTGGTCACGCGCTTTCGCTGGGAAGACACCCCGAAGAAAGGTGACCCCAAGCAGCCCGCCGAGCGCGTGTTGTGCGGCCTTTCCTTCGAGGGGGTGGTCCGGGTGCAAACGCGCGGCATCGACGCCCGCGCCGAACCCAGGCGCATCTTCGAATTGCTGGCTGTACAGGCCGAGCCCGAGGGCGTGCGCTTGGTGCTCGCGGGCGGCGCCGAGGTGCGCTTGGAGATGGCCGAAATCTCGATTCACCTCAAGGACTTGGGCGAGCCCTGGCCGGTCTTTGCCCGGCCGAGCCACCCCGATGGCGATTGACCATAAGCGCGCCATCCTTCGGCCCGCGGCCCTTCGGCGCGCGACAGGCAGCTAGAGAACCGACCTAAAGCCGTGCTAAGCCTCGCGCCCCCAGGAGCCCCGAGCGGCCCCGGGCGGAGGCAATCGTGACGAGCGACGGCGCCTTGGTGCTGGCCGTGCCGAAAGGCCGGATTCAGAAGGAACTCATGCCGCTTCTGGCGAAGGCGGGCGTGGTGCCCGAGCGCGCCTTCGACGACCCCGATTCGCGCCAACTTCAATTCGCGACCAATGATCCGGGCTTGAGCCTCGTGCGCGTGCGCTCGTTCGATGTCGCGAGCTTCGTCGCCTTCGGCGCGGCGCAGCTCGGCGTCGCGGGCCACGACGTCCTGCTCGAATTCGACGACCCCGAAATCTACGCGCCGCTCGATCTCGGCATCGGGCGCTGCCGGATCATGGTGGCCGAACCGGTCGAGCTGTCGAAGACCGACGACCCCTCGCGCTGGAGCCATGTGCGCGTCGCGACGAAGTATCCCAACGTCGCGCGCCGCCACTTCGCCGCGCGCGGCGTGCAGGCCGAATGCATCAAGCTCAACGGCGCGATCGAACTCGCGCCGCGCCTCGGGCTGTGCCGGCGCATCGTCGATTTGGTTTCGACCGGCCGGACGCTCGCCGAGAACGGCCTCGAGGAGGTCGAACACATCGCCCACGTCACCTCGCGCCTCGCGGTCAACCGTTCGGCGCTGAAGACGCGCCCGCGCGAAATCGGCGCCTGGATCGAGCGTTTCCGGCAGGCTGTCGATGCCGCGGCGGCTTGACGCGCGCCAATCCGGCTTCGACGCCGCCTTCGCCGAACTTCTCGACGCCAAGCGCGGCATCGAGGAGGCGGCCGACGCGGCTTCGGGCGCCATCGTCGAGGACGTGCGCCGGAACGGCGACGCCGCGCTGCTTCGCCTGACCGAACGCTTCGACCGCGTGCGCGCGACGCTCGCGAGCTTGCGCGTCTCGGACCGGGAATTGGATGAAGCCGTCGCCGCCTGCAAACCCGGCGACGTGGCCGCGCTTGAGTTCGCGGCTACGCGCATCGCGGACTACCACCGCCACATGATGCCGACCGATCTTGATTACACCGATTCGGCGGGGTTACGCCTCGGCGCGCGCTGGCGGGCGCTCGATGCGGTCGGGCTCTACGTTCCGGGCGGGCTTGCGGCCTATCCATCCTCGGTGCTGATGACCGCCGTGCCCGCGCGTGTTGCCGGCGTGGGCCGGGTCGCGATGGCGGTGCCCGCGCCCGACGGTAGGCTCAACCCGCTCGTCCTCGCCGCCGCGCGCGTCGCGGGCGTGGGCGAGGTCTGGCGCATCGGC
>CAMAPP010000088.1 GCA_945860095.1 Rhizobium sp. Q54 | reverse complement strand
ACAGCCATCGACCCATTTCGGCTTGGGGGCGTGGGTGTCGTAAATCCCGATCAACGCGCCCGCCTGCTCGCGGCGGATATAGCCGGCGTAATGATCGTCGCGCGTCACCGGGATCTCGTGGCCCATGGCGGCGAATTCGGGAACCGGCTCGGTGACGACGTAATGGTGCTGCATCGGCGTGATGGGCAATTCGAGGCCGGAAAATTGCCCGATTTGCCGCGCGTGATAGCCGCCGGCATTGACGACGTGCTCGCAGCGGAAATTGCCGTGCTCGGTCACCGCCAGCCATTCGCCCGAGGGCAAGGGCCGGACATCGGTCACGCGGTTGTGGCGGATGATTTCGGCGCCCATCAGCCGCGCGCCCTTGGCCATAGCCTGGCAGGCGCCCGCCGGATCGACATGGCCGTCATCGGGGGTGTAGATGGCGCCGCGAATGGTCGAGACATCGTACAGCGGATTCAGATTCTTGACCTCGTTGGGGCCAAGCCAATGGCATTCCTGGCCGCGCGCGAGGATGACGTCGCGCATGTGCATCAGCCAATCGACATGCGCCTCGGTCGAGCCCACGCGCAGCGAACCGCAATTGTGCCAGCTCACGCTTTGCCCGGTTTCGGCCTCGATGCGCTTGTAGAAATCGACGGCGTAATCGTGAATGGCACCTTGCGCGTGCGCGCCGATCATCCGGCTGACGAGGCCCGCGGCGTGCCAGGTCGAGCCCGAGGTGAGTTCGGCTTTTTCGATGAGAACGCAATCGGTCCAGCCTTCCTTCGCGAGGTGGTAGATCACGCCCGCGCCCATATTGCCGCCGCCGATCACGACGACCCGAACATGCCGGTCCATTATCTTTATCCCCCGAAATTCAAAGCCGGTCGGCGGCGGATGCGAAAGATCGCGCCATCACTCGCGCCCGATTTCTTCGACCATGAGGCGCGCGAACTGCTGGATGACGGGGTCCCAATAGGGCGAGAGCACGCCGCCGTCGAAGCCGTCGGAATGGCGCCCTTGCTGCATGCGCGCGATCACCCCGATGTCCTCGGCATTGAGCTGCGCCCAGTTGTCGATGACGTTCTGGCGCCCCTTTTCGTATTCGGGCGCGTTCGCCCCGTCCTCGCCGACGAAATAGATGACCACGCGTTCGCGGCAGCGCTCGGGCCCCAAGGGCGTCACGAGAAACAGGACGACCTGGTCGGGGAACACCTGGAAGGCAAAGCCCGGGAACATCACGAACCAGATGCCTTCGTTCGCGCGCGCTGGCGGCAATCCGGGAAAATGCGGCAAGCCCATGCCGCGCGCCGGATCGGGCGCGTCGTAATGATAGCCGCAATGGAGACAATGTTTCTCGAACGCCGGGGCGGTGCGCTTGGCCATGGGCACGAAGGCGCTGAGCCAGGGATGGCAGGAGAAGACGTGATAGGGCTCGATGAAGTTTTCGAGCGGCAATTTCCAATTGGCGGGGATGTCGAAATCGAGCGTCGCCCCGTGGCGGATGCTCGAAAAATCGTAATTGGCCAGGCGGTCGGTCATGGGCTTCAGATACTCGGCGAGCGGCTTTGCCTTGCCCTCGAGATTGACGAAGACCCAGTCGTGCCAGATTTCGCAGCGCACGGAAACGAGATCGGCGCGGTGGCCGTCGCCCGAAACCACGTCGTGCTTCTCGCCGCCGTGAAAATGCGGACGCATCCGGAGCTTGCCCGAGAGATCGTAGCTCCAGGAGTGGTTGGGGCAGGTGAAGGCACGCGCCTTGCGGCAAGGCTCGATCAGCAATTTCGCGCCGCGATGCCGGCACACATTGTGGAAGGCGCGGATGGCGCCGTCCGGGCCGCGCGCCAGGATGACGGGGCGGTCGGCGACCGTCACCGGAATCGCGTCGCCTGGCGCGGGAATGTCGTGGGCGAAACCCGCGAGCATCCAGTTGCGCGCGAAAACACGGCCGTTCTCGAGCTTCAGGAACTCGGCGCTGGTATAGGCGGCATTGGGCAAGGCCGTGGATTCGCCCGTGGGCAAATCCAACCTGCGCAGCGTATCGTCGCCCAGATATCGGCGGGCGGGGTTGCCGACCGCGAGCCCGTGCCCTTCGCGCGTGTCCATGGAAGCGCACTCCGTTGTGGCCGGATCGCGTGCTCAAAGGCGTAGGTATTAAGATAAGACGAAAAATTAACCATCGTCGAAACCGTCGTCAACAACGTGCCCATGGGGCACTATTTGCGTCTTGCCGGAAACTTTGCGTGCCGCGCGGCTCGCGGCGCATGGAAGGCGCGTGCCCCGTGGCTCGCGGCGCATTGGAGGCGCGGATGAGCCGACGATTGGCGCGGCGGGCCCTCATCCGCCATATTAGTGTGATCGAAGGCAATGGGGAGGCGCGTCATGAACGCGGCCATCAAAGCGAAATCGCCCGCGCGGCTGGCGACGGATGACGATATCGCCGCGTACTGGCGCGACGGTGCGGTGTGCTTGCGCGGCGCGTTCGACGCCGATTGGATCGAGGAATTGCGCGAGGGGGCGGAGCAGTCGCGCAGCGATCCCGCCGCCGACACCCATTGGTATGCGGGCGGCCCGGGACAGGCGAACGTGTTCTTCAATGTCTCGTACAGCTGGCCGCGCATCGCGGCATTCCGGCGTTTCATCTGGGAATCGGGCGTCGCGGAAATGGCGGGGCGGTTTACGCGTTCGCGCAAGATGAACCTGCTCTGGGACGGCGTGTTCTATCGCACGCCGGGCCTCGACCAACCCACGCCCTGGCACCAGGACATGCCCTATTGGCCGGTCGAGGGCGACAACGTGGCGAGCGTGTGGCTGCCGCTCGACCCCGCGCCGCTCGATTCGGTGCTGTCGTTCTATCGCGGCTCGCACCGCATGGGCCGCTTCAAGCGCCTGAGCTTCCGCGACGGCGGCAAGTCGGCGCATTTCGCGGCACCCGACCGGCCGGATGCCAAGGACATCCCCGATCTCGAAGCCGGGCCCGAGGCGGAGAATGTTCTGCGCTGGGCGATGGAGCCGGGCGATTGCATCGTCTTTCACGGCTACGCCCTGCACGGCGCGCCCGGCAACAAATCCTCCGCCCGGCCGCTGCGCGCGACGACCTTTCGCTTCGCGGGCGAGGATGTCCGCTATATCGAACGGCCCGAGGGCACCTCGCCCAGCTTCACCGGCCATGCGCTGAAACCCGGCGACGCGCTCGACAGCGAATTGTTCCCCGTGGTCTGGCGCGCCTAGAGCACGCGATCCCGCATCGGCCAATTCCGCAGCGGCCGATCCCGCAGCGGCCAATTCCGCGCCGGCCAATTCCCTATGAAAATCGCGGGCACGCGGGCAAGAATGGCGCGCGCGGCGGCCTCACCCGCCGCTTAGAGGACCCATGACGTCGGCAGCCACGACCGGACTTCCCGACATTCAGCCCGTGATGATCGGACCCGTGCCGGTCGATTTCGTGCTGTTCGCGGCAACGCTCGCCGGCATCGCGTTCTTCCACCGCCATACCCTGGCGTTGGCGCTCTCGGGCCTCGGCGCGGTCGTGGCCTACAAGCTCGCCTTCACCGGATTTTCCGGCGGCCCCGGATTTGGCGGGCTTCTCGATCACATGATCCACGAATGGGTCATCCTGGCGAATCTGCTCTGCCTGCTCATGGGCTTTGCGCTGCTGTCGCGCCATTTCGAGAAAAGCGGCGTGCCGGAGGCCATGCCCGCCGTGCTTCCCGATGACTGGACGGGCGGATTTGCCCTGCTCGCCATCGTGTTCGTGCTTTCGGCCTTGCTCGACAATATCGCCAGCGCGCTGATCGGCGGGATGATCGCCAAGACCGTGTTCCGTGATCGCGTGCACATCGGCTACCTCGCCGCCATCGTCGCCGCGGCGAACGCCGGCGGCGCGGGCAGCGTGGTCGGCGACACGACCACCACCATGATGTGGATTTCCGGGGTGAGCCCGCTCTCGGTGATTGAGGCCTTTGTCGCCGCGACGGTCGCCCTCGCCGTCTCCGGGTATTTCGCCGCGCGCCAGCAGCACGCCCACGCGCCGATCGTGAAAGACGCGATTCCCGGCGCGCGCATCGATTGGGTGCGCCTCGCCATCGTGACGCTCATCCTCGTCTGCGCCGTCGGCGCCAATGTCGCGGCAAATCTTCGCGCGCCCGCGCTGTTGGACACCTTGCCCGTGATCGGCCTTGCCGTCTGGGCTGCGATCCTCGTCACCGCCCCCTTGCGCCGGCCCGATTGGCAGGCCTTGCCCGAGACCTTCAAGGGCGCGGTCTTCCTGCTATCGCTCGTGACCATTGCCTCGATGATGCCGGTCCAACACCTGCCCGACGCCTCGTGGCAAACCGCGCTCGGCTTGGGTTTCGTGTCGTCGGTGTTCGACAATATTCCCCTCACCAAACTCGCGCTCGAACAGGGCGGCTATGATTGGGGTTTCCTCGCTTATGCCGTGGGTTATGGCGGCTCGATGATCTGGTTCGGCTCTTCCGCCGGCATCGCCATCGCCAGTCAATTCATCGAGGCGCGCTCGGTCGTGCGCTGGCTGCGCGCGGGCTGGCATGTACCGCTCGCCTATATCGCCGGCTTTTTGGTCATGTTGGCGGTCCTGGGCTGGAACCCCGATCCGCCACTGCGCTGAGCGCCTAGGTCTGGAGGTGAAAGCGGCGCACGTATTCGCCGTAGAGCGCGACCTCATCGGCGATCCGCGCCTCGTCCCAGCCCAGAATGTCGGCGATCGTTTCCGCCGCGCGGCGCGCGCCGTCATCGTTTACGGGCGTGCGCCAAGAAAGTCCCGTACGCCGGAACAGCACATCGACGAGATGCGCGGGGCGTTCGTTCGCCGCGGCGTGCCGCAGGTCCGAGAGCTTCACCTCGGCGTCGGATGAGAGCAGCGGCGGGGAATTCTGGTTTTCGGGAAAACGCCTGGCGGCATGGGACAAGGGCCGGGGCGCGCCGGACGGCCGCAAGCGGCGCGCGACAATCCCCGCAATCTCGGCGGCCGATTGGCGGTGGAACATGATGGTCGCCCAACTGATCGTCGCCGCATTAGGCACGCCTTCGTCGGCCAAGTCGTAAACCACGCCGAACGGCATGCGCCTTCCCTTGGGGCGCTTGGCATCGTGGGTGATGGCTCGCGCGCCCGCCCAGCTCAACGCGACATCGGCGCGCTTCAAGTTCGCCGCCGGCAGCAGGTGGTTGATCTCGTCGAGCAAGAAACGAATGTCCTCCTCCTCGGGGCGGACATCGCCGATATCGCCGTCGTACACGGTTTCGGTCGGCCCGATGTAATGCAGATCGTTCCACGGCATGCAGAAGATATGCTCGCCCTCGCGATTCCAACCCGCGACCGCATAGCCGCGGCATTCGGGCGGCAAGCGAACGGCGATGTGCACGCCCTTGACCGCGACGATCTTCTGCGCCGGCCGCGCGCCGGGCGCCGCCATCTCGTTCATGCGGTCCACCCACGCGCCCGCGGTGTTGAGCAGGAACGCGCCCTCGACGCGCGCGCGCATACCGGGCGTCTGGGCGTCCTCGAGATCGAGCGTCCACGCCCCGCCCACGGTGCGCGCGATCTTGGTGACAGCGGTGTAGTTGCGTATCTCGGCGCCCAGGCGCTCGGCGTCGAGCGCGGCGTCGATGCACAGCCGCTCGGGCCAATGGAATTGGTGATCGTCGAACACCGCCACGCTGTCGATGCGTTCGGGATCGCGCAACCAGCCGACGAGCGGCAGGGCGCGGGCCTCGGCCGCCGCCATCCGCCGATAGCCAAGCTTCACCGGTGAAGGATTCATCGCTTCCAATAGCCGTGCGCCGAGATCGATTTGCCAGCCCTTGTAGGCCGCGTCGCGGTAAACGGGAATGTGCAAGCGCAAGGGCCGCAAGCGCTCGGGCGATTCGGCGAGAAAATGCGCGCGCGCCCGCACCGAGCGGCGCGCGGTGCCGAGCGCGGTCGCGAGCTTGCGCGGGTGCCAGAGAAATTCGAAGATCGTGCGGTTGGGCGCGAGATAGCGCAGGCCGCAATGGAGAATACGGCTCGACCGGCCGGTTGCCGCTGAGGCGAGATCGCCTTTTTCCGCCAGAAGGACCGAGTAGCCAGCGGCGGCCAAGTGCTGCGCCGCGCTCGCGCCGCTGATGCCGCCGCCGACGATCAACACGTCGAAGCCTTGGCCGTCGAGTTCGGACAGCGTCTTGCGCATCGCATTTCCCTCAATGGCGCCGGGCGTGGCGCGGAACCCGAACGGGCGGTATATGCAGTTCGATTCGCCCGCCGGTCGATTCGCCCGCCGGTCGATCCGCCGTCGGAAAACCCGCCGGGCGACAAAGCACAAAGGTGGAACCCGATATGGGCCAAATCGATGCCTTGCTCAAGCCGCTCGTCATCAAGGGGCTGACGATCCGCAACCGGGTCATGAGCACGGCGCACTCGCCCGCTTACGGCGAGGCTGGCATGCCGGGCGAGCGCTATCAGGCCTACCACGAGGAAAAAGCCAAGGGCGGGCTGGGCCTCACGATCTTTGGCGGCTCCTCGACGGTCGCGATCGAATGCCCGCCGACCTTCGGCCAGCTTTCGGTCGCGGACGATTCGGTTGTGCCGCATTTGAAGCGCATGGCCGAACGCATCCACCGGCACGGCGCCGCGACCTTCTGTCAGATCTCGCATTCGGGCCGGCGCACGCGCTGGGACCGGGGCCATTGGATGGCGCCCGTGGCGCCGTCCGCCATCCGCGAGCCCGAGCACCGGCCCTTTCCGAAGGAAATGGAGGACTGGGACTTCGACCGCATCCGCTCCGATTTCGGCCAGGCGGCGCGGCGCGTGAAGGACGGCGGCATCGATGGCGTCGAGCTGCTTTATGCGGGTGGCCATCTGATGCTCCAATTCTGGTCGCCCTCGGCCAATACCCGCGCCGACCGATACGGCGGCAGCCTCGAAAACCGCATGCGCTTCGGCTTCGAATGTCTCGAGGAAGTGCGCGCCCAGGTGGGACGGGATTTCATTCTCGGCGTGCGCATCACCTCCGACGAGCTCATCGCCGACGGTTTGGCTCCGGATGAATGCATCGAGATCGCGCGCCGGCTCGCGCGCTCGGGCTATATCGATTATCTGAGCGTGATGACCAGCCAGCCGCGCGATTGGCGATCGAGCTCCATGAGCACGGTCAACATGTCGTTTCCGATCGCGCCCTATCTGCATCTCGCCAGCGCGATCAAGGCGGTGATCGATCTGCCGGTCTTCCACGCCGGACGCATTCCCGACGTCGCCACCGCCGCGCGCGCCATCGCCGAGGGCCATCTCGACATGGTGGCGATGACCCGCGCGCACATCGCCGACCCGCATTTCGTGCGCAAGATGGTCGAGGGCCGCGAGGACGATATCCGCCAATGCGTCGGCGCCAATTATTGCATCGACCGCATTTATGTCGGCGGTGATGCGCTA
This sequence comes from Rhizobium sp. Q54, assembly GCA_945860095.1. Taxonomy (GTDB): domain Bacteria; phylum Pseudomonadota; class Alphaproteobacteria; order CADEGL01; family CADEGL01; genus CAMAPP01. The sequence continues at coordinate 6,681 of CAMAPP010000088.1, read as the reverse complement.
TGCATCCAGAACCCGGCGACAGGGCGCGAACAAACCATGCCCCATATCGTGCCCAAGGCGCGGCTGCGCAAGACCGTGGTGGTCGCGGGCGCGGGCGTGGCGGGGCTCGAGGCGGCACGCGTCTCGGCGGCGCGCGGCCATCGGGTGGTGTTGTTCGAGACGGAGGCCGCAACCGGCGGACAGCTCAATCTCGCCGCCAAGGCGACGTGGCGCGCGGGCCTATCGGGCATCAATCGCTGGCTCGACGGCCAGGTGCGCAAGCTCGGCGTCGAATTGCGCCTGGGCACGAAAGCGAACGCGGAGCGCGTTCTGGCCGAATCGCCGGACGTGGTCGTGGTCGCGACCGGCGGCACGCCGAACAAGGGCGCGTTCGAGGGTCGAGAATTGGCGGTTTCGACCTGGGACGTGCTCGACGGTCGGGCGCAACCCGCCGAATCGATTCTGGTGTTCGACGATCAAGGCGGGCACGCGGGCCCTTCGGTCGCGGAATTTCTTGCCGCGCGCGGCGCCCGGGTAGAGGTCGCGACGCCCGAGCGCTATCTTGGCATCGAGGTGGGGGGCACGAATTTTCCCGTGCATTTTCGCGAACTCTACAAACGCGACGTGGTCATGACGCCGAATGTGCGTCTCGTGCGCGTGAGCCGCGAGGGCAATCGTTTGTTGGCCGTGTTGCGAAACGAATACACCTTGGCCGAGGAGGAACGCTTGGTCGATCAGGTGGTCGCCGAGCACGGAACCCTGCCGCGCGCGGAGCTTTATTTCGCGCTCAAGGAGCGCTCGACCAATCGCGGCGAAATCGATTTGCGCGGGCTTGCCGAAGGTCAGACTCGGGTATTGGCGAAAAATCCCGCGGGAACATTCGCGCTGTTCCGCGTCGGCGACGCGGTCGCCTCGCGCAATATCCACGCGGCGATCTACGACTCCCTGCGCCTGGCAAAAGATTTCTGAGGAGGGATCGCGCCGCGCCATGTTCTTCGTCGCATCCAAGATTTTGTGGTGGCTGTTCGAACCGACCAACGCGCTGGCGATCGCGGTGTTTTTGGCGACGCTTCTTTTGCTTCTTGGCCGGGTGCGGACGGCGCGGCGAATCTTCGTCGCGGTTGCCTCGTTCATCCTTGCGGTCGCGCTTCTGCCCCTGCCGCAGCTCCTCATCCAGCCGCTCGAACAGCGCTTTGTGCGCCCCGATCCCTTACCCGCGCGCGTGGACGGCATCGTATTATTGGGCGGCGCCCAAATCCCGTCGATGACGCGCGAGTACGGCACGCCCGCGCTCAACGGCGGGGCCAATACGGTAACGAGCTTCATGTGGCTGGCACGGCGATATCCCAACGCGAAACTCGTCTTCGCGGGCGGCTCGGGCGACATCCTCGACCCCAGGGCGAGCGAGGCCGAAACCTTGCGCCTGTTCTTCGAACAGCAAGGCTTCGATGCCGGCCGCGTCATCCTCGAAGGCAAATCGCGCAACACCCACGAGAATGCCGCCTTCGCCAAGGAACTCGCGCGGCCCAAGCCGGGCGAGATCTGGCTTCTGGTGACCCAGGCCATGCACGTGCCGCGTTCGGTCGGCGTCTTCCGCCAAGCGGGCTGGGAAGTCGTGCCTTATCCCGAGGTCTATCGCTACGGCCGGCGGATCGCGTTCGACTTTTATCCCCATATCGGCCATTCCCTGGCCCTGTTCGGCGCGGGCTTGCGCGAATGGCTCGGGCTTGTCGCCTATGCCGCCACGGGGCGCAGCGCCGAGTTCTTTCCCGCGCCCTGAACGCGCCCGCAGCCGCATTTTCCGGACGGCCTAGCGCGGACGGTGGAAATGTTCCCAGGTATGGGCCAGCAGGAAAGCGCGCACATTGCCCGTCGAACCCGAGAGGACCGGATCGACATCGTCGCCGAGCGAGACGCCGAAGCGCCCGGCCAAATCGGCCACCCGGTCATTAGGTTCGAGTTCGTCGGCGCCGCCATCCAGGCGCAAGCGATAGAACAGCGCGACAATCGTGCCGCTGTCCTCGCGCGCTTGAACCAGGAACAACTCGGCCCCCAAAGGCACGACGCGCAAGGTACCCGTGGTGATGCTGGTGCCGACAATCTCGCGATAGCGGTATTCGTTGGGGGCTTCGCCGGCAAAAACCAAAACCTGTCGCTGGCCGGACAGGTGCCATTCGCCCTCGATCCACGGCAATTCGCGCGCATCGCGCAAATCGATCACCGTTTCGGCGAGTTCGTAGCAACCGCCCAGCCAAAACAGAGTGGAAAGTAACAGCGCCGCGCGGACGAGCCGTGCGGCCGCGCGCATCCTCAATCGTCGGCGCCGGCCACGCGGCGCAGGCGCGCGGCGACGGGCTCGGGCGCGATTTCCGCGGCGGGGCCGTCGGCAACCGGCGTCTGACCCGCGGGCGCCGCGGCCAAGCGGCGGAATAGCGCAAGGCTCCGGACGCGGTCGAGATAGATATAGATCACCGGCGTGAGGTAGAGCGTCAGCACCTGGGACAGAACCAGTCCGCCCACCACCGTCAATCCGAGCGGCCGGCGCGATTCGGCGCCGGTGCCAAAACCAACCGCGATGGGAATGGCGCCCATCAGGGCCGCCATCGTCGTCATCATGATCGGCCGGAAACGCACCAGGCACGCCTCGCGAATCGCGGCGACCGGGTTTTGGGCATGGTCGCGCTGGGACATCAGCGCGAAGTCGATCATCATGATCGCATTTTTCTTGGCGATGCCGATCAGCATGATGATGCCGACGAAGGCATAGAGGCTGAGCGGCACGTTGAAGAGGTAAAGCGTGAGCAGGGCCCCGAGACTGGCCGAGGGCAGGCCGGAGAGGATCGTGAGCGGGTGGACGAAACTTTCGTAGAGAATGCCGAGCACGATATAGACGGCGAGAAGGGCCATGACCACGAGCAGGCCCATGCCCTTGAACGACGCCTCGAACGCCTTCGCCGCACCCTGGAAGCCCGTCGCCGTCGTCAAAGGCAGGCGCGTGTCGCGCTCGATGGTCTTGATCGCAGCGATCGCGGTGCCGAGCGTTTGTCCCGCCGCCAAATTGAAGGAAATGGTGACCGAGGGCAGCTGGCCCAGATGGTTCACGGTAAGCGGCCCGATGGTCGGTTTCATTTCGGCGAGCGCGGCCATGGGCACGAGCGCGCCCGACGAGGCGCGGATGTAGAGCTTGCCGAGCGCGGATGAGTCGCGCTGGAATTCGTCCTTGAGCTCGACGATGACCTGGTACTGCTCGAAGGGCGTGTAGATCGTCGAAATCTGCTGCGCGCCGAACGCCGCGCCGAGCGCGGTCTGTATCTGCTCGACCGAAATGCCCAGCGCCGCCGCGCGGTCGCGGTCGATGTTAAGCACCAGGTTGGGGCTGGTCAGATACATGTCGGTCGTCACGTCGCGCAGGATGTCGAGTTTCGACATCGCGCCCTGCATGGCGCCGGCCGATTTGTAAAGCGTCTCGAGATCGATGTCCTGCAGCGTGTATTGGTACTGGGCCTTGGTGAACATCCCACCGATGCGAATGGGCGGCGGATTCTGGAAAAATACCCGGATGCCCGGCACGCCCGCGGTCTTTTTGCGGAACACGTGAACCAATTGCTCGGCCGAAAGCTCGCGCGCGGCGCGCGGCTTCAGGCGCAAAAATAAAAATCCCGAATTGCCCGTCGCGCGAGAGCCGCCCGTGCCGACCGAGGACATGAGCCCTTCGATGTTCGGATCCTTGAGAAGGATGTCCTTGACGATCTGCTGATTGCGCACCATGGCCTCGAAGGAGGCATCCTGCGCACCCTCGGTATAGCCGATGAGCTGATTCGAATCCTCGCTGGGAAGTAGGTCCTTGGGCACGGCCGAGAACAGCACGACCGTGCCCACGACCGTCGCAAGAAACACCGCGAAGGTGAGGCGGTGGTGCTTCAGGCACCAATCGAGCGAGCGTTCGTAACCGCGATTGAGAGCCGCAAAGGCGCGCTCGGACGCGCGGAACAACCGGCCTCGGGACGAAGGCGGCGCGTGATCGGGACGCACGAAGCGGCTGCACAGCATGGGCGTGAGCGTGAGCGACACGAGGCCCGAAACGACGATCGCGGCGCAAATCGTGACCGCGAATTCGTGCAGGAGCCGTCCGAGAATCCCACCCATGAAGATCAGCGGCACGAACACGACGGCCAGCGACGCCGTCATGGCGATGATGGTGAAGCCGACTTCGCGCGCGCCCTCGACTGCGGCGCGGAACGCGCTTTTGCCCTTCTCCATGTGACGAACGATGTTCTCGAGCATGACGATAGCGTCGTCGACCACGAAGCCGACGGACAACGTAAGCGCCATGAGCGTGAGATTGTTCAGCGAGTAGCCGAAATACCACATCACCGCGAACGTGCCGATGACCGAGATCGGCAGCGCGAGCGACGGGATGATCGTCGCGGACACGTTGCGCAGGAACACGAAGATGACCATGACGACGAGCGCCGCCGCGAGGCCGAGCGTGAATTGCACGTCGTGGATGGCGTTGCGGATCGTCTGCGTGCGGTCGTAGAGGATGTCCAGGCTGATCGCGGCGGGAAGCGATTGGCTGAACTGCGGCAAGACCTTCTTGATCGCCTCGACGGTTTCCACCGTGTTGGAACCCGGCTGGCGGTAGATGCCGAGCACGATGCCGCGTTCGGCGTTGTACCAGCTCGCGAGCTTGTCGTTCTCGACCGCGTCCACCGCCTGGCCGATGTCCCGCACGCGCACGGGATTGCCGTTGCGCCAGACGACGATCTGGCGATTGTACTGCTCGGCATTGGTCAACTGCCCCGTCGAGCGGATGGTCACCGTCTGGTTGGGGCCGTCGAGCGTGCCGGTCGCCTGGTTCTGGTTCGCGCGCTTGATGCCGTCGATCACCTCGTCAACGCCGATGCCGCGCGCCGCGATGGCGTTGGGATCGACCTGGACGCGCACGGCGTATTTTTGCGAGCCGAAGACCGTGACCTGCGCCACGCCGGCGATGGTCGAGAGGCGCTGGGCCAGGATGGACTCGGCATAGGCATTGACGGTCGAAAGCGGCAGGGTAGGAGACTGCAGTGCCAAAAGAAGAACGGAGAAGTCAGCCGGATTGACCTTTCGGAAGGACGGCGGGTAGGGCATTTCCTGCGGCAAGGACCGAGCGGCGGTCGAGATCGCCGTCTGCACGTCCTGCGCCGCGCCGTCGATATCGCGGTTGAGCACGAAAGTCAGGGTGATCTGGGTCAGGCCCAAGGCGCTGGTCGAGCTCATCGTCTCGACGCCCGGTATGCGCGAGAACTGCGCCTCAAGCGGCTGGGCAACCGAGGACGCCATGGTTTCGGGCGCCGCGCCCGGAAGGCGCGCGGTCACCTGGATGGTCGGAAAATCGACGTTCGGCAGCTCGCTGACCGATAGCCCGCGATAGGCGAAGGCGCCGAACAATAAGAGCGCCGCCATGAGCAGCGTCGTCATCACCGGCCGTCGGATGGACAATTCGGGCAGGGTCACGGCGTCATCCCGCGCGATTTCAAAACGCCGCGCGCGCTCACGACGGCAACTTGATCTTGGCGCCAGGGAACAGGCGCAACTGGCCTTCGGTCACGACTTTTTCGCCCGCATCCACGCCCTTATCGATAACCGTCTTGCCCTCGCGCGCGACGCTTGCGGAAACCAAGCGGTGCTCGACGGTCATGTCGTCCTTGACGATGTAAACATACGCGCCCTTGGGACCGGTGAGCACGGCCGAGGACGGCACGGTCACCGCCTCGGACATGGTGCCGAGCGTCAACAGCACGTTGACCGATTGGCCCGGCGTCAGGCGTTCGTTGGCGTTCTCGAAAACGGCCTTGAGCTGGATCATGCCCGTCGAGGCATCGACGGCATTGTTCATGAACTCGACGCGGCCCAGGAGCGGCGCGCCGCTATCGCCGGACGCCGTCGCCTGCGCCACGAGCCCGCCCTTGGTCATACGGTTTTTGATGCCCGACATCAGGCGCTCAGGCACCGAGAACGCCACGAAGATCGGCTGAACCTGATTGATCACGACCAGGGGATTGGCGTCGTTGGCCTTGACCACGTTGCCTTGCTGAACGAGTACATTGCCGGTGCGGCCCTGAACGGGCGCATGGATCTGGGCATAGGCAAGTTCGAGCCGCGCACGTTCCACCGCGGCCTCGTCGGCCTTGACGGTCGCGCCCGCGCCGTCGGCGTTGGCGCGCGCGGTTTCGAATTGCTGCTTGGCGACCACGCCGCGATTGACCAATTCCTGATAGCGCGCGAGATCGAGCTTGGCCTTTTCCCACATCGCGCTGTCGCGCGCGAGATTGGCCTCGGCCTGACGCAGCGCCGCCTCGAAGGGGCGCCGGTCGATGGAGAAAAGCAATTCGCCCTTCTTCACCGTCTGGCCTTCGCGGAAATGCACGCCGGTCACTTGACCGTCGACCTGCGACTTGATCGCGACGGAGGTGAACGCCTGCACGCCGCCGATCGTCTCCGCGGTCACCGCCATGTCCTGACGCGCGGCCTCGGCGACGAGGACGGGCGCCGGCCCGCGCTCGGCGCCTTCCTTCGCGGCCTTGGGACCGAAGCCGATGAATTGCCAATAGCCGAGCGCGCCCACCGCCAACACGGCGAGGGCGAGGGCGGGCTTTGGCCGGGCTTTGAGCAATCCGAGCAAGCGTGCGGGTTTCATGGCCGTTCAGCGTCTGGCGG
>CAMAPP010000087.1 GCA_945860095.1 Rhizobium sp. Q54 | reverse complement strand
CGGGGTTTGGAACGCCCGCGCCTCGTTCATGAAGCGATCCGGCGGCTGATCGACCGCATGGTCAACGATCTGCTCGGGGAAACACGCACCCGCCTCGCCGTCGGCGCGCCGAAGGATACCGAGGCGATCCGCAAACTCGGCCGGCCAGTGGCCGGTTTCACCTCCGCCATGGTCGAGGAAAACCTGCACCTCAAGGCGTTCTTGTTCGAGCGGATGTATCGTCACCCCAAGGTCAATCGGATGACCGAGCGCGCGCGCCGCGTCGTGCGCGCGCTGTTCGAGCTCTACATGAACGACCCGGCGGCCCTGCCGGACATGTGGCGCCAGAAGGTGACCGACGAGGCGGCGCGGGCGCGCCGGATAGCCGACTACATCGCCGGCATGACGGACCGCTTCGCACTCGATGAGCACGCTCGAATCACAGGACAGAGTTTCGATAAACAATGAGTGTTTTCAAAGAATATTTATCAATTATTCAGATTCAACTTGAAGTCATGGCTGGTGCGGGCGAACTGCCTCCAGGGCTCGATTTTGGCCGGGTTTCGGTCGAGCCCCCGCGCGAGGCGGCGCACGGCGATGTTTCGACCAACGCCGCCATGGTTCTGGCCAAGCCCGCGCAGACCAATCCCCGCGCCTTGGCGACGGCGCTCGCGGCCCGGCTCGGCCGGGCCGAGGGCGTGGTCTCGGCCGAAGTGGCGGGCCCGGGTTTCATCAATCTTCGTCTTGCGCCGGAGGTATGGCGGGCGGAGCTGGGCCGTGCGCTCGAAGCGCGCGAGCGCTACGGCGACACCGATCACGGCACGGGCAAGGCGCCGGTCAATGTCGAATATGTCTCGGCCAATCCGACGGGGCCGCTCCATGTCGGGCACGCTCGGGGCGCCGTGATCGGCGATGCGCTCGCGGCGCTTTTGGAGAAGGCCGGATATACCGTCTTGCGCGAGTATTACATCAACGATGCGGGCGCCCAGATCGACAAGCTCGCGTTCTCGACCTTCGCGCGCTATCTCGAAGCCCTGGGCGAAGCTCTTACCGAGGAATCCTTCGCCGCCCGCTTCCCCGGCATGGTCTGGGAGTATCGCGGCGAATATCTAGCGCCCGTGGGTGCGGCTCTCGCCCGGAGCCATGGCGCGGCGCTCAAGAACGCGCCGCCCGAAACCTGGCTGCCGGTCGTGCGCGATTTCGCGGTTGCGGCCATGATGGCGCTGATCAAGGACGACCTGGCGGCGCTGGGCATACGCCACGACGTGTTCACGTCCGAGCGCGCGATCGTGGCGGCGGGGAAGGTGGACGAGGCGTTGACCGCGCTGGAAGGCGCCGGGCACATCTACACGGGCGTGCTGGAGCCGCCCAAGGGCATGGTGCTGGATGATTGGGAGCCGCGGCCGCAAACCCTTTTTCGCGCGACCGCGTTCGGCGACGATGTCGATCGGCCGTTAATGAAATCGGACGGCACCTGGACCTATTTCGCGGCCGATATCGCCTATCATTGGGACAAGGCGCGGCGGGGCTATCTCGATCAAATCGATGTCTGGGGCGCCGATCACGGCGGGTACGTCAAGCGCATGAAGGCGGCGGTCTCGGCGGTGACCGTGGGCAAGGGCGCGCTCGATGTAAAGCTGTGCCAACTGGTCAATCTTCTTGAACGCGGCCAGCCCGTGCGCATGTCGAAGCGCGCGGGCAATTTCGTGACCTTGCGCGAGGTCGTGGACGAGGTCGGCAAGGATGTCGTGCGCTTCATGATGTTGACGCGCAAGAACGACGCGCCGCTCGATTTCGATCTGGCCAAGGCGACCGAGCAATCGCTCGACAACCCGGTGTTCTATGTCCAGTACGCGCACGCGCGCGCCTATTCCGCCGCCCGCCACGCCAAGGAGGCGTTCCCGGAACTCGATCTTTCGCTTGCCGCGCTGTGCGCAGCCGATCTCTCTCGCCTGGACCATCGGGGCGAGTTAGACTTAATTCGATCGATCGCGGGCTGGCCGCGCCAGGTGGAAATGGCGGCCGATGCCCACGAACCGCACAGGCTCGCATTCTATTTGTTCGAATTGGTCGCCGCCTTCCATAGCCACTGGTCCAAGGGCAATGCCGAGCCGAATTTGCGCTTCGTCGTGCCGGGCGACCGTGCGCTAACCCTGGCACGCCTGGCCTTGGCGCGGGGTGTCGCGACGGTGATCGCGTCCGGCCTCAAGGTGTTCGGCGTGGCGGCGGTCGAGGAATTGCGCTGATGGCCAATACCGGATCGCCCAAAACCCCGGTTCGCGCGCGGCTGTCGTTCGTGAAGCGCTTCGGCTGGCTTACCGGCGTCGTCGCGGGCGTGACGCTGGTCGGCTTTGCGACTGCCACTTGGTATGCCTACACCGTCGGCATGCGAACGGGCAGCGAAGGCGCAGCCCCCCTGGTGCGCGCCGACGGAAAGCCGGAAAAAATCCGCCCGGCGGACCCGGGCGGCATGGAAGTACCCCATCAGGACAAATCGGTCTTTGATCGGGTGAAGTCGGAGGAAAACAAAAACAAGAACGAAGCGGCGAGGAACATCGAGCAGCTTCTGCCGCCGCCCGAGGAACCCGTTCAACGCCCCAAGGCCAAAGACAAGCCGGCCGAGGGACAAAAAGCCGACGTCCCAAAGACCGAAGGCCCAAGCAAGGAGACGCCTCCGGTCAGCGCTGCCGTTCAGACGCCGACCGTGCCCCAACCCGCGCTGAGCGCCGCGCCGCCGTCCGCACCTGTGCCTTCGGCGCCCCTGCCGGGTCAAGCGAAGCCCGCAGAGGTCAAATCGGCCGAGGTCAAAGCGGCCGAGGTCAAATCGCCAGACTCCAAAAATTCGCCGACGCTCCTGGTTGCGCCGCAGCCGGCAGCCGAGAAAAAACCGCCCGAAGCGCAAACCCCGATGCCGCCGGCCGCGGGCTCGCCTGAAAACACGCCGCCGTCCACCAAGCTCGCGGCCCCGAAAACTGCGTCCTCGCCGAGCCCGGTCGCGAAAACGACCAAGGGTGGCGCGTACCGGATTCAGTTGCTCGCAACCCGTACCGAGGACGAAGCCCAGGCCGAAATCACCAAGCTGCGCGCCAAGCACGGCGCGGTTCTGGGCGCTGTCGCGCTGTCGATCCAGCGGGCCGATTTGGGCGAGAAGGGCGTATTTTACCGCGTCCAAGGCGGCCCCTTCGATGTCGAGGGCGCCAAGGCGGCGTGCGTTGCGCTGCGCCAGAAAAACTCCGGTTGCATCGTTGTCCGCTCTTAGCCGACGGATCGGCTATAGGGTTCCCCGACCGGTGATCTTCGGTTGCGCGGGGACGGCGCTGTCGGAGGGCGAGCGCGCCTTCTTCGAGACGGCGCAGCCGCTCGGGTTCATTTTGTTCCAGCGCAATTGCGAAACCCGCGATCAAGTGCGCGAACTTGTGACGGCATTGCGCGAGAGCGTCGGGCGGCGCGACGCTCCGGTTCTCATCGACCAGGAAGGCGGGCGGGTCGCGCGCCTCGGCCCGCCGCATTGGCCGGCGCGGGCGGCGGCGCGGCGCTTTGCCGATCTCGCGCTCCGCGACCGGGCCGCCGGGCGCCGCGCGGCCCGGTTATGCGGGCGGCTTATCGCTCATGATCTTCGGGAAATCGGCATCAATGTCGATTGCGCCCCCGTGCTCGACATCGCGCGCCCCGAAACCCACGGCGTGATCGGCGACCGGTCCTATGGCGGCGATCCGGTTCTGGTGTCCGCCCTTGGCCGGGCCTTTGCTCTTGGCCTTCAGTCGGGCAATGTCATCCCGGTGATGAAGCACATCCCGGGCCATGGCCGCGCCCGGGCCGACAGCCATTTGGAGCTTCCCGTGGTCGAGGCCACGCGGGAAGAGCTCGAGGCCACGGATTTCGCACCGTTCCGGCTGCTCTCGGACCTGCCCTGGGCGATGACCGCGCACGTCCTATACACCGCACTCGATCGCGAACGGCCGGCCACGACCTCGCTCGCGATCATCGAGGGCGTGATCCGCTCGCACATGCGCTTCGACGGCGTGCTGCTGTCGGACGACTTGAGCATGGCGGCGCTGGAGGGCTCGCTTGCCGACCGCGCGCGCGACGCGCTGGCCGCAGGCTGCGATGTCGTTCTCCATTGCAGCGGCCGGCTCGAGGAAATGGCGGAAGTCGCCGAGGGCGCCTATCAATCGACGCCCGTTTCCGCGCGCCGGGTGGCCCGCACCCTTGCGGTTCGCCCACCGCGCGGTTCCTTCGACGTCGCCCGCGCAACGCGCGATCTCGAAGCCCTCCTGGCTCGAACATGAGCTTCGAGGCGCTCGCGAACGCCCTTGCCGTCTGGGCGCTGCCGGTTCTTCTGGCGATCACTCTGCACGAGGCGGCGCATGGCTGGATGGCCTGGAGGCGGGGGGACGACACGGCGTACCGGCAGGGGCGCGTGAGCTTCAACCCGCTGCGCCATATCGACCCGGTGGGGACGATTTTAGTGCCCGGCCTGTTGCTGCTTTTCGGCACCAAGATTCTCTTCGGCTGGGCGAAGCCCGTGCCGGTCGCGTTTCATCGCCTGAATCGTCCGCGCCTCGACATGGTCTGGGTCGCGGCGGCAGGGCCGGGCGCCAATCTGGCGCTCGCCCTGGCTTCGGCGCTGCTATTTCACCTGGTCGGGTTTTTGCCCGAGAGCGCACAGGACGTCGCGGCGAACAATCTCGTCAATTCGGTGCAGATCAACGCGATTCTGGCGGTGTTCAACATGCTGCCGCTGCCGCCGCTCGATGGCGGCCGGGTCGCGGTCGGCCTCTTGCCCCAAGGCCCGGCACTAAAGCTCGCCCGCCTCGAACGCCATCGCCTGTTTATTATCCTCGGTCTCATGTTTATCCTGCCCCTGGCGGGCCGGAGCATCGGGCTCGAGTTGAACCTCTTCGCTTGGCTCGTCGGCGTGCCGGCGGACTGGCTCATTCGGGCCATCGTCGTGCTCACCGGCAATGCCTAGCGCATGCGAACCGAATTCTTAAATAGCCACACGAACCCCAACAGCGGAAAATGAGCCAAGAATCGTCCTTCGATCAAATGAGCGAGGTGGAGCGGCGCGACAGCAATCTCGTCGTGTCGCTCGACGGCTATGAGGGGCCGCTTGACGTCCTGCTCGACCTGGCGCGCGACCAGAAGGTCGACCTGACGCAAATTTCCATCCGGCAACTGGCCGACCAATATCTCGCGTACATTCTCAAGGCGCGCCATCTCAGCCTGGAAATCGCGGCGGATTATCTGGTGATGGCGGCGTGGCTCGCCTATCTCAAGTCACGCCTGCTGCTGCCCGCGCCAACGGAAATTCCCGGCGAACAGCCGAGCGGCGAGGCGATGGCGGAAGCCCTGCGCTTCCAACTGCAACGCCTCGAGGCCATGCGCGAGGCCGCGCGTCGTCTCATGGCCCGCCCGCAACTCGGCATTGACGTGTTCGCTCGCGGCGCGCCCGAGGGCGTCGCCGTGGTGACGCACCGGCCCTACGAGGTCTCGTTGTACGAATTGCTCAAAGCGTACGGCGATCAGCGCAAGCGCGCCGACGAGCGGACCCTTCATATCCCGGCCAGCCTCGAATTATTCTCGATGGACGAGGCGCTCGAACGCCTGCTGGGAATGCTCGGCAATATCGCCGACTGGCAAACGCTATTGTCGTTTTTGCCGCCGGGATTGCGGGGCGGATTGCTGGCGCGCTCGGCCGTCGCCTCCCACTTCGCGGCGAGCCTTGAATTGGCGCGAACGCGGCGGCTCGAATTGCGCCAGACGGAAACCTTCGGACCGCTGTACTTGCGCCGAGCGCGAGCGCCCGAATGACCGACATCGCCCAGCAATTGAGAATCGTCGAAGCCCTCCTGTTCGCGTCCGCCGTGCCGCTGGACGAAGCAAGCGTGGCCGCGCGTCTGCCCGAGGGCACCGATATCGGCGCATTAATGGCGGATCTGCGCATCCAGTTCGAGGGTAGGGGCGTGAACCTGGTGGTCGTGAATGGGCGTTGGATGCTGCGAACCGCGTCCGATGTTGCGCTCCATCTCCGCACCGAGCGGAGCGTGCCGCGCAAGCTGTCGCGCGCCGCGCTCGAGACCCTCGCCATCATCGCCTATCACCAGCCGGTCACGCGCGCCGAGATCGAGGACATCCGCGGTGTCCAGGTCAGCAAGGGCACCGTCGATACCCTGCTCGAGGCGGGTTGGGTAAGGCCGGGCAAGCGCCGGGAAAGTCCTGGCCGGCCGCTGACCTGGCTGACGACTGGTGATTTTCTCGTGCATTTCGGGATCGAAGGCCTCGAGGCATTGCCGGGAATCGACGAATTGAAGGCGGCGGGGCTGCTCGACAAACGGCCGGCGCTCGCCGCCATCGGGGCGCACCCGAATGGGGGGCCAGGCACGGAGGACGCGCGTCCCGCCTTGCCCGAGGAGCACGAGCACGACCTCGACATGGCGGACGGCTCGCCCGATCCGGCACGCGATTGACGCGCTTGGGCATGGGCAATTTGCCGCCCGGCTTGTCGGCCCTGTCATGACGGCGGCGCCCGCTCCCATGCGCATCGTCCGCGGCGAGCGGAGACGCATTGATGTTTGGCTTTTGGTGGCGCTTCTGGGCGCGGTGCCCGTGTCGGTTCCCGCCTTGGTGATCCTTGGATATCTGTTCGCGCCGTACGGCGATATTTGGCATCACTTGGCCCAAACGGTCTTGCCGCGCTATGTGCTCAACACGGTTTCACTTTTGGTTGGAGTGGGAGCCGCGGTGCTCGTAACCGGCGTGGCGACGGCGTGGGTGGTTACGATGTGCGAATTTCCCCTGCGCCGCGCGTTCGAATGGGCGCTGCTTTTGCCCCTCGCCATGCCGGCCTATGTCGTCGCTTACACCTATACCGGACTGCTCGATGTCGCGGGGCCGGTGCAGGGGACGCTCCGCGAATGGGGTGTGCTTTCACCTGGCGACTGGTTCCTGCCCATCCGCTCCCTCGGCGGCGCCGTCGCCGTGCTCGGCGTCGTGCTCTATCCCTACGTCTATCTGCTTGCCCGCGCCGCGTTCCTGCAGCAATCGGTCGCGGCACTCGAGGTCAGCCGCACGCTTGGACGCGGGCCGTGGCACGGCTTTCTCCATGTCGGCCTGCCGCTCGCGCGCCCCGGAATCGCCGCCGGCCTCGCGTTGGCGCTCATGGAAGTGATCAACGATTTCGGTACGGTTCAGTATTTCGCCGTCGATACGTTTACCACCGGGATTTACCGCACCTGGCTCGCGCTCGGCTCTCCGAGCACCGCGGCACAGCTTTCGGCCGCGCTGATGGCGTTCGCCCTGGCGCTGGTTGTGATGGAGCGGCTGTCGCGGGGCGGCGCGCGCTTTCACCATACCGGCGGGCGTTACCAGCGATTGCCCGGGTACCGTTTGCGCGGCGCGGGTAAGGCGGCGGCGTTCGCCGTCTGCGCGCTTCCGGTCCTGGTCGGCTTTGCGATTCCGGCCTGCGCGCTCGCCATTTGGGCTGCGGAAACCGCAAGCCAGGTCGCCGACGCCCGGTTCCGGGGCTATGTCATGAACAGCCTTGTGCTTGCGACCTCGGCAGCGGCGCTTACGACCGCGCTCGCGCTCGCGGTCGGCTACGCCTTGCGCGTTCGTCCCCGGCCGATGGCCGTCGCCGCGGCACGCCTCGCGACCGCAGGATATGCCCTTCCCGGCGCCGTCATCGCGGTCGGTGTCATGCTGCCCTTCGCCCAGTTCGACAATGCGCTCGACGGCTGGATGCGCGCGCGGTTCGGGCTATCCACCGGCCTGATTCTCAGCGGCACCATCGCCGCGGTGCTGTTCGCCTACATGGCGCGGTTCTTCGCCGCCGCCTTCAACGGCGTCGAGGCGGGCCTCGCCAAGATCACCACGAGCATGGACGCGGCCGCGCGCACGCTCGGCCTCGGCCCAGGGCGGAGCCTTGCGCGCGTCCATTTACCCATGCTGTGGTCGAGCGTGTTGACCGCCGGCATGATCGTCTTTGTCGACGTGATGAAGGAATTACCCGCGACCTTGATCATTCGGCCGTTCAATTTCGACACGCTGGCGGTGCGGACTTTCGAGATGGCGTCGGACGAGCAATTGCACATGGCGGCCGTGCCCGCGCTTGCCATCGTGTGCGCGGGAATCCTGCCGGTCATCGTCATCAGCCGCGGCATCGGTCGGGGCCGCCCGGGACATGGAGCCGCCAGTGGCGCCTGAATCCCTGCCCGACGACGCGTTGACGCTCGAAGCGGTGAGCCACGGCTTCGGCGCGGTCCGCGCACTTGACGATGTCTCTCTGACGGTCAGGACGGGCGAGGTTCTGTGCCTCGTCGGCCCCTCGGGGTGCGGCAAGACGACGCTTTTGCGCCTGGCCGCGGGACTCGAAGCCATTCAGAAGGGCCGCGTGCACATCGGCTCCCGCGTGGTGGCCTGCGCCGATCTCGACATCGCGCCGGAACGCCGGGGCGTGGGCATGGTGTTCCAGGACTACGCCTTGTTTCCGCATCTGACGGTCACGGAAAACGTCATCTTCGGCCTTCATCGCCTGGCATTCGCCGAGCGGCGCGCGCGCGCGCGCGAGGTTCTCGTTCAATTCGGCATTGCCGAACTCGCCGACGCCTATCCCCACATGCTTTCGGGCGGAGAGCAGCAGCGCGTCGCGCTCGCGCGCGCGCTGGCGCCGAAGCCGCACATCGTTCTTTTGGACGAGCCGTTCTCGGGCCTCGATTCCCGCCTGCGCGACCGGGTGCGCGACGAAACCCTGCACGCCTTGAAGGCGAGCGGCGCCGCCACGCTCATGGTCACCCACGACCCCGAAGAAGCGATGTTCATGGCCGACCGCATCGCCTTGATGCGCGCGGGCCGAATCGAGCAGATCGGCAGGCCGGTCGCGCTCTATTTCCAGCCCGCGACGGCCTTCGCGGCCGCGTTCTTCAGCGACATGAACCGGCTCGAAGGCGTGGTGCGGGACGGGCGCGTCTCGACGCCCTTCGGCGCGCTCGAGACGCGCCTGGCCGAGGGCACCCCGGTCGAGGTCTTGATCCGGCCCGAAGCCCTGCATCTGGCTTGGGCGCCGGAAGAGGAGCAGACCGAAAAACATTACCGGACCGTGGCGCGGGTCCTGGCGGCGCGTCTATTGGGGCGGAGCACGCTCATCCATCTCGACCTCTCGCAGCACTCGGGCGCCGCCCATCTTCACCTGCACAGCCGGGTTCCCAAGCACGTCGCATTCGGCGAGGGCGACGAGGTTGCGGTCACGCTCGACGTGAGCCAGGCATTCGTGTTCGCGCGCTCGGACGCGGCCACCGATCCCGTGCGCGGCTGATGGCTTGGCGGCATGCGGACGGTCCGGGACCGGGGTCGCCATCCAGGATGAAGCGCGCCGATTAAACTCCTGGCAGGCTTTGCGTTGCGGCGCGGGGCGAGTTCTGCCATCATGCCCTCTCCCATGCCCCGAGAAACCTACGTGTGGAGCGCCTCCTATGGGCAGTTTCAGCATTTGGCACTGGCTTGTCGTTCTGGCGGTCGTTCTGCTGCTCTTTGGCGGCGGCGGCAAGATTTCCAAGATCCTTGGCGACATGGGTCGCGGGATCAAGAATTTTAAGAAGGGCTTGAAGGAAGGCGACGAGGGCGCGGACTCCGGCGCACCGCCGCAAGCGCCGCAAAGCCAAATCGGCGGGCAGTCCGTGGGCGCCGATATTCGCAAGGAAGACTCGGTCAAGCGCTGATTGGCGCGCGCGGCGCCGATTCCGGGACACGCATGTTCGAGATCGGTTGGTCGGAACTCCTGGTCATCGCGGGCGTGGCGCTCGTGGTGCTCGGACCGAAGGAGTTGCCGAACGCGCTCCGGACCGTGACCGGGTTCGCGCGCAAGGCCCGCGCTGTCGTGCGCGAGTTCCAAGGCCATGTCGACGAGATGGTCAAGGAAGCGGAACTCTCCGAGATGCGCAAGGATATCGAGAAGGAGACCGGCGTCGCCGACTTGCGGCACGAAGTCGAGGCGGCGACTGCACCACTCGACGAGCTGCGGAGCGGAGTGACGATGGACACGCCCTCGATTGTGCCGCCCCGGATTGATCCGCCCACCATGGGCACGCCCGAGGAAGGCGCGGCGCCGGCGATGCCCGCGGCCGAGAGCCCGGCACCAGCCATGGCGGAAAGCCCGGCGCCGCCCAGTCCGAAGCCCGCCTAATCCGTCTCGTCCACCAATGATTCCCGCCTAGTCCAATGTCCGAGGAGAATGCCGACGAGAAGCGCATGCCGCTGCTCTCGCATATCGCGGAGCTACGCACGCGCCTGCTTTACGCGATGCTCGCCTTCATCGCCGCCTTCATCGCCTGCTTCCTGGTTTCCCAGGAAATCTTTCAATTCCTGGCGCGGCCACTCGAACATATTTTCCGCGAGCAAGGCCGCAACAGCCGGATGATCTTTACCTCGCTGACCGAGCCGTTCTTCACCTATCTGAAGGTCGCGTTCTTTTCGGCCGCCTTTGTCTCCTTTCCGATCGTCGCCAGCCAGGTCTACAAGTTCATGGCGCCGGGACTGTACAAGAACGAGCGCCGCGCCTTCCTGCCCTATCTCGCCGCGACGCCGGTGATGTTTTTTCTCGGCGGCGCCTTCGTCTATTTCGTCGTCATTCCGGTCGCGTGGGAATTCTTCCTCGGCTTCGAATATCTCGGCGGTCCCGAGACCATGGCGATTCAGGTCGAGCCCAAGGTGAACGAATATCTAAGCCTGACGATGCAGCTCATCTTTGCCTTCGGCCTGGCGTTCCAATTGCCCGTGGTGATCAGTCTTTTGGGCCACGCCGGGATCACGAATTCGAAAAGCCTCAAGGCCAAGCGGCGCTATTCCATCGTATTCGCGTTTATCGCCGCCGCCGTGCTCACGCCGCCCGATGTCTTGAGCCAGACCTCGCTCGCGATTCCGATGATCCTGCTCTACGAGCTTTCGATCCATTTGGTGCGCTGGATCGAAGCGGCGCGGGCGAGGCGCGAAGCGGCCGCGGAGCGCGACGAGGATGCCGGCGAGGACGGGCGTGCGCCAGAACCGGCCGAGCCGCCCGCCGACGAGGAAACTGATTTCAACATGACGCGTTGACCGTCCTGTGCCGTCGCGCGGCCGCGCTGGGCGGTGGACGAGGCGCCGCACACGGCCTTATAACTCGCGCGCCGTTCGGAACGCCCGGAGAGCCATGCACGATATTCGTTGGATTCGCGAAAACGCCGATGCCTTCGACGCGGCGCTGAAGACGCGCGGCCTCGGGCCCGCCGCCGCCGCTGTGCTGGAACACGACAAGGCCCTGCGCGCGGCCCAAACCGAATTCCAGACTGCCCAAGCCAAGCGGAACGAGGCGTCGAAACAGATAGGCGTCCTCAAGCGCCAAGGCCAAGACACCGCCGCGCTCATGGCCGAGGTCGAGCGCGTCAAGATCGATATCGCCGCTTCCGAGGACGCCGAGCGCGCGCACGCCGCGGCGCTTGAAACCTTGCTGTCCGATGTTCCCAATCTGCCGGCGGACGACGTGCCCCCCGGCGCGGGCGAGGGCGACAATGTGGAGGTTCGCCGCCACGGCACGCCGCCGAGCTTCGGGTACAAGCCCAAGGAACATTACGAATTGGGCGAAGGCCTCAAGCTCATGGATTTCGAGCGGGCGGCAAAGCTCTCGGGGTCGCGCTTCGTGGTGCTGTCGGGCGCGCTGGCGCGCCTCGAACGCGCGCTCGCCTCCTTCATGTTGGACGTGCACACGGACGAATTCGGCTACACCGAAATCAGCCCGCCCATGCTGGTGCGCGCCGCGGCGCTGTACGGCACGGGTCAACTTCCGAAATTTAAAGATGACCTGTTCGAGACACCTGATCGCGATGCCCTTCGCGAAGTGGTTGCAGATTATTTCGAAAAAAATGAAACCGATTTTCCAAACATATCTGCCGCAGTTAAGGGTCATTACGAAGTCGAAGATAAATTTCGGAAAACTGGAAAATATAGTTACTGGCTGGTGCCGACCGCCGAGGTGCCGCTGACCAATCTGGTGGCGGACGAAATCCTCGACGACACCAGCTTACCGCGCCGTTACACGGCCTGGACCGGATGTTTTCGCGCCGAGGCCGGGGCGGCGGGCAGGGACACGCGCGGCATGTTGCGTCAGCACCAATTCTATAAGGTCGAATTGGTCTCGGTATCTCATCCGGATCGCTCGGACGAGGAACTTGAGCGCATGACGGGTTGCGCCGAGGAAATCCTCAAGCGCCTGGGCCTGCATTTCCGCACCGTCGTGCTGTGCGCGGGTGACATGGGATTTTCCGCGCGCAAGACCTACGACATCGAGGTCTGGCTGCCTGGTCAGGAACGTTTCCGTGAAATCTCGAGCTGTTCGAACTGCGGCGAGTTCCAGGCAAGGCGCATGAAGGCGCGGTTTCGTTCCGCCGGCGAGAAGGGCGCGCGCTTCGTGCATACCCTGAACGGCTCCGGCATCGCGGTCGGCCGGGCGCTCGTCGCGATCATGGAAAACTATCAATTGCCCGACGGCTCGATCGCCGTCCCCGAAGTCCTGCGCCCCTACATGGGCGGGCTCGAAAAGATCACGCGTTGACGATGGAGCTGTCGCGCGCGCGCATCTTGCTCACCAATGACGACGGCGTTTACGCCAATGGTCTCAAGGCACTGGAGCGCATCGCGCGCGCACTGTCGGACGATATCTGGATCGTCGCACCCGCGACCGAGCAGAGCGCCGCCAGCCATTCCCTGACCATCGCCCGGCCCTTGCGGGTGCGCCAGCAGAGCGAGCGCTGGTATGCGGTCGACGGCACGCCGACCGACAGCGTGCTCATCGGCGTGAACCAAGTGCTCAAGGACCGCCGCCCGGACCTGATTCTTTCGGGCGTCAATCGGGGCGGCAATCTCGGGGAGGATGTGACCTATTCCGGCACCATCGCCGCCGCCATGGAAGGTACGCTGCTCGGTATTCCATCCATAGCGCTGAGCCAGCTCGCGACCCCGGACGGCCCGACCAAATGGGCGACGGCCGAGACCCATGCCCCCGGCATCATCCGCAAGCTCGCGGCCGCGGGCTGGCCCAAGGATGTGCTGATCAATCTCAATTTTCCCAACCTGCCGCCCGAAGAGGTCAGCGGCGCGCGCCTGTGCGTGCAGGGGCGGCGCAAGCTCGGCAGTGCCCTGCTCGAGCGCCACGATCCGCGCGGCCGGCCCTATTATTGGATCGACAGCGCGCGCGACGAGGACCCGAGCCTCGTCGGCACCGATTTGCACGCCGTCAATTCGGGTGCGATTTCGATCACGCCGCTCTATCTCGACCTGACGCACCGGGCGACGATCGAGAGCTTGGCGGGGGCGTTCCCATGATTCTCGACGCGCGCATGGCGCGTCTTATTCTCGATCTCCGGCGCGAAGGCATCACCGACGCTCGCCTGCTCGGCGCAATCGAGAAGGTCCCGCGCGATGTGTTCGTGCCCGAGGCGTTTCGCGATCAGGCCTATGCCAACATGGCCTTGCCCATCGGTTACGGCCAAACCGTATCCCAGCCCGTCGTCGTCGCGCTGATGACCCAGGCGCTCGACGTCGCCGCGCGGATGAAGGTGCTCGAGATCGGCACCGGCTCGGGATACCAAGCCGCCGTTCTGGCCCATCTGTGTCGCAGGCTTTACACGGTCGAACGCCACGGCGATCTCTTGACCGAGGCCCAGGCGCGCTTCAAGGCGCTCGGCCTGCACACCATCACGACCCGGCGCGGCGACGGCACGAAGGGCTGGCCGGGGCAGGCCCCGTTCCAGCGGATCATGATCACGGCGGCGGCCGACGAGGTGCCGGCGGCGCTCGTCGATCAATTGGCCGAGGACGGCCGCATGGTGGTGCCCGTCGGACCGCAAGGTTCGGACCAGGAACTTGTACGCATCACGCGCCGGGCAACGTGGTTCGACACGGAATCCCTCGGCCCCGTGCGCTTCGTCCCTCTCGTCGCCTGCGCGCCCCAGCCCGTCGCCGGGCGCCGCGCGGCCACCTTGAATCGGCCATAATCGCGTCCAAGATGGGGCGCATGGTGATGAAGGCGAGATTCCCGTGCGTCGCCGGCGCGTTCCTTGTCCTGGCGCTCGCGTCCTGTGCGCCCGCCACGGCTCCCGCGACGGGTGCCTACGGCGCGCCCGGTCCCGAACCGCTTCGGCCGGCACGGGAGAAAGCCGGCGAGGACATCGTACGCGCGGGCGATACCGTCCACATCGTCGCCC
>CAMAPP010000086.1 GCA_945860095.1 Rhizobium sp. Q54 | reverse complement strand
CCGCGGCGGCGGTCGGCGACCGCCTGGCGCGCTTGGGGCGCGAGGTCCAGGTTCTCGTCGTCACCCATTCCCCGCAAGTGGCCGCGCGCGGGGAACGCCATTGGCGCGTCAGCAAATCCGACGGCGAGGACGGCGCGCTCACGCGCGTGACCGCGCTCGACGACGCTGCGCGGCGCGAGGAAATCGCACGGATGCTGTCGGGCGCGCGCGTGACCGAAGAGGCGCGCGCCGCCGCCGACAGCCTCATCGGCGCACGGCTCATCGGCGCCCGGCTCATCGGCGCACGGTCGCGTCCGCGCCCGGGCCGCGCTTCCGGCTAGGGCCATGGCCGGGGATAAGCCCGCGAGCGCGCTGACGCGCGCGGAGGCGAAGAAGGAATTGCCGCGGCTTGCGCGCGCGCTCGCGCGCCACGACACGCTCTACCACCAAAAAGACGCGCCCGAGATCGCCGACGCCGAATACGACGAATTGAAACGCCGCAACGACGAAATCGAGGCGCGATTTCCCGAGCTCGTCCGCCCCGACAGCCCAAGCCGGCGCGTGGGCGCGGCCCCCGCCGAGGGCTTCGCCAAGATCGCCCACGCCCGTCCGATGCTGTCCTTGCAGAACGCGTTTTCCGAGGACGACGTGCGCGAGTTCTTCGAGCGCGTGCGCCGCTTTCTCGGCCTTGGCGCCGAGAGCGTCATCGGCTGCGTGGCCGAACCGAAAATCGACGGCCTGTCCGCCGCGCTACGCTACGAGGACGGGCGCTTCATGCTGGGTCTCACGCGCGGCGACGGCGAAACGGGCGAAGTCGTCACGCGCAATCTTGCGACGCTCGCCGACGTGCCGGCCGAGCTCAACGGCAAATCGGTCCCGCGTGTCCTCGAGGTCCGCGGCGAGGTCTATATGAGCCGCAAGGATTTCGCGGACCTGAACAAGGACCGAAAGGCCAAAGACGAGCCGGTCTTCGCCAATCCACGCAACGCCGCCGCCGGCTCGCTGCGCCAGCTCGACCCGGCAATTACCCGCCGCCGGCCGCTGGGCTTTTTCGCCTATGCCTGGGGCGAGATTTCGGAGCCGCAAGGGGCGAGCCAATGGGAGTTCCTCCAGCGCCTCAAATCCTGGGGTTTCGCGGTCAACCCCTTGGCCAAGCGCTGCGAGAATGCCGAGGAAGCGCTAGCGCTTTACCGCAAAGTGGGCGAGGACCGCGCCACGCTCGCCTACGATATTGACGGCGTCGTTTACAAGATCGACCGCTTGGACTGGCAAGAGCGCCTCGGCACCGTGAGCCGCGCGCCGCGCTGGGCGATCGCGCACAAATACCCCGCCGAACGCGCCCAAACAACGCTCAACAAGATCACCATCCAGGTCGGCCGCACCGGTGTGCTGACTCCGGTCGCCGAACTCGAACCCGTCAATGTCGGCGGCGTCATCGTCTCGCGCGCCACGCTCCACAACGAAGACGAAATCGCGCGCAAGGACGTTCGGGTCGGCGACACGGTCGTCATTCAGCGCGCGGGCGATGTCATCCCACAGGTCGTGTCCGTGGTCGCGGACAAGCGCCCGGCGGGAACCAAGGCGTTCAAGTTCCCGGATATCTGTCCCGAATGCAAAAGCGCGGTTCGGCGCGAGGAGGGAGAGGTCGCGCGCCGCTGCACGGGCGGCCTTGTCTGTCCCGCGCAAGCCGTCGAACGCCTGAAACATTTCGTCTCGCGCGGCGCCTTCGACATCGAGGGGCTCGGCCGCAAGCACATCGAGACATTCCACGAAGACCGCCTCGTCGCGGAGCCGGCGGATATCTTTCGGCTTGCGGCCAAATCGGGCGAGTTGGCGGCGCGCGAGGGCTGGGGCGAACAATCGGTCGCCAATCTCCTGTCTTCGATCGAGGCTCGGCGCAAAATCGCGCTGGAGCGGTTCGTCTTCGCGCTCGGCATTCCCCAAATCGGCGAGGCGACGGCACGGCTTCTCGCCAAGCACTACGGCACGCTCGACGCATGGCGAAAGGCCATGACCGCCGCCGAGGACCGCGAGAGCGAGGCTTACGGCGAACTCGTCGCCATCGACGGCATCGGGCCTTCGGTCGCGGGCGATATTCTGGGATTCTTCGCCGAGGAGCGGAACATCGCGGCGCTCGATGCGCTCGTCCGGGAGGTCACGGTCGAGGATTTTTCCCAGCCGGACGGTGGTTCGCCGGTCGCGGGCAAGACCGTGGTTTTCACCGGCACGCTGGAACGCGTGACCCGGAACGAGGCCAAGGCACGCGCCGAGGCACTCGGCGCCAAGGTCGCGGGCTCGGTTTCCAAGAAGACCGATTATCTGGTGGCGGGACCCGGCGCGGGCTCGAAGCTCAAGGCCGCCAAGGCTTCAGGCGTCGCGGTTCTGACCGAGGACGAGTGGCTGGCCTTGATAGGCGGCTAGCGCGCTAGCCGGAGGCGGCCGAGGCCTGGCCCTGCACCGCAAAGAACGACGCGGCCTCGGGCTGGTCCGGCAACTCGACGGCTCCATCCATGAGGCGGGCGGTGCGCGTGGCCGCCCCGCGCACGATCATGCCTTCGTTGGGATTGGCCATGGGATTACGCCACAATGGAAACGCGTCCGCCGCCGAATAGACGGCGATGTAAAGCGTGCGCGGCGTGCGTGTCCGGTTCGCTTCCGAGCCGTGCACCACTCGGGTATGCATGAGGCAGACCGAACCGGCAGGACCGATGGCCGGGACCTCGGTCGCCTTGAAACCGGCCCATTCGGAGGGATCGACGCGGCCCGTGAATCGCGCGCCCTCGAACAACGAATGCACCGGCCCGCGGTGCGAGCCGGGCACGACCATGAGGGCGCCGTTCTCGGTCGTCACGTCGTCCAGCATGATGAGGGCCGTAACGACGTCGTCGTTGGTGTGGGGCGTGTAGGCAAAGTCCTGGTGGTAATCGACCACGGTGTGGCTGCCGGGCAGCTTCAGGTTGATCTTGCAATGATGGAACTTGACGTCGGGGCCAACCAGGTCCGCGACCATATCGGGCACGGCTGAATTGCGCACCACGTCCATGAAGCCAGGCGAAATATCCGAGGGATTGTTCACGCGACGGAGCGCGGGCGCCGCGGCCGTGTGTTCGGAGCCCATATCGAAGCGCGGCCTGCCGTCGATGGTGGGAGCGCCGAAGGGCGCTAGATGCGCGCGGCTTTCCTCGACCCACCCGGCAATCTCGGCGCGCAAGCCCGCCAACTGCGCCGGCGTGATCGCGTTGGGCGCCACGATAAAGCCATCCCGGCGAAAAGCCTCGATCAAGTCGCGCGCAAGCATGACGCACCTCCCTGGAATCGCCGGCCATCCTAGGCGCGCGTGCGCGACCTTGCCACCGGACGGTCAGCGCCTCGCATCGTAGCCCAGGTTCGGCGCGAGCCAGCGCTCGGTCGTCGCCAGGTCCATCGCCTTGCGCCGGGCATAATCCTCGGCCTGATCGCGCTCGATCTTGCCCACCCCAAAATACGCCGCTTTCGGGTGCCAGAGGTAATAGCCCGATACCGAGGCGGCCGGCAGCATGGCGAAGCTCTCGGTGAGCGAGATGCCGGCGCGCGCCTCCGGCTCGAGGAGCGAAAACAGCGTCGCCTTCTCGGTGTGGTCGGGGCAGGCCGGATAGCCAGGCGCCGGACGGATGCCCTGATACGTCTCGCGCACCAGGGACTCGTTATCGAGATTTTCCTCGGGCGCATAACCCCAAAATTCCTTGCGCACGCGTTCGTGGAGGCGCTCGGCGAAGGCCTCGGCCAGGCGGTCGGCCAGGGCCTTCACCATGATGGACGAGTAATCGTCGTTCAGGGCCTCGAACGCGCCCGCAAATTCGGGCGCGCCGATGCCCGTCGTGACCGCAAAGGCGCCGATATAGTCGCGCACCCCCGGCGGCGCCACGAAATCGGCCAGCGCGAGATTCGGCCGGCCCGCGCCCCGGACCGATTGCTGGCGCAAGGTGTGCACGACCGCGCGCACCTTGTGCCGCGCGTCGTCGGCGAACAGCGCGATATCGTCCGCGCCCCGGCGATTGGCCGGAAAGAATCCGAACGCGGCACGCGCGCGCAATTTCTTCTCGCCCACGATGCGCTTGAGCATCGCCTGCGCATCGGCGAACAGGCTGCGCGCAGCCGTACCGACCACGGGATCGTCGAGCATGCGGGGATAATTGCCCGCCAATTCCCAAGTACGGAAAAACGGCGTCCAATCTATGCGTTCGACGAGCTCGTCGAGCGGATAGTCGTCGAGCGTCTCGACACCGAGGAAACGCGGCACCGGCGGCGGAACCGGCCATTCGAGCTTCGCCGCGTTCGCGCGCGCCTCGGCCAGCGTCAAGCGCTTGCCGCCGCTCGTGGCGCGTTGATGGGTCGCGCGCACCTGGTCGTACTCGGCGCGCACCTCGCCCGCGAAATCCTCGCGGCGCGCCGCGTTCATGAGATTGCTCGCGACCCCGACGCTGCGCGAGGCGTCGGTTACATAGAAGACCGGACCCGAATAGCACGGCGCGATCTTGACCGCGGTGTGGATCTTCGAGGTCGTGGCGCCGCCGATCAACAGCGGCACGTCGAAGCCTTCCCGCGCCATCTCGGAGGCGACGTGGCACATCTCGTCGAGCGAGGGTGTGATCAGGCCCGAGAGACCGATCATGTCGGCGCCGACCTCGCGCGCCTTCGCCAAGATCTTGGCTGAGTGCACCATGACGCCCAAATCGAAGACCTCGTAGCCGTTGCATTGCAGAACGACGCCGACGATGTTCTTGCCGATGTCGTGGACGTCGCCCTTGACCGTGGCCATGACGATCTTGCCGTTGGACGTCCGGTTATCGCCCGCCTTGCGCTGGGCCTCGATGAACGGCACCAGATGGGCGACCGCCTGTTTCATCACCCGCGCGCTCTTGACGACCTGGGGCAGGAACATCTTTCCCGAGCCGAACAGGTCGCCGACGATGTTCATGCCGCGCATCAGCGGCCCCTCGATGACCTCGATGGGCCGCTCGACCGCGAGGCGCGCGCGTTCGGTGTCCTCGACCACGTATTCGTTGATGCCGTGGACCAGGGCATGGGCCAGACGGTCCTCGACATTGGCCTCGCGCCAGGACAAATCCGCCTCGTGCTTCGTGCCGCCGCCGCGATAGCGGTTGGCGAGTTCGAGCAGGCGTTCGGTCGCGTCGGGCCGGCGATTGAGCAGCACGTCCTCGACCGCCTCGCGCAAATCGGCGGGCAGGTCGTCGTACACCGCGAGCTGGCCGGCATTGACGATGCCCATGTCCATGCCGGCCTTGATCGCGTGATAGAGGAAGGCCGAATGGATCGCCTCGCGCACGGCGTTGTTGCCGCGGAACGAGAACGAGACGTTCGACACCCCGCCGCTGATATGGACGTGCGGCAGACGACGCTTGATTTCGCGCGTGGCCTCGAAATAGCTCCGGGCGTAGTCGTTGTGCTCGTCGATGCCGGTTGCGACCGCGAAGATGTTCGGATCGAAGATGATGTCCTCGGGCGGAAAATCGATCCGGTCGACCAACAGGCGATAGGCGCGCTCGCAAATGGCGATCTTGCGCTCGGCGGTATCGGCCTGGCCGGCCTCGTCGAAGGCCATGACCACCACGGCCGCGCCGTAGCGGAGCGCCTTGCGCGCCTGTTCGAGGAAGGGTTTTTCGCCTTCCTTGAGGCTGATCGAATTGACGACAGCCTTGCCCTGCACGCATTTGAGGCCCGCCTCGATCACCGACCATTTCGAGGAATCGATCATGATCGGCACGCGGCTGACCTCGGGCTCCGAGGCGATGAGCTGGAGGAACATCGCCATGGCGCGCTCGGAGTCGAGCAGGCCTTCGTCCATGTTGACGTCGATGATCTGTGCGCCGTTGCGCACCTGCTGACGCGCGATGTCGACGGCCTTCTCGTACTCTCCGGCCTTGATGAGCTCGGCGAACTTGGCCGAACCCGTGACATTGGTGCGTTCGCCGATATTGACGAAATTCGTCTCGGGCGCGATCTCGAGCGGCTCCAGCCCCGCAAGGCGCAGGCGCGGCGGCGGATCTGCACGCCGCCGCGGCGCGTGGCCCGCCACCGCCTCGGCGATGGCCTTGATGTGATCGGGGGTGGTGCCGCAACAGCCGCCGACGACGTTCAAGAGGCCCGCGCGCGCGAACTCGCCCAACAGCTCGGCCATATAGGCGGGCGATTCGTCGTAGCCGCCGAAAGCATTGGGCAGGCCGGCATTCGGATGACAGCCCACATAGGCTTCCGAAACCCGCGACAGGGCGTCCACGTGGGGCCGCAAATCCTTGGCGCCGAGCGCGCAGTTGAGGCCGATGACCAGCGGCCGGACATGGCGTACCGAGTACCAGAACGCCTCGGCCGTCTGACCCGACAGCGTGCGCCCCGACGCGTCCGTGATCGTGCCCGAGACGAACACGGGCAAGCGCACGCCCAGGGCATCGAACGCCTCCTCGACGGCGAACAGCGCGGCCTTGGCGTTGAGCGTGTCGAAGATCGTTTCGACGAGCAGGATATCGGCCCCGCCCTCGACGAGCGCGCGCGCGGCCTCGCCATAGGCTTCGGCAAGTTCGTCGAAGGTCGTGTTGCGCAGGCCAGGATTGTTGACGTCCGGAGAAATCGACGCCGTGCGGTTGGTCGGCCCCAGCACGCCCGCGACCCAGCGTGGACGCTCCGGCGTCGCGCGGCTATCCGCGGATGCGCGCGCCAGGCGCGCGGCGGCGCGATTCAACTCGGGCACTAGGTCTTCGGCGCCGTAATCGGCCTGCGAAATGCGAGTCGAATTGAAGGTATTGGTTTCGATGATGTCCGCGCCGGCATCGAGATAGGCGTCGTGGATGGACGCGACGATCTCGGGTCTCGTCAGGGACAGAAGGTCCATATTGCCCTTGAGCTCGCGCGGCCAATCGGCGAAACGCGCGCCGCGGAAGCCGTCCTCCTCGAGCTTGTGACGCTGGATCATCGTGCCCATGGCGCCGTCGAGCACCAGGATCCGCTCGTCGAGCGCGCGGACGAGCGACGCGGCACGGGCGGCGCGCGCGGCGTCGCCGGCGTTGGTGTGGCCGAGCGGACGGTTCATGCCGACCCTCGGGCTTTCTTGGCGCCGGGCCGCAAGCCCAGGATGTGGCAAATGGCGTAGGTCAGATCGGCGCGGTTGAGCGTGTAAAAATGAAACTCCTCGACCCCGCTCGATTGGAGGATGCGGCATTGTTCGGCCGCCGCCGTCGCCGCGACCAGACGCCTGGTATCGGGATCATCGTCGAGGCCCTCGAACAGATGCGCGAGCCATGAGGGTATGCCGGCGCCGCACGCTGCAGCGAATTTCGCCACCTGCTGGAAATTGGTCACGGGCAGGATCCCGGGCACGATCGGCACCGCGATTCCGGCCCGCCGAACCCGCTCGACGAAGCGCAGATAGACCGCCTCGTCGAAGAAAAACTGCGTGATCGCGCGCGTGGCACCGGCGTCGATCTTACGCTTTAAATTGTCGAGATCGGCCTCGGCGCTTGCCGCACCAGGATGGACCTCGGGATAGGCGGCGACGCTGATTTCGAAGGGCGCGATGCGCTTTAAGCCGGCGACGAGATCGGCGGCGAAATCGTAGCCGCCCGGATGGGGAAGGTGGGTTGCGGCGCCGTCCGGCGGATCGCCGCGCAGGGCCACGATATGGCGCACGCCCGCCGCCCAATAGGCGCGCGCGACGGCGTCGATTTCATCGCGCGTGGCGGCGACGCAGGTCAGATGCGCGGCCGGAACGAGCGAGGTTTCGGCGAGGATGCGCCTCACCGTGTTGTGGGTGCGTGCGCGCGTCGAGCCGCCGGCGCCATAGGTCACCGAAACGAAGTGCGGCGATAGCGGCTCGAGGCGCCGTATCGCGACCCACAGCCGCTCTTCCATCTCGCCTGTCTTGGGCGGAAAAAACTCGAACGAAGCGAAAATAGGACCGCGCGGTCCCATCTCCGCACGCGCCGACAGCAAGCGCCGCGCCGCGTCCATCACGCGGCCTCCGCCTGGCCCGCGCGCGACGCGGCCGGCCGGCGCGCGCGCCAGAGCGACACGGTCAGAGGCTTGCCCGGAAGATGAACGATGTCATCGGGCTCAAGACCCGCGCGCAGAAACCAGTCGTGGACGTGTTGGTCGGCGAAGCCCAGCCGGCGATGGGCGTGCTGGTCGCGGAGATATTCGAGTTGGTGGGGCGCGAAATCGGCGACCAGAAGAACTCCGCCCGGGCGCAAGACCCGGGCCGCCTCGGCGATCACGTCGGCCGGCCGGTCGGCGAAATGGAGCACTTGATGGATGGTCACGATGTCGGCCGAACCCGCCGCCACGGGCAAGTCGTACATATCGCCCTTGCGCACGGCGCAATGGCCAAAGCCCGGGCGATCGAGATTGGCGCGCGCGACGGCCAGCATCTCGCGCGAGAGATCGACGCCGAGCGCGCGGCGAACATGGGCGGCGAGCAACAGCAGAATCCGCCCCGTTCCCGTGCCGATGTCGAGGAGATCGCCCTGGCCCGCCCGCGCCAGCAAGCCGATCATCGCGCGCTCGACCTCCACTTCGTCGATGTGGAGCGAGCGAATGGCATCCCATTGGGCCGCGTTGCGGTCGAAATAGCGCGCCGCCGCCTCGCGGCGCTGCGCGACAACCCCGGCCAGCCGGTCGTCAAAGCGGCCAAGGCGCGCATCGCTGCCGCCCGCGAGTTCGAGGATCGCCCGCACGCCCTGGGCGGCCTTGCCCGATTGGGTCACGCCGTAAAACACCGACGAGCCCTCGCGCACGCGCTCGAGCAGGCCCGCATCGCACAGGACCTTGAGATGGCGCGACACGCGCGGCTGGCTCTGACCCAGGATTTGGGTCAATTCCGACACCGTGAGCTCGCCGCGCGCGCACAACAGCAGCAGGCGCAGCCGGGTCGCCTCCCCCGCCGCGCGCAACCAGCCCAAAA
Source organism: Rhizobium sp. Q54 (assembly GCA_945860095.1). Classification (GTDB taxonomy): domain Bacteria; phylum Pseudomonadota; class Alphaproteobacteria; order CADEGL01; family CADEGL01; genus CAMAPP01. The sequence continues at coordinate 5,297 of CAMAPP010000086.1, read as the reverse complement.
GTGCTTCGTGCCCCATCGGTCTCGCTTCTCGATCAAACCCGGCGACGTGCTTGCAATGTTCAGCGAGGATCGCGCCGATGCCTCCCCCTGGCCCAGCGTCGCCGCATAGCCCAATGCCTTCGTCTCATACTGGTTCGTGTTTAACAGGCATAAAACTTCTCATCAATATAAAATTACATATATAAAGATATTGTTATATTACGAGGCAAAAAAATGTATCCGATCCGTCACAGTGAGGGATTCTTGCATGGTAGTGCCCTGGTATCTCTGGCATTTTGGGATGGATTCATGTTACCGATCCTCGTTTCCCACGGCGCGGCCGACAAGGGATGGAACAGGCTGCTTCAGGGTTTAACGGGCACTTCACCAGTGCGTGCTAAATTCAGGGCGGAAATAAAAAATGGGGTCCGGGGCAAGATGCTGGGGGAAATTCAGGTGCTAGGCGGTCGCTCTATCAAAATGACGACCTTGTCGATCCCCACTCAATCCAAGGGTTTCGTTGCGCGCGGCACGTGGCGGCGTGCGGCGGGTTTGGCCGGCGTGGCGCTGCTCGCGTCCTGGCTCGGGGGCTGTGCCACCGAACCAAAGACGCCCGAAGGCAAGATTGCGTTCGAGGAAGCGAACGACACGGCCGAACCGACCAACCGCGTGATATTCGAGATGAACCAGGTCCTCGATAGCGCCATCCTCAAACCTGCGGCCAAGGTTTATCGTGGCGTCCTGCCCGACGATACCCGCGCCGGCATCCGGCGCATATTCAACAACGTGCGCGCGCCCGTGACCTTCGCCAACGACGTCATGCAAGGCGAAATGGGCCGCGCGATGCAAACGGTCATGCGCTTGGCCGTGAACACGGTGCTTGGCTTCGGCGGATTCTTCGATGTCGCGGGCCAGTACGGCATGCAGCGCCACGACGAGGATTTCGGCCAAACCCTGGCCGTGTGGGGCTTCAACGAAGGCCCCTTTGTGATGCTGCCGATTTTCGGCCCCTCGAATATCCGCGACGCCACGGGCTTGGTGGTCGATTCGTTCCTCAACCCCATCGGCTACGTGCTCAGCTTCGGCGCGAATGCCGGCCGCACGGCGGTCGAAGGCATCGACAAGCGCGCCGAAGTGATCGAACCGCTCGACGAGATCGAGCGGACCTCCGTTGACTTTTATGCGACGATCCGTAGCCTGTACCGTCAGCGGCGCAACGACGAAATCAATAACGGCCAACCCGGATCGAACATTCCGGCACCGAGCATCTCGGACGAGTTCCTCGACGAGAAGCCCGCTGATCCGACCGCCGCCGTTCCCGGAGGGGCCGCGAAACCTGCGTCCTAGTCCGTAGGCTTTCTAGAAGGCGCAACGCGTCATGGTCCGGCGATATGTCCTCGTTGTGTTGATGTGCGCCGCTCTCGGCGCCCTGGCGGTACCGGCGAAAGCGGGTCCCGCCGAGGACAGCGCGCGCGTCTTCGTCAAATCCCTGGCGGATCGCGCGCTCTCGACGCTCAAATCCGACGTCTCCAAACTAGACCGCGACCGCCAGTTCCACGCCATCCTGGCCGAGGGTTTCGACGTGCCGGCGATCGCCCGCTTCAGCCTGGGCGCATACTGGGAAAAAGCCAGCGAGACCGACCGTCAGGAATACCTGAGGCTGTTCCAGGACCTGATCGTCCAGACCTATTCCGCTCGCCTATCGAGCATTTATAACGGCCAGAAGCTCGATATCGGCACCGCCCGGCCCGACGGCAAAATCGGCATGTGGGTGGCCACGAAGATCGTCTCGCCAAACCCCGCGGACGAATCGGTGCGCATCGACTGGCGCCTGCGCCAGCCGGGGGGCGACAAGCACAAGGTGATCGACGTAGTCGTCAACAATATCAGCATGGTCGTCACCCAACGCGACGACTTCGTGGCCGCGCTTCAGGGCAATGGCGGCGACGTGAGGAGCTTCCTCGGCACGCTGCGCGACAAGATCGCCAAGCTGCAAACCGGCGCCTAGGGCGAGATCATTTCAAGCAGGCCCTAATTCGCGCATCGCGCGCGAGCGCCTGCGGTGCGCGGGTTCGAGACGTTCCTGGCCCAGGCGCCGCTCCCGGCCTTCCACTTTGAACACGCGACCGGGTCGAACGTGCGGCCGGCCCTCGGACGGCCCGATTTTTTTAGCGCGCGAGCCTCTTGAACTTGATGCGGTGCGGCTGATCGGCCTCGGCGCCCAGGCGGCGCTTGCGGTCGACCACGTAATCGGCGTAATTGCCCTCGAACCAGACCACCCGGCTATCGCCCTCGAAGGCGAGCATGTGCGTCGCCACGCGGTCGAGGAACCAGCGGTCGTGGCTGATGATCACGGCGCAGCCGGCGAAATCGAGCAAGGCTTCCTCGAGCGCACGCAAGGTATCGACGTCGAGATCGTTGGTCGGTTCGTCGAGCAGCAGGACGTTCGCGCCGCTTTTCAGCATCTTCGCCAGATGCACGCGGTTGCGTTCCCCGCCCGAGAGCTGGCCGACTTTTTTCTGCTGGTCCGAACCCTTGAAATTGAAGGCGGCGACATAGCTGCGCGACGCCATCTTGCGCCCGCCGAGATCGACCTCGTCGAGGCCGTCGGCGATTTCCTGCCACACGGATTTGTCGGCCGCGAGCGAATCGCGCGACTGGTCGACATAACCGAGCTTCACTGTGTCGCCCAGACGCAAAGTCCCGCCATCGGGCGTCTCCTGGCCCGTGATCATGCGAAACAGCGTCGTCTTGCCCGCGCCGTTCGGCCCGATGACGCCGACGATGCCGCCCGGCGGCAAGCGGAAGCTCAGCTCCTCGATCAGCAAATTCTCGCCGAAGCTCTTGCGCAGTTTTTCCGCCTCGATCACCACCCCGCCGAGGCGCGGGCCCGAGGGAATGACGATCTGGGCGGTGTCGGGCGCCTTGTTGCGGCTTTCGGCCAGCATGGTCTCGTAGGCCTGCAGGCGGGCCTTGCTCTTGGCCTGGCGGGCGCGCGGGCTCGCGCGTACCCATTCGAGCTCGCGGGCGAGCGCGCGCTGGCGCGACTCGTCCTGCTTTTCCTCCTGCTCGAGCCGCTTGTGCTTCTGTTCGAGCCAGGAGGTGTAATTGCCTTGCCAGGGAATGCCGTGGCCGCGGTCGAGCTCGAGAATCCAGCCGGCCACGTTGTCGAGGAAATAGCGGTCGTGGGTGACGGCGACGACGGTGCCGGCGTATTCGTGGAGAAAGCGCTCGAGCCAGGCGACCGATTCGGCGTCGAGATGGTTCGTCGGCTCGTCGAGCAACAGCATGTCGGGGTGCGACAGCAACAACCGGCACAGCGCAACCCGGCGCTTCTCCCCGCCCGAAAGCTGCGCGACGCTCGCCTCGCCAGGCGGGCAACGCAGGGCATCCATGGCGATCTCGATCGTGCGGTCGAGTTCCCAGGCATCGACAGCGTCGATCTTCTCCTGCAGCGCCGCCTGTTCGGCAACGAGGGCGTTCATGTCGTCGTCGGACAATTCCTCGGCGAAGCGCGAACTCACCGCCTCGAAACGGTCGAGCAGGGCCTTGGTTTCGGCGACCCCGTCCATGACATTGCCGCGCACGTCCTTGGCCTCGTCGAGCTGCGGTTCCTGCTGCAAAAACCCGACTTTCACGCCGTCGGCGAGCAAGACTTCGCCCCCGATATCGTGGTCAAGCCCGGCCATGATGCGCAGCAATGTCGATTTGCCCGAGCCATTCAGGCCGAGCACGCCGATCTTCGCCCCGGGCAGGAAGGACAGCCAAATATCGCGCAAGACCTGCCGGCCGCCCGGATAGATCTTGGACAGGCCCTTCATCGCATAGATGTATTGGTTATTGGCGGCCATGAATGATCCTTGGAACCAGACGCACCCGCCGGAGGGGCCGGAGGGGCGAGTGCGGCTCGTGTCGAGCCTCGGTGGCGGGAGCGCGCTTTTAGCCCATGGCCTCGGGCGCGCGCAATGCAGGCATGCACCGGCCCGCCTTCGCCCGGTCGCGCGGAAAACCCGCCCCGATCGGCTCGCCGGCCGGCAGCGGTTCGTCCGAAGCGGCCGACCGTCAGTGCGTGATGTATTCGCGGAGCATGCGGACCTCGCTCTCCATCGCGTCGAGCGCAAGCTTGACCACGTCGCCAATGCTGACGATTCCGGCCAGCCGCACGCCGTCCACCACCTCTTCCTAGATCAGGCGGGTTGCCGGGCGCCAGCTATGGTTAAGTCTCGGTCTTCCCAACCGGCGGAGCGAGAGTCCATGAAAGCCTATGTCTATCGCCGTTATGGCGGTCCTGAGGTGGTTGAACTTACGGATGTGCAAAAGCCAACGCCGAAGGCCCGTGAAGTCCTTATCAAAATCCATGCAACCACGGTCACGGCGGGGGATTGGCGCGTGCGGACGCTCAGGGTCCCGAAAGGCTTCGGGCCCCTTGCCCGCCTTGCTTTCGGCATCACGCGCCCGCGCCAACCTATAATGGGCACCGAACTGGCCGGGGTGATCGAGACGGTCGGCAAGGATGTGACGCGATTTAGACCCGGCGACGCGGTTTTCGCCTTTCCCGGCGGGAAGATGGGTTGTCATGCGCAGTACCGTGCGGTGGCCGAGCCCGAAAATCTCTCTTTCGAGGAAGCGGCCTCCCTCTCGTTTGGCGGTTCGACGGCGCTCCATTTCCTGCGCAAGCCGATATCAAGGCAGGCGAGAAAGTGCTGATCATCGGCGCGTCGGGTGGCGTGGGCACCGCTTTGGTGCAACTCGCAAAACAATTCGGAGCCGAGGTAACGGGCGTGACCAGCACGACCAATCTTGATCTGGTCGTCTCGCTCGGCGCCGACAGGGTGATCGACTATACCAAAGAGCATTTTACCAATAGCGGAAAAACCTACGACATCATCGCCGATACGGTCGGCGAAACCTCCTTTATCCGCTGCAAGCCTGCGCTCAAGCCCAAGGGGCGACTGTTGGCGATTGCCGGCGGGTTGCCCGACATGCTCGCCGCGCTCTGGGCGCCGATGACGAGAGGCAGGAGAGTGATCGCGGGACCGGCGGACGAGCGGCCCGAAGACGTGCGCCAACTCGCCGAACTGGCGAAAACCGGTGTGCTGCGTCCGGTCATCGACCGGCGCTACGATTTTACGCAGATGGCTGAAGCGCACGCCTATGTCGAAACGCGGCGCAAGAAGGGCAGCGTCGTCGTGAACGTGGGGCACGAGGGCTAGCCGCTTCATCTTTACGCGCAAGCGGCTCCACCGGAGCGAGCCATAGAGTAGAGCCGAACTCGTAACGTCCATTCCAATATGGTGGGCCCGGCAGGACTCGAACCT
>CAMAPP010000085.1 GCA_945860095.1 Rhizobium sp. Q54 | reverse complement strand
GCGCGCTTGGCGGCGGCCATCGAGCTTTTGGACGGCATCGAACGGGATGGGCGCGGCGCCGACCGCCACATGGCTTCGTTCTTTCGCGCGCGGCGCTATATGGGCTCGGGCGACCGCGCGGCGGTGCGCGAGCGCGCCTACGGTGTCATGCGAAGGCGTGCGCGGCTCGATTGGTGGCTCGCGTGCGTGGGAAGTGCGGCGCACGCGCGCACGCGCGTGCTCGCCGATGTGGCGTTTGCGCCCGATGGCGCGAATTCCGAGACGGCGGCGCAATTGTTCTCGGGCTTGGGGCATGCGCCCGCTGCCTTGAGCGCGGCGGAGGCGGCGACGCTCGGGGTGTTCGCGGGCCAGGCCCTCGATCATCCCGGACAGGACAGCGCGACGCGGGCCGAAATCCCCGCTTGGCTGTGGCCGCAACTCGCGCACTTGGGCGCGGACGAACTCGCGGCCCTCAACCGCCCGGCGCCGGTCGATTTGCGCGCGAATGCACTCAAGACCACACGCGCCCGCGCGCTCGCGACCCTTGCCGCATCGGGCGTGAATGCCGAGGCGACACCGCTCTCGCCCCTGGGATTGAGGCTCCATCGGCCCATCCGTCTCGAATCTCTGCCCGCGTACAAGGACGGCCTCGTCGAGGTTCAGGACGAGGGCTCGCAACTCGCGGCGTTACTCGTCGGCGCGCGTCCAGGGATGACGGTCATCGATTGGTGCGCGGGTGCCGGCGGCAAGACGCTGGCGCTCGCATCCGACATGACCATGACCGGGGCCATGACTGGGGCCATGACTGGGGCCATGACCGGCCGGCTCGTCGCGTGCGACGCGTCCGAGGCGCGCCTTGAGGCTCTCGCCCCCCGCGCCGCGCGCGCGGGTGTGGCAAACATCGAGATCTGCGTGCCCGCCGAATCCTGCGCGCTTGCCGCCGACCGGGTGCTGGTCGATGCGCCTTGCTCGGGTTCGGGCACCTGGCGCCGTCATCCCGAGGCCAAGTGGCGTCTTACGCCCGAACATCTCGCCGACTATGTCGCGCGCCAGGACCGAGTCCTGGCCGCAGCCGCCGAACGCGTGCGGCCGGGCGGGCGGTTGATCTACGTCACCTGTTCCGTGCTCGCGGCCGAGGGCGAGGCGCGTCTTGGTAAGTTTCTCGCCGCGCACGCGGATTTCGTTCCCGTTCCGGCGGCGGAGAATTGGGCGCAAACCCTGGGCACCAAGGCGCCCGAGGGGACCGACGGCGATACTCTGCGCTTGACGCCGTGGTGTCATGGGACGGACGGTTTCTTCATCGGTGTGATGGAGCGGCGGCCATGACGGAGGACGTGCGGAGCGAGGCGCGGGTGCGGATCGCCCATGCGGGCGATGTGCCGGCGATCGCGCGCATCTATGTCGATACTTGGCGCAGCGCGTACGCGGGCTTGCTGCCCGACCGCGTCCTGACCGGGATGTCCGAGACGCGCCAGCAAGCCTATTGGGGCGAAACCCTTGCGCGCGGCACCGACACCATGCACGTCGCGGAGATCGCGGGCGCCGTCGCCGGATTCGCGGCGGCGGGGCCGGCGCGTCCCTTGCTGCCCAAATCGGTGGAGCCCGCCTGCCGGGGCGAGGTCTATACCCTTTACGTCCTGCCCGAACACCAGGACCGCGGCCTTGGCCGGGCCTTGCTGGCGGCGTCGTTCGGCGCGCTGGCGCGGCGGAACATGCTGCCCGTGGTGGTCTGGGTGCTGGCCGACAATCCCGCGCGGTTCTTTTACGAGCACCTGGGCGGACGGCGCGTAGGCGAACGGCAAAGCTCGCTCGGCGGCGCGCACCACCTCGAGGCGGCCTATCTCTGGACCGATATCCCCTGTTCGGGTTCGGCCCGATGGTCTATTTAGACGCGCCGCCATGACCGACCGCGTTCTCATCCTCGATTTCGGCTCGCAAGTCACCCAGCTCATTGCGCGGCGCTTGCGCGAGAGCGGGGTGTATTGCGAAATCCAGCCCTACGCTATTTCCGGCGACGCCGTGCGCGCCTTCATGCCGAAGGCGATCATCCTTTCAGGCGGACCGGCCTCGGTCACGCTCGAGGGCACCCCGCGCGCCCCGCAAGCGGTGTTCGAGCTTGGCGTACCGGTGCTCGGCATTTGCTACGGCCAGCAGACCATGTGCGCGCAATTGGGCGGCGAGGTGTCCGCGTCCGACAACCGCGAATTCGGCCGCGCGGTCGTCGAATTGACCGAGGATTGCCCGCTTTTCTCCGGCACCTGGCGGAAGGGTGGCCGCGAGACGGTGTGGATGAGCCACGGCGATAGGGTGACGAAGCTGCCGCCCGGTTTCCGCGTGGTCGGCACGAGCGCGGCCGCACCCTTTGCCCTCATCGCCGACGACGCGCGGCGCTTTTACGCCACCATGTTCCATCCCGAGGTCATGCACACCGCGCACGGCGCGGCTTTGCTGCGCGGCTTCACCCATTTGGTCGCGGGTTGCACGGGTGATTGGACGATGGCCGCCTTCCGGCGCGAGGCGATCGGGCGTATCCGCGCGCGCGTCGGCGAGGGCCGGGTGGTTTGCGGGCTTTCGGGCGGGGTCGATTCCTCGGTCGCGGCCGTGCTGCTGCACGAGGCGATCGGCGACCGGCTGACCTGCATCTTCGTCGATCATGGCCTGCTGCGCGCCAACGAGGCGGCGGAGGTCGTGGAGCTGTTTCGCGGCCATTACAACATCCCGCTCGTGCACAAGGACGTGGCCGCGCTGTTTCTCGGCAAGCTCGCGGGCGTGTCCGATCCCGAGCAAAAACGCAAGATCATCGGTGCGACTTTCATCGATGTCTTCGACGCGGAGGCCACGCGCATCGGCGGCGTGGATTTCTTGGCCCAAGGCACGCTCTATCCCGATGTCATCGAATCGGTCGCGCCCTCGGGTGGGCCGTCGGAGACGATCAAGAGCCACCACAATGTGGGCGGTCTGCCCGCGCGCATGAAGCTGAAATTGGTCGAGCCCTTGCGCGAATTGTTCAAGGACGAGGTGCGCGCGCTGGGGCGCGAGCTCGGCCTGCCCGCGAGCTTCGTCGGCCGCCATCCCTTCCCGGGGCCGGGTCTTGCGATCCGCGTGATCGGCGCGGTCACGCCCGAGGCGCTTGCGGTGCTGCGTAAGGCCGATGCGATTTATCTCGACGAGATTCGCAAGGCCGGCCTCTACGACGAGATTTGGCAGGCCTTCGCGGTGCTGCTGCCGGTGCGCACGGTCGGGGTCATGGGCGACGCGCGCACGTACGAGAAGGTCTGCGCACTGCGCGCCGTGGTCTCGACCGACGGCATGACGGCGGACGCCTATCGCTTCGATCCCGAATTCCTGTCGCACGTCGCGACACGTATCGTGAACGAGGTGCGCGGCATCAACCGCGTGACCTACGATTTCACTTCCAAACCCCCCGGCACCATCGAGTGGGAATAGCTTACGGCTCGTCTCGGAATATCTTCATGCATTGTTTGGTAAAACGCGTTTTATGGCTAAATAATTAGGCCGCTTTATTTTTCAAGATGAAAATAATAGCCTTCTTTTTCAGGTAATAAAATAAAATAGGAAATCGAGATTCTATATTAAATATGACTCTATTTTTCAATTTACCCAAATCCTTGGGTCTGAAAATGAATGTTTCGTTGGTTTTTTCCGTGATCAAATTGAATGTCCGCGATTGCATTTGGAGGAATTTCTTTTTATTCGGAATTGCATGACAGGTTATGGATGAGCGTGAATTTTCTGCGTCCTGGCTATCCAATGATCCATGAATGGTTCGAGAGTTCCAAAATAATACGTCGCCCTGATTTAACATGGGGGCCCGAATGGGTAATTTTTCATCTCTAATTTTTTTAACCACGGATGAAATATAGTCCTCATGGTTTTCGGCAATATTGTTGGAAGGCCCGTGTTTCTCCAATTGAATTTTGTGTGATTTTGGGCAGACAAAAAATCTCCCTGCTAGGCCGTGATATTTTCCAAAGCTATCCATGCGGCGGACATTTCACCGATTGTTTCTGAATCCAAATAGTAACTGTCTTGATGTTCCCATGTGGCTGAGTTTCCTTCGAAATACATGGATTGAACAATTTTGGGTGCGTCATTCAAAATATTTGAAAATACTTTAGATAATTTGATGTCACACAGAATATTTTCTGTCGCATATCTGCGAAATTGGGGAAAGTGCTCTGGGTCCATGCTTTGAATGTTGAGGATCGGATTCATAACCCATCCGTTGTCGTTTTTAATATGCCGCTCGGCTTTTGCTGTCGCTTGCCGATAAATGTAACCATCAAAGTGTTTTACTTCCCGATCCCATAATTTTCTAATTTCCAAGCATTGTTTTTCGGAAAACAACGCCTTGATGATGACGTAGCCGTTTTCATTATAATAATTCTTGATGCTGCCTGAATCTTCCAGGCGGAATTTGGGCGAAGGATCTTCGATTTCGATTTCGGGTACGCTGACCGGTAAACCACGCGGGGTTTTCAGTTCAATCATTCGGGGTCTCCTTGGCGATCATGATCGGCCCCTACCGAGCGGTCCGGTTGCGATGTTAGTTTAGGGACGGCGTTTGTGCCACGGGCCTGCTGGCTGGCTGACCGGCGGTCCGTTGAACGTAATCTCGGCAAGATGTCGAACTCGATTGGTTTTGAAACTGGAAGATTTAGGATTCTTGTCGTTGCGCCATGCATGAGTCACATGCCGATTTCTTGCATGGCGTAACTATTGCGCGGGGGCAGCGGAGCGTAGGCGACCGTTCGCCGATGCGATCCGCATCATCGAGAAAACACTCAGCCGGAGAATTGACATGGACATCACGCGCATAAGGGGCAAGGCCGTGGGGCGGAGCCGGGGTAGCGCCTACGGCGATCTTGTCACCGCCGTTGCCGTAGATCCCAGCGCGGCGCCGAGCGTCGCGGAGCAGACGCGCAACACGCTCGCGCAACTCGACGGTATCCTCGCGGAGCTTGGCTCCGACAAGGCGCGTATCATCCAGGCTACGGTCTATATGGCCGATCTCAGCCGCAAGGCCGAGATGGAGGACGAATGGGTGAAATGGATTGGGCCCGATCCGAAGACCTGGCCCCAACGCGCCTGCGTGGGCGTCCAGTTGATGCCCACGGACCTCGTCGAGATCGTGCTCGTCGCCGCGCGAAAGGACGCCTAGGCCCAAGCGCGCCTAAGCTCAAGCGCGCCTAATCCCAAGCGCACCGGCACGATCGAGGGGGATTGGGCAGGCGGGTCCGGGGCCGCGTTAACCCCGCTTAAACGGTCCTGTTCTAAACAACAAGCATGGGACGGTGCTCCCGGAGGTAGGGACGCCGGGCCCAAGTTCTTGCGCCTTCGAGGTATGCCATGACCAAGTTTTTTGCCACGTCGGACAATCCCTTCGGCCACCGGCTCGAGGATCTCCTGGCGGAAATCCAGTGCGAACTGGTGCGCCGGTCGAACAAGATCGTCAGCGACAAGCGCAGGGAAGCGCGCCAGGTGATGGAAAACAATATCGAGATTCTCGGCATGCTGACGCGCTGCATCAAATTGGCCGAGGACTCGACGCGCGCCGTGAATTCGATCGGTCCCTCAGGCGACGGCCCACGCATCGGAGATGCCTAGGGCGCCGCGCCCACAAGGTTCGCGGGCCCGCCCCTCGGTCCCGATATGCGCATCGGCCCCCAATGATGAAAACGGCGCCCCTTGGGGCGCCGTTTCGTCGTTTGGGCCGGTCTTTCGGATCGGCTGTCTTACCGCTCAGGCGGCGCCGTGGCGGCGGAACCAGTGCAGCATCTTTGCCCAGCCGTCGCGCGCTTCGCCCGCACGGTAGGTCGCGCGATAATCCGCGTGGAAGGCGTGCGGCGCCTCGGCATAGAGGATGATTTCGCTTTTTTTGCCTGCCGCCGCGAGCGCTTCGCGCATCTTCCACACCGTGTCGTTCGGAATCCCGCCATCGGCATCGCCGTACAGGCCGAGCACGGGAGCCTTCAGGTCCTTCACGACATCGATGGGGTGTTTTGGCCGCTCGGCGGTCGCTTGCCCCACGACCGGGCCGTACCAGGCAACCGCCGCCTTCACGTTCGGGTTGTGCGCGGCATAGAGCCAAGTATAGCGCCCGCCGCCGCAGAATCCCGTGACCGCCAATTTCTTGACATCCGCCACGCCCGTGCCCTTGGCATAGGCGATCGCGGCGTCGAGATCGGACATCACGTCCGCATCGCGCACCTTGGCGACGACGGGGCGGATTTCGTCGATCGTCTTGAGCTTGGTCACGTCCTCGACGCGGCTGAACACAGCCGGCACCACGGCCAGATAGCCGCGCTGGGCCAAGCGGCGCGCCACGTCCTTGATGTGTTCGTGCACGCCGAAGATCTCGTGGATCACCAGCACCACGGGAAAATTCTTGCCCGACGCAGGCATGGCGGCATAGCCCGGGATCGAGTCCTTGCCGGCCGCGATGGCGATGTCGCCGGCAATAAGGCCGTCGGTCGGGGTCGAAATCGCGGTCTGCGCGCAGACCGGTTGGGCGGCGAGCGCGAAGCCGGCCGCGTACGCCGAGGTCATGACGAAGCGCCGACGCGACATCGTGTCCGGAATTGCGCTCAGTCCCGCAACTTCCGCCTTCAAATCGTCCCGCATGATACCTCTCCCGTGATGAATGGCCCGGCACTCGCTTGGCACCGATTTTTCTTTGTCGGCAGATTGCCCGCTGCCCGTGCCGCCGTCCATTATTTTGAACAATTTTGAACATTTCGAGAATTTCGAACGGTTCGGAGATTTGGTGCGAACCGTGTGTTTCTCGCGATTGCGTATTCGGCGGTTGCGCTCAATCGTGGCGGGCCACGGTGCCGATGGCGGGCCATGCCGGGCGTGCGGCCACGTCCTTGGTCCCGCAACCCGCGCAGCGCAATCGGCCACAGAGGGCCGGAACCGGCCAGGCCGGGCTGAGCTGGGCCGCGAGGATGCCGGCATCCAGCACGGCGTTGTGGCTGCAGCGAATGCACCAGCAAAATACGCCGATGCCGTCTTCGATCAGATCGCCGAGCGTCACGGGCCGATGGGCATGGATTGGCATGGCGGGGGACCGTCATTCGCGGGACCCCATGGAATGCGGAATTAGAACATAACAAGAACAATTGAGCCGTCAATCGATACCCGGGGCATTGACGGGCATGACATCGGCCGGACGATGCTTGGGCCGGGCGACGATGGGGCCGGGCGATCAGGCGCGGCTGGAAACGAGAAGGAGGGAGGGCTTGCGGATGGCCGTAAGAACGCTCGGCAAAGACGAGCCTTCGGACAATTTCTTGCCGCCGCTCAGCAGCAGGTAATCACCGCGCGGCCGGGTGCCGGGCGCGAATTTCGCGATGGCATAAAGCGCCCGGGTTGAGGAGCGCTCGAAAATCGAGAAGATCGCCACGCCCGTGCGATGATCGATGGCATAGTCTCGCCATTCCCCGCGCGAGACGCGGGTGCTGTAAACGGCAAGAAGCTGGTTGAGTTCGAGGCGGTTGAAGAACACCGCGCGGCGTCGCGCGCGGTATTCCGTGATGCGCAGCAAACTCGTCATCCCTTGCCCCGCGGCAATTGTTCCAGCACCGGGAAATGTTTCCCGATTCCCGCAGGCGAGTCCAGCCCGGCAGCGGGTTCAAAATCGGGCGAAAAGGGGCTAGTTGGTCTGGCGCGAGGTGTCCAAAGGCTGGCGAACGTGGAAGCAATTCACGTCGGCGAGCGTCTTATAGCAATAGGAAGCAGGTTCCGTGCTGGCCGACGGCTCGTCGATACAGAAGCCCTTGCCGAGCCCCGCATTGCGAATCGAGCAATCCTGCCCTGCCACCGCGGAGATCAAGTGATCGAAGCTGCCCTTTTTCGTCGCGGAATAACTGTAAACCTCGGTCGAAATCATGGCTGCAGGCGCTAAGGCGGCACAGCCGCTCAGGGATGCAGCAATCAGCAAGGGGCCGAACGCGCGCGCGCGCGCGCGAGAGCGGCCGAGTGCGATGGACTGGCCGAGTGCGATGGAGCGGCAACGGTTCGTCGTCATGGCAATATCCTTGATCCTTGTCCGGCGCTCCCGTGGCGGCCTCGTCCAGCGCACCCGTATGGTGTGAGGAAGCTTGCCCCTCCGGCGTAAACAAAGGGTAAGCGCGGGCTTACCTTGCGCCGTATGCCGCGCTATGGTCCGCTCCGCCCGCCGAAAATGCCCCGGCGCGAGGAGTTGCGCGTGTCCGACCTCATCCGTGAAGTTGACGAAGAACTCAAAGCCGAGCGCGCGCTAAAGCTGTGGCGGCGCTATGGTAAATACGTCGTGGCGGTCGTCATATTGGCGATCGCGGTGACGGGCGGCGTGGCGTTCTGGAAGGATCAGCGCCAAAAGGCTCGTTTGGCCGAAAGCGAGAAGTATTCCGAGGGCCTGAGCCTCGTCTTCGAAGGCCAGGCGATCGAAGCGGCGGCAGTCTTCGCCGCCCTGGCGAAGGACGCCGGCCCCGGCTACGGGGCGCTCGCGCGCCTTCACGAGGCGGCGCTCAAATCGCGGAGCGGCGATACCGAGGCCGCCGCCGCCTATGATGCGATCGCTGAAAATTCGAGTTTTTCAACGGATTTCAGAGACTTGGCAACGATTCTTTCAGTCATGCATACACTCGATGCCATCGATCCGGCCGAAGCTGCCAAGCGCCTCGATCCCTTGGCGAAGGACGGCAAGAATTGGCGCTTCAGCGCCCGGGAAATGCTGGCCGTGCTCGCGTTGAAGCGGAACGACGCCGAAGGCGCCAAGACGCTTTACAAGTCGCTGGCCGACGACCCGAACTCGCCGCCCGCGCTTCGTGCGCGCGCGACCGAGATGCTGGCCGCGATGGGCGGCTGAGCGCGTGCCCATGCGACGTTTCGCCTTGATGGCCCTGATCGCCCCGCTGCTCGCGAGCTGCGGGCTGTTCGACGGCGAAAAAAAGACGCCGCTCCCTGGCGAGCGCATCCCGGTCATTCTGCTCGAGCGCAGGCTCGAGCCCGATCCGCGCATCAAGGATCTATCGGTTCGCCTGCCGCCGCCGGAAATCAATACCGCGTGGGTCCAGGCCGGCGGCCTGCCCGATCACGCCATGCACCACTTGGCGATGGACGCGACACCCAAGCGCCTCTGGCGCACGGGAATTGGCGAGGGCTCTTCGAAGGAACGCCGCTTGCTCGCGGTGCCCATCGTCGCGCGCGGCAGGGTGTTCGTCATGGACACCGACAACCGGGTCTCGGCTTTCGATGCCCAAACGGGCTCGCGCCTCTGGCGCGCGATGGTCGTTCCGAGGGAGGCCGAGGACGACGCCTTCGGCGGCGGGCTGGCCTTCGACGACGGCAAGATTTTCGTGACCACGGGCGCGGCCGAGGTGCTCGCCCTCTCGGCCGAGGACGGCAAGATCTTGTGGCGGATTTCACTGAGCGCGCCGATGCGCTCCGCGCCGACCGTCGCCGCCGGCCGGGTGTTCGCCGTGACGGTGGACAATCAGCTCCATGCCCTCGACGCCCGCGACGGCGCCAAACAATGGGCGCAAGCCGGCATCTCGGAGGTGGCTAGCCTGCTCGGCGGCTCAAGCCCCGCGGTTGATCAGGGCGTGGTGGTGGCGCCGTTCAGTTCGGGCGAGCTGATGGCGATGCGCGTGGAAAACGGTCGCCCGGTTTGGACCGACACCTTGACCTCGGTCCGCCGCGCCGATGCGGTATCCCAACTCGCCGATATTCGCGCCCTTCCGGTCATGGATCGCGGGCGGGTCTATGCCATCAGCCATAGCGGACGCATGGCGGCCATCGATCTGCGCACCGGCGCGCGCGTCTGGGACATTACGCTCGCCAGCACCCAGACGCCTTGGATCGCCGGCGATTTTCTCTTCGTGCTGTCGACGCAGAACGAGCTTGCCTGCCTGACCCGGGGCGACGGGCGCATCCGCTGGGTGCGTCAATTGCCCTTGTGGCAGGACGAGAAAAAGGAGCGCGACCGCATCTTTTGGGTCGGGCCTGTTCTGGCCGGGGACCGCTTGGTGGTGGCCGGATCGGATGGCAATTTGCTGTCGATCTCGCCCTATGACGGCGGACTTCTGGGCCAGGTCGATGTCTCGGGTCCGGTTCGCCTGTCGCCCATCGTCGCCAACAAGACCTTGTATGTCCTGACCGAGGACGCGGATCTCATCGCGTTCCGTTGAAACCGGTTTCATGACCTACACCATCGCCATCGTCGGCCGGCCCAATGTCGGCAAATCGACGCTGTTCAACCGCTTGGTCGGCCGGCGCTTGGCGCTCGTGCACGACCGCCCGGGCGTCACGCGCGATTGGCGGGCGGGCGAGGCGAAGCTCGGCGATCTCGTCTTCCGTGTCATCGATACCGCGGGCCTCGACGATGGGGGCGAGGCGGACGATCTCGTCTCGCGCATGCGCGGACAAACCGATCGCGCGCTGGCGGAAGCCGATCTGGCGCTGTTCGTGGTCGATGCGCGCGCGGGACTCATGCCCGAGGACGCGCATTTCGCGCGCTGGCTGCGCAAATCGGGCGTGCCCGCCGTGCTCGTCGCCAATAAATGCGAGGGCGCACGTTCGGACGCCGGCTTCTACGACGCCTTCGCGCTGGGCTTGGGCGAGCCGGTGGCGATATCGGCCGAACACGCCCAAGGTCTCGCGGATCTCCACGATGCCATCGCCGTCCACATGGCCCGGGGCCCGCGCGCGCGCCAAGCGCCGGCCGAGGGGCCAATTGGCGACGAGGCAAAACGGCGCATCGAGATCGCCATCGTTGGCCGGCCAAATGTCGGCAAGTCCACCTTGGCCAATCGCCTGGTCGGCGAGGAACGCATGATGACCGGCGCCGAGCCGGGGGTGACGCGCGACGCGGTATCCGTGGGTTTCGTGCACGAGGGCCGCAATCTCATCCTGGTCGATACCGCCGGCCTGCGCCGCCAGTCGCGCGTGACCGACAGCGTCGAGGAATTGGCCGTCGACGACACGCTGCGCGCGATCAAGCGCTGCCAAGTCGCCATCGTCGTGATCGATGCCACCGAACCCATGCACAAGCAGGACCTTTCGGTCGCGGACATGGTGGTGACCGAGGGCCGCGCGATCGTGATCGCCGCGAACAAATGGGATCTGGTGCAGGACCGCGACCGGGCGCGCCACGATCTCGACGACCGGATAGAGATTTCGCTCGCCCAGGTGCGCGGGGTGCCGGTCGCGCCGATTTCGGCGTCCAGCGGCGAGGGGGTCGATCGCCTCATGGTGCGGGTGTTCGAGGCACACGAGCGCTGGAGCCGGGAAATCGGCACGGCGGCGCTCAATCGCTTTCTTGAGGGCGCTCTCGAGGCGCACAGCCCACCCGCGGTTTCGGGCCGGCGTCTCAAGTTCCGCTACATGACCCAGATCGCCGCCCGCCCGCCGGGTTTCGCGCTGTTCACCAACATGCCGGGCAAGGTGCCGGAATCCTATCTGCGTTATCTGGCTCACGGGATGCGCGAGGCCTTCGATTTGCGCGGCGTGCCGATTCGCCTGCATGTGCGCGGCACGCGCAATCCCTTTGCCCCTGGGGGCGAACGCTAGCGCGCCGCTCGCGGAATTGACCTTGCGCCGTCGGGGCCTAAGATCGCACCTGACGGTCGGAAACCAGGAGAACGAAAAAGTGTCCAAGCGGACCTGGCTCATCATCGCCTGCGGTGGAATGATCGTCACCTTGGTGATGGGCACCCGCCAATCTTTCGGCCTGTTCATGCGGCCGATCGCGCTCGAGCTCGGCTTGGGGCGCGAACTTCTCGGACTGGCGTTCGGGTTGCAGAATCTGGTTTGGGGCGCGTTGTCGCCGTTCGGCGGCGCGCTGTCGGATCGCTACGGCGAGGCACGGGTGTCGATCGCGGGCGCGATTCTTTTCGGTTTGGGCCTTGTGGTCATGGGGTGGGCGCCGTCCGGCGGGGCGGTGATATTGGCGCAATTCCTGGTCGGCCTGGGCCTCGGCGGCGTCGGGTTATCGACGGTGCTGGGCGCGGTCGGGCGCGCCGCCACACCCGAAAAACGCAGCATGGCCTTGGGCATCGTCAGCGCCGCCGGTTCGGTCGGCCAGTTCCTGGTCGTGCCCGGCGCGCAAGCCCTCATGGAGCAACAGGGCTGGCAGTTCGCTCTGTTCGTTCTCGCCGGTATGACGTTCCTGGTGTTGCCGCTATCGCTGGGCCTCGGCTCGGCGCGCTCGGCCGCGTCGCGGCGCGCGGCGCAGCCGATCAAGGCCGCCTTGTCCGAAGCCTTCGCCTCGCGGAGCTTCGCCTTGTTGACGGTGGGTTACTTCGTCTGCGGCTTCCACGTCGTGTTCATCGCCATGCACTTGCCGGCCTATGTCGCCGACAAGGGGCTGGCCGCATGGGTGGGCGCGGCCGCGCTCGCGTTCGTGGGCTTGTTCAATATCGTCGGCACTTACACTGCTGGCTGGCTTGGCGGGCGGTACAGCAAGAAAAATCTTCTGGCCTTCATTTATCTGGCGCGCTCGGCGGTGTTCGTCGTCTTCCTCGTCGCGCCGACTACGGAGATTTCGGTCTTGGTGTTCGCGGGCGCGATGGGGCTTTTGTGGCTTAGCACGATTCCGCTGACCAGTGGTTTGGTCGCGCATCTGTTCGGTCCGGCCTGGATGTCGATGCTGTACGGCATCGTCTTTTTCTCCCATCAGATCGGCAGTTTTCTTGGGTCTTGGCTCGGGGGAAAAATCTTCGACGCCTTCGGCTCCTACGACGCCATGTGGTGGATCTGCGTCGCCTTGGGGCTCGTGGCGGCGGCGCTCAATTGGCCGATCGTCGAGCGGCCCGTCGCACGCCTGCAGGCCGCTTCGTGACGGGCGAAACCGTCGCGGCTTTGGTTTTGGCGGCGGCCGCGCTTGGGGGCGTCGGGTTGTGGTTGGGGCGCGGCGCCGCCCTCGTGCTCGATCTGAGCTTCGTCGGTTGCCTTTAGTCGATACCTTCCATGGTCTTGAAGCCGGGCAGGGCGCGCACGCGACCGAGCCAGGCGCGCGTCGCGGGATAGGGCGCGAGGTCGATTTCCGCCTCGCGGTGCAGCGCCGGATAGGTAAAGCACGCCATTTCGGCGATGGTCGGGCGGTCTAGCGCGAGCCACGGCGCGCGGGCAAGCCGCCGCTCCATCGTCTCGAGCCCGCGCGCGGCGAGCGCCAGCGCGCGTTCGAGCACGGTCAGGACCAGGGGTTCGTTGCCGTGGCGATAGCGCCGCATGATGCGGACCTGGGCCAAGCCGAACAGATGTTCGTTGGCCGACAGCGCGAGCCACTGCATCACCTCGGCCATGGCGGCGGCATCGCTCGGCAGCCAGCCTTCGCCGCCATGGGCGCGCGCCAGATAGACGAGAATGGCCTGCGAATCCCAGATGACGTTATCGCCGATTTCAAGCACCGGCACCTGGCCGCGCGGGTTCTTGGCGCGGAAGGCTTGGGACTTGAGGTCGGCGGGCGTGTAATCGTGCGTCGCCGTGCGATAGGGCACGCCGAGGATGGACAGGAACAGCTCGACCTTGTGGCAATTGCCCGAACGCGGCGCGACGTGGAGGATCAACGGGATCTCGGTCATGGCTGAAGCCCTCAATCAAAGCCGGACGACCTCGCCGTGCCGCACGCAGCCTGGCTCGGCCAAGGAAACGAGGGCGCGCGCGGCCCCGTCGGGTTCGGGCACGCGCGCTGGGTCTTCGCCGGGATAGGCTTGGGCGCGCAACCGCGTGCGCATGGGCCCGGGATCGGCAAGATTGACGCGCAGCGCGCCCGTGGCGTTTTCGTGGGCGTACGCGCGCGCCATGGCCTCGAGCGCCGCCTTGCCGACCGCGTAGGCGGACCAATAGGCCCGCGCCTCGGCCCCAACCGCGTCCGTCACGAAGATCGCGCGCCCGGCATCGGAGGCGCGCAAAAGCGGGTCCATGCTGCGCAGCAGCCGGAAATTCGCGGTCAGATTGACCGCCATCACGCGCTCCCAATCCTTGGGATCGGCATGGGCCACGGGCGACAGCGTGCCCAGCATGGCGGCGGCGCCCACGAGAATATCGAGTTTGCCGTGGCGTGCGTGGAGCGCGGCGCCGAGCCGGTCGAGCGCGTCCGAGTCCGCAAGGTCGAGGGGCACCAGCGTCGCGTGTCCGCCCGCGCGGCGCACGGCGTCGTCGGTTTCCTCGAGCCCGCCCACGGTGCGCGCCAGCAGCACGAGATCCGCGCCCTCCGCCGCGAACGCCCGCGCGATGGCGGCACCAAGGCCGCGCGAGGCTCCCGTCACGAGCGCCAAGCGCCCGGACAGCCGGCCGGGGCGCGCGCTCACGCAATCTCGGCGAGAAGGGAAAGCTGCTGACC
>CAMAPP010000084.1 GCA_945860095.1 Rhizobium sp. Q54 | reverse complement strand
GGAACACCCTGTTATAAGCGCGGCCTGAACGAAATCTTGGTCGCGCTGGGGGCGCGCTGAATGTTCCGCAAGATACTCATCGCCAATCGCGGCGAAATCGCCTGCCGCGTCATTCGTACCTGCCGGCGGCTCGGCATCAAGACGGTGGCCGTCCATTCCGAGGCGGACTCGGGCGCGCTCCATGTCGAATTGGCCGACGAGGCGGTGGCCATCGGCCCGCCCGCCGCCGCGGAGAGCTATCTGAAGATCGAGCGCATCGTCGAAGCCGCCAAGCGCGCGGGGGCGGAGGCCGTCCATCCGGGCTACGGTTTCCTGTCGGAAAATCCGCGCTTCGCCGAGGCGCTGGAGAAGGCCGGGATCGTCTTCATCGGACCGCCCATGCGCGCGGTTCATCTGATGGGCGACAAGATCGAATCGAAGAAACTCGCGCGCGCCGCGGGCGTCAGCACGATTCCGGGCGTGGACGCGCCCGTGGCCGATGCCGAGGAAGCGCTCGCGCGCGCCAAGGAAATCGGCTTTCCGGTGATGATCAAGGCGGCCGCCGGCGGCGGCGGGAAGGGCATGCGCATCGCGCGCAAGGCCGAGGAGGTCGGCCAAAGCTTCCGCTCGGCGACCAACGAGGCGAAGTCGAGCTTCGGCGACGCGCGCGTGTTTCTCGAGAAATTCATCGAAGAGCCGCGCCACATCGAAATCCAGGTCTTCGCCGACAAGCACGGCAATACGATCCATCTTGGCGAACGCGAGTGTTCCATCCAACGGCGCCACCAGAAGGTGATCGAAGAGGCGCCCAGCCCCTTCCTCGACGAGAAAACCCGGCGCGCGATGGGCGAGCAGGCCGTCAAGCTCGCCAAGGCCGTCGATTACGTCTCGGCGGGCACGGTCGAGTTCGTCGTTGACGCCAAGCGCAATTTCTTTTTCCTCGAGATGAACACGCGCTTGCAGGTCGAGCATCCGGTGACCGAACAGGTCACGGGCCTCGATCTAGTCGAACTCATGATTCGCGTGGCGGCGGGAGAAAAACTGCCGCTCAAGCAGTCGGAGGTGAGGCTCAAAGGGGCCGCCATCGAAACCCGGGTCTATGCCGAGGATCCGACGCGTAATTTTCTGCCCTCGATCGGCCGCCTGGTGCGCTACCGCGAGCCCAAGGGCGAGGGCGTGCGGGTGGACGCCGGCGTGCGCGAGGGCGATCAGATCAGCATCTACTACGATCCCATGATCGCTAAGCTGATCACCTGGGCCGATGACCGCCCGACGGCGATCGCGCGCATGCGCGCGGCCCTCGATTCCTTTGTCATCCGCGGCATCGCGCACAACGTGCCGTTCCTGTCCTCGCTGATCGCCCATCCGCGCGTGGCCGAGGGGCGCTTTACGACCAATTTCATCGCGGAAATCTACGGGGGCGGCTGGTCGCCCGCGGTACCGGACGACGCGGGAACCAGGGAATTGCTCGCGGTCGCGGGTGCGGTGCATCGGCGCGCGGTCGAGCGCGAGGCGTCGATTTCGGGCCAGGTGCTGGGCCACGAGATGCGCCTTGCCGAGGACTGGGTCGCGCGCCTGGGCGACCGTGACCATCCGCTCGCCATCCGTCCCCTGGGTGCCGGCTATGCGGTGATCGGTGCGGGCGGCGGCGATTGCCGCGTCGAGTCCGATTGGCGGCCGGGCCAGACCTTGTTCGCGGGCCGCGTGGACGGCGCCAAGATCGCCGTGCAGGTCGCGCGCGCGGGCTCCGCTTGGCGCCTCGCGCGCGGTGGCACCGAGATCGTCGTTCACATCTTGACGCCGCGTGCGGCCGAGTTGGCTGCGCTCATGCCGAAGAAGTCGGCGCCCGATCTTTCGCGCTTTCTCATGTCGCCCATGCCGGGGCTCCTGGTCTCGGTCGCGGTCAAGGCGGGCCAAGACGTGAAGGCGGGCGAGGAGCTCGCGGTCATCGAGGCGATGAAGATGGAAAACGTCCTGCGCGCCGAGCGCGACGGGCGCGTGGGCAAATTGCACGCCCAGGCCGGGGAAAGCCTGGCCGTGGACCAGCCGATTCTCGAATTCGAATGACCGAGACGGCGATCCGCGCGCGGATCGAAGGCAAGGTCCAGAATGTCTGGTACCGGGCCTGGGCAACGCAGGCGGCGGCCGAGCGGGGTTTGCGCGGCTGGGTGCGCAATTGCGCGGACGGCAGCGTCGAGGCGCTGTTCATCGGCCCCGCCGGCGCGGTGCGCGCCATGATCGAATCGTGCCGTACGGGGCCGCCTGCCGCCAGGGTGACACGCATCGTCGAGTCCGCGGATGCCGATGACGCCAGCGAGGGCTTCCGGCAATTGCCGACGGTTTGAGCACGCTTAGTCCGGAGACGAATCGCGCGCGCATTTTCCGCGCCCGCCCGCACCAAAGACCTCCTCGAAACCGTCCCGCAGCGCCGCGTCGAGCGCGTCCATGGCCGCGGGCACGCCCAAATCCGCGAGCGAGGTCACGCCCAAGCCCGGCTCGGCGATGCCGCACGGCACGATGCCCGAGAAGTGCGAAAGATCGGGCGCGAGATTGATCGAGAGGCCGTGATAGGTCACCCAGCGACGCACCCGGACGCCGATCGCGGCGATCTTGTCCTCGCGCCGTCCGCCGCGTGGCACCCACAGCCCGACCCGGCCGGGCCGGCGCTCGGCCGTCACGCCGGAGCGGGCGAGGGCGAGAATGGCCCAATCCTCGAGATCGTGGACGAAGCAGCGGACATCGCGCCCGCGCGCGACCAGGTCCAGCATGGCATAGGCCACGCGCTGTCCCGGACCGTGATAGGTATATCGCCCGCCGCGTCCGGTGCGGTGAACGGGGAAGGGGGCGGGGCCCAACAGCTCCTCGGGCCGCGCCGAGGTGCCGGCGGTGTACAGCGCCGGGTGTTCGAGCAGCCAAACGAGTTCGCGCGCCCGTCCGGCGCGGATCTCCGCGACGCGCGCCTCCATGGCGGCGACGGCGTCTTCGTAGCCGACCGGAGACGCCGAGACGCGCCATTCGACCGAATCGCCCCCCGGGGCGCCGCCGGCTTGTCTGGCCCTCATGGGTGGCTTGCCCTCATGGGCTGTCTTGCTCTCATGGAGCCGATTTGGTAAAGCCCGGCCCTTAGCTGCGCAAGGCGCGGCGGATTTCCGGCGAGGCTCTGCGGTCGTGGCGGAATTGGTAGACGCGCAGCGTTGAGGGCGCTGTGGGGGCGACCCTGTGGAAGTTCGAGTCTTCTCGACCGCACCATCTCGACCGGCCCGCGCGGCACCGCACTTAGGCCGTATTACCTAGATCGTATTACCTAGGTCGTATTTTCGGGGGCCGTCTTTTTGCGGGCCGGATTCCGAGGGCGATCGTATTGCGGTCGGGATTCGGCGGCCGGAGCACCGGCGTTCACGCGGCCGGGTTAAATCCCCGTTCGGCACAAGGCCCCATTCGGCACAAGGCAGGCGACCATGGCCGAATCGCACAACAAGGCGGAAATCGGCCTGGACCCCGAAATCGTCCACGGGGTCCAGGACGCGCTAGCCGAAGGCGGCCTGGCGCAGGCGGCTGACCGCGTGCTGGCCTTGCCGTACGCCGATGCCGCCGATCTCATCGAATCGCTGACGCCGGAGGAGCGGGCGGCGCTGGTGCCCGCCCTCAAAGGCCGTCTCGATCCCCTCGTGCTTTCCGATCTCGCCTATTCGGTGCGCGAGGAACTGGTCGATCTTCTGGGTCCCCGTGGCACCGCGCAAGCGCTGACCGAACTCGACACCGACGACGCGGTCGAGGTCGTCCGGACGCTCGACAAAGCCGTCCAATTCCAGGTGCTCGAGGCGGTTCCCGCATTGGAACGCGGGGAAATCGAGCGCGGTCTTGCCTTTCCCGAGAATTCCGCCGGCCGCTTGATGCAGCGCGCCTTCGTCGCGGCGCCCGCGAGTTGGAGCGTCGGTCAATTGATCGACCATTTGCGCGAGGCCGAAGACCTGCCGGACGATTTCTACGATCTGTTCATCGTCGATGCCGAGTTCCGGCCGATCGCCGCGGTGCCGCTCAGCCGGATTCTGCGCAGCAAGCGCCCGGTCCTGGTCGGCGCCATCGTCGAGCCCGAAGGCGAATTTTCGACCGTGCCCGTGACCATGGACCAGGAGGATGTCGCCTATCTGTTTCTTCAGCGCGATCTGGTCTCGGCGCCGGTGGTGGACGAGCATGGCCGCATGGTCGGCGTCGTCACCGTCGATGACGTGGTCGAGGTCATCGAGGAGGAGCGCGAGGAAGACTTGATGCGCCTCGGCGGCATGGCGCAGACCGATATCCGTCGCGGCGTGCTTGGCACCACGCGCGGGCGCTTTGCCTGGTTGTTCGTCAATCTTCTGACGGCGATCCTCGCGTCCTTGGTCATCGGCCTTTTCGAGGCCCAAATCGAGCACCTGGTGGCGCTGGCGGTGCTGATGCCGATTGCCGCCTCGATGGGCGGCAATGCCGGTTCGCAGACCTTGACCGTCGTCGTGCGCGGCCTGGCGACGCACGAGATCTCGGTCGTGAACGCGACGCGTGTCGTGACCAAGGAAGTTCTAGTCGGCAGTCTCAACGGCGTGTTGTTTGCGGCTCTCGGCGGCTTGGTGGCCGGGCTGTGGTTCGGCACCTGGCAGATCGGTCTGGTGCTCGGCGCGGCACTCGTGGTCAACATGATGGCGGCCGGTTTGGCCGGGTCGCTGATCCCGCTCGCCATGCATTTCCGCAAAATCGACCCGGCGATTTCCTCGGTGGTGTTTTTGACCACCGTCACCGATGTCGTGGGCTTCCTTGCCTTCCTCGGCCTCGCGTCCTGGGTGCTGCTCTAGATTGGCCAGGGCCGGAGATTGGCCTAGGCCCGGAGATTCGGCTTGGCCGTCCAGGCGCCTTCTTGATTGGTCTTTTTGGCTTGGTTAACCAATTTTGGCGGTGTCGATTCCATTAGTATTGACGTTAACGTAAAGGTTATATAACGATATGGCATGAGCGACGGCCAATTTACGATCTCGGATCTGGCCGGGGAATTCGCCCTGACCCCCCGCGCGATCCGCCATTACGAAGAACTGGGCCTGCTGCACCCGGGAAGGCGGGGCACGGTGCGCCTGTTCAGCGAGGGCGACAGGAAGCGCCTGCGCCTAGTGCTGCGCGGCAAGCGCCTCGGATTCTCGCTCGAGCAGATCAAGGAGATGCTTGACCTGCACTATGCCCGGCCCGGCGAGATTGCCGCGCCCGAAGCCTTGCTTGGTCGCATCGAGGACCATCGCGCGGCCTTGCTGCGCCTGCGCGAGGACGTGGGCATGGCGCTGTCCTGGCTCGAGATTCTCGAGGAACGTTGCCGGGGCCATCTTAAGAAGAGCGCATAAGCTGCGTGATTTCTATCTATTAACCTTAACGTAAAGGTAAATTTTCTATGACACCTGCCGCGAATTTTCTGCCCCGCGATCCCAATTTCGACGCGCGCTGCCGCGATTCTTTTTCCCGACAGCCCTTCATGACCCATCTGGGCGCAAGCCTTGTGGAACTGCGCCCGGGCTTCGCGGAAATTCGCCTGCCCTTCGCTCCCTTCGTGCGGCAGCAGCATGGCTATGTCCATGGCGGCGCCATTGCCTCGGTGCTCGACAGCGCAGCCGGCTATGCGGCGTTCAGCCTGATGCCCGCCGATGCGACGGTGCTGACGGTCGAATACAAGCTCAACTTCGTGAACCCGGGCGAGGGCGAAGCGGTGATTGCGCGCGGCCGGGTGGTGAAGTCCGGGCGCACGCTAAGCGTGGTGCAAGCCGATGCCTATGCACGAACGGGCGGCAAGGAGGTGCTGATCGCCACCTCGATTCAAACCTTGATGGCCCTGCTCGGGCGGCACGACACGACATCGGCGAAGACCTGATCGCAATGCGGCGGCTGAAAGGGACGGGGCACGGGCGATTTCGGCCGTTCGGCGCTAGAGTGCGACGCGGGAGGCGCAGATGATTGCCAATAGATTGCCGGCCTTCGATTTCGGCTTGGGCGAGCAGGCCGATATGATTCGCGAGACGGTCGCGGATTTCTCCGCGGCCGAGATAGCGCCGCGCGCCGACGCGATCGACCGGACGAACGAATTTCCGCGCGATCTGTGGCCGCGCCTCGGTGCGCTGGGTCTTCTGGGCCTTACGGCGGAGGAGGAATATGGCGGCTCGCGCCTTGGCTATCTCGAACATTGCGTGGCCATGGAGGAAATCAGCCGGGCCTCCGCCTCGGTCGGCCTGTCCTATGGCGCGCATTCCAATCTTTGCGTGAACCAGCTCACGCGCAACGGCTCGGTCGAGCAGAAGCGGCGTTTTCTCCCGAAATTGATTTCCGGCGAGCATGTGGGCGCGCTGGCGATGAGCGAGCCGGGTGCCGGTTCCGACGTCGTCGGCATGAAGACGCGCGCCGAGAAGCGCGGCGACCGCTTCGTGCTCAATGGCAGCAAGATGTGGATCACCAACGGTCCCGACGCCGAAACGCTGATCGTCTATGCCAAGACCGATCCCCAGGAAGGCGCGCGCGGCATCACGGCCTTCCTCGTCGAGAAGGGCATGAAGGGTTTTCGCACCGCGCCGAAGCTCGACAAGCTCGGCATGCGCGGCTCGAACACCTGCGAGCTCGTCTTCGAGGATTGCGAGGTTCCGACGGAAAACGTCCTGGGCAAGTTGGGCGAGGGCGTGCGCATCCTCATGAGCGGTCTCGATTACGAGCGCGTCGTGCTCGCGGCCGGCCCAATCGGCATCATGCAGTCGGCGATGGACATCGTCGTGCCGTACATGCACGAACGAAAACAATTCGGCCAGGCCATCGGCGCCTTCCAGCTCATGCAGGGCAAGCTCGCCGATATGTACACCACCATGAACGCGGCAAAGTCTTATGTGTACGCCGTGGCGCGCGCCTGCGATGGCGGGCGCACCACGCGCAAGGACGCCGCCGGCGCCATTCTGTACGCCGCCGAACGCGCGACGTGGATGGCGCTCGAGGCCATCCAGTGCCTGGGCGGCATGGGCTACGTGAACGACAGCCCCACGGGGCGCTTGCTGCGCGATGCCAAGCTGTACGAGATCGGCGCCGGCACGAGCGAAATCCGCCGCTGGTTGATCGGTCGCGAATTGTTCGAGGAAACGGCCTAGATATTCCACGACCAGACCATCCAGGGAGAGGGACGGCCATGGCACGCAGACTCGTTTCATCCGGATCGAAATTCGAGGACATCCTCGGCTATAGCCGCGCGGTCGTGGACGGCGAATGGGTGTTCCTGTCGGGCACGACGGGCTTCGACTACCAGGCGCACACGATCCATCCGGGCGTGATCGAGCAAACCGAAAAGATGCTCGACAACATGGCATGGGGTTTGAAGCAGGCGGGCGCGCGGTTCGAGGACGTGGTGCGACTGCGCCTCTATCTGACCCATTGGCAGGATTTCGAGCGCGTCGCCCCCGTCATCGGTAAGCGCTTCCGCCACATCCGCCCCGCGCAAACCATGATCACCGCGTGCTTTGCCGATCCGCGCATCCTGATCGAGATGGAGGCAACGGCGCTTTTGCGTGACAAGGCGAAGCCTGCGGCCGCGACCAAGCCGGCCAAGCGCAGGGCCGTCAAGGCCGCCAAGGCCAAGATGTCCAAATCCAAGGGGCGCGCAAAATCGGGGCGCGGGCGCTAGGATCGCGGCCGCAACCTTCCTGGGGAGGATCGAACATGGCGACGCTTCACACCGTTCCCGCGCGCAAGGGTCTGGCCCTTCGCGTGCGCAAGGGCCAGCACTACAAGGTGATCAACACCCACGGCTATCAGATCGTGGACCATTGGGCCTTCAACGCCGAGGACTACCGGGAATGCATGTCGATGGAGCATTGCCATGTCGCCATCGACAAGCTCATGCCGGTCGTGGGCGACACGATGGTCACCAACAAGCGCCGGCCCATCATCACCCTCATGGCCGACACCTCGCCCGGTATCCACGACACCATGGTCGCGGCCTGCGATATATACCGCTATCAGCAATTGGGCGCCGTCGGCCATCACGACAACTGCACGGACAATCTGGCGAACGCGCTCAAGGCCATCGGTGTCTCGATCCAACCGCACGAAACACCGGCGCCATTCAACATCTTTCAAAACACCCAGTACCATCCGGGCAAGGGCATCGCGTACCTGCCGACGGTCAGCAAGAAGGGCGATTACGTCACCTTGCGCGCCGAGATGGACGCGATCGTGGCGTTCTCGTGCTGCCCGCAGGACATGATCCCGGTGAACAGCGGCAAGCCGACCAGCGCCGAGGTCGAGCTCGAATAGGCGGCGGATCGGCATTCGGTAAACAGCGACAAATCGGAGAACGGCACATGGCCAAGCGTGAACTCGTGACCATCCCCGCGCGCCAGGGCAAGGCGGCCTTTGTCAAGAAAGGGCAGCGTATCAAGGTCATCAACACCCACGGCACGCAGGTCGTGGACACCTGGGCGTTCAATGCGGGCGATTTGCGCGAATTCCTGTCGATGGAACATCTCCGCGTCTCGCTCGGCCGCTACCGGGCGAAAAAGGGCGACGCGCTCATCACCAACAGGCGGCGGCCGATCCTGAAATGGCTCGAGGACAGCTCGCCCGGCGTGCACGACACGCTCATGGCGGCGTGCGACCGCTACCGCTACGAGCTGCTCGGCTGCAAGAGCTATCACCGCAATTGCAACGACAATATGTGGGAAGCGATGGTCGAGGCGGGTTGTCACCCCTCGGAAACGCCGGCGCCGCTCAATCTCTGGCAGAACACGCCCATCGAGGCGGGCGGCAAGATCGGCCAATATCCGGCCGTCTCCAAGCGCGGCGATCATGTGCTGTTCCGCGCCGAGATGGACCTGATGATCTGTTTCTCGGCCTGCCCGCAGGACATCTTGCCGATCAATTCCAACAATCCGAAATCGGCGCAATTCACGATCATTTGAGCGCGCGGCCCGATCGCCGACAAAAATCCGGTCGCCGACAAAAGGAGAACTCCCATGCCGACCGTGCTCATCACCGGCGCCAGTCGCGGTATCGGCCTTGAACTCGCGCGCCAATACGTCGCCGAAGGCTGCCGGGTGCTGGGGACATGCCGTAAGCCGGGCGAGGCCTCGGCGCTCAAGGCCATCAAGGGTGTGAGCGTGGTGGCGCTCGATGTCGCGGACTTGAAGTCCATCGACGCGGCGGCCCGCGTTCTCGCGGGCGAGGCGATCGATATTCTGTTCAATAACGCGGGGATTTATGGCCCGCGCGGCAAGGCCTTCGGCTCGCTCGATTACGAGGCGTGGGTCGAGGTCTTGCGCGTCAATGCGCTTGGCCCCATCGCGGTCGCCGAGCGTTTCATGCCCCATCTCGAGAGGGGGGCCAAAAAAATCGTCGTCGCAGTGACCAGCCAGATGGGTTCGGTCGGCCGCAATGAGGCCGGCGCGGAGTACGTCTATCGGTCGAGCAAATCGGCCCTCAACATGGCCATGAAATGTATGGCCAACGAACTCGCGCCCAAGGGCGTGACCGCCATCATGTTTCATCCAGGCCACGTGAAAACCGATATGGGCGGGGCCGCGGCTCCCACCACGGTCGAGGACAGCGCGTCGGGCATGCGCGTGGTTGTCGCGCGCTTGAAGCCCGCCGATACCGGCAAGTTCTACAATTTCGACGGCGCGGAAATTCCGTGGTAGCGCGCGCCGGAAATCGGCCGGCGGCTTCGGCCGCGCTTGCCCCATCGGCCCGATGATCCTCACCGAACAGCAAGCAATGATTCGCGACGGCGCGCGCGCCTTCGCCGCCGAGCGCCTTAGCCCCTTCGCCGCGGCGCGCGAACGCTCGGGCGTCTTTCCGCGCGCGGCCATGGGCGAGTTGGGCGCGCTCGGTTATCTCGGCATGCTGGTTGGCGAGGAATGGGGCGGGGCCGGCGCGGACCATGTGTCTTACGCGCTGGCGCTCGAGGAAATCGCGGTCGGCGATGGCGGGTTGGCCGGCGCCATGAGCGTACAGAATTCGGTGGTGTGCGGTCCCTTGGCCGCTTTCGGCACGGCGGCGCAAAAGACGCGATTTCTCGCGCCGCTCGCGCGCGGCGAGATGCTGGGCGCGTTTTGCCTGACCGAGCCGCATGCCGGATCGGACGCTTCCAACCTCCGCGCCCGGGCACGCCGCGAGTGCAATGGCTACGTCATCGACGGCACCAAGCAATTCGTGACCATGGGGGCCTCGGCGGACGTCGCGATCGTGTTCGCCGTCACCGACCCGGACGCGGGCAAGAAGGGCATCAGCGCCTTCCTGGTGCCCAAGGGCACGCCCGGATTCGACGTGCTGCGCATCGAGGATAAGCTTGGCCAACGCCATATCGAGGCGGCTCAACTGCGCTTCGAGGGCGCGCGCGTGGATGGCGATTTGCGCCTCGGCGCCGAGGGCGAGGGCTACAGAATAGCGCTCGCCAATCTCGAGGGCGGACGTATCGGCATTGCCTGCCAGGCGCTCGGCATCGCGCGGGCCGCGTTCGAGGCCGCGTGCGCCTATGCCGGCGAGCGTGAAAGCTTCGGGCGCAAGATCGCCGAGCACCAGGCGATCGCCTTCAAGCTCGCCGACATGGCGACCGAAATTGAGGCCGCGCGCCAACTCGTCCACCACGCCGCGGCGCTGCGCGATGCCGGCCGGCCGTGTCTGAAGGAGGCGGCCATGGCCAAATTGTTCGCCAGCGAAATGGCCGAGCGCGTGTGCTCGGCCGCGATCCAGGTCCATGGCGGCAACGGCTATCTCGAGGACTACCCGGTGGCCCGCTATTATCGTGACGTGCGCGTTTGCCAGATTTACGAAGGGTCGAGCGAAATCCAGCGCCTCATCATCGGCCGGCAGATCCTGGAGTAGTTCATGGCCAATCCCATCGAGTTCTATTTCGATTTTTCCTCGCCCTACGCCTATCTGGCGACGGCGGAAATCGATGCGCTCGCCTCCAAGCACCATCGCACGGTATCGTGGCGGCCAATCCTGCTCGGCGCCGTGCTGCGCCAAACCGGCGGCAAGCCCTTGGCGGATATTCCGCTGAAGGGCGATTACATGCGCCGCGACGTGCCGCGCGCGGCGCGGCGGCTGAAGCTGCCCTTCGTCTGGCCCAAGGTCTTTCCCTATGCCGCGATCGCGCCCTCGCGCGCGTTTTATTGGCTCGGGGGACGCGACGAGACCAAGGCGAAGCTGTTCGCTCGCGCGGTGTTCAAGGCGAGCTTCGCCGATGGCCGCGACATGACGGCACCGGAGGATGTGGCCGAGGTCGCGAGCCATTTCGGCGTGGACCGCGCGGCCCTTCTGGCGGCGTTGCAGGATCAGGCGATCAAGGACCGCTTGAAGGCCGAGACCGAGGGCGCGATCGCCAAGGGCGTGTTCGGCTCGCCCTTTTTCATCGTCGATGGCGAAGGCTTCTGGGGCCAGGACCGGATGGCCGATGTCGATCGCTGGCTGGCGACGGGTGGGTGGTAGTGAGCGTCGTATTGGTCACGCGTGCCCTGCATTTCGCCGCGCTTAAGCATGCCGGGCAGCGCCGCAAGGGCGAGGCCGCCGAGCCCTACGTCAATCATCTGATCGAGGTGGCGCACCTCCTGGCGGAGGCAACCGAAGGCGAGGATCCGGCGCTTCTGGTCGCGGGCGTTCTGCACGACGTGGTCGAGGATCAGAACGTGAGCTTCGCCGAACTCACACGCCTGTTTGGCCCCGATGTCGGCGCCCTGGTCATGGAAGTGAGCGACGACAAGACTCTGCTGAAGGCCGAGCGCAAGCGCCTGCAAATCGCCCATGCGGGCAAGGCGTCGGCGCGCGCCAAATGCATCAAGCTTGCCGATAAGACCAGCAATCTGCGCGCCCTTGTCGCCAGCCCACCCAAGGGTTGGCCGCCCGAGCGCCTTGCCGAATATGTTCGCTGGGCGCGCGATGTCGCCGTGCAATGCTTCGGCGTGAACGAGGCCTTGGACGAAACGTTCGGCGCGGCCTTGGCGGCGGCGGAAACCCTTCATGGCTGCGTTGCGGACGGTGGCAAGGGAGCGTCGTCATGAGCGTCATTCGCAGTGCCCTCGATACCCGGTCCGACGAATTCCGCGCCAATGCGGCGTCCTTGCGCGCGGTCGTCGAGGATTTGCGCGCCCAGGTGGCCAAGGTGAAGGAAGGCGGGCCGGAAGCCGCGCGCGCGCGCCATTTGTCGCGGGGCAAGCTTCTGCCGCGCGACCGCGTGCGCGCCCTGCTCGATTCCGGCGCGCCGTTCCTTGAATTCTCGCAATTGGCGGCGCACGGCATGTACGGCGGCGAGGTGCCGGCGTCCGGGCTCATCGCCGGCATCGGGCGCATCGCGGGCACGGAATGCGTGGTCGTGGCGAACGATGCGACCGTCAAGGGCGGCACGTATTTTCCGGTCACCGTGAAGAAACACGTCCGCGCCCAGGAAATCGCGCGCGAAAACAACCTGCCCTGCGTCTATCTGGTTGATTCGGGCGGCGCCAATCTGCCGAATCAGGACGAGGTGTTCCCCGACCGCGACCATTTCGGCCGCATTTTCTACAACCAGGCGACGCTGTCGGCGGCGGGTATCCCGCAGATCGCGGTCGTCATGGGCTCGTGCACGGCCGGCGGCGCCTACGTTCCCGCGATGTCGGACGAGGCAATCATCGTGCGCAATCAGGGCACGATCTTCCTCGGCGGACCGCCGCTGGTGAAGGCGGCGACGGGCGAGGTGGTGAGCGCCGAGGAATTGGGCGGCGCGGATGTTCACACCCGCGTCTCGGGCGTGGCCGATCACGCGGCGCGCGATGACGCCCATGCCCTGGCCATCGCGCGGCGCATCGTCGGCAATCTCAACCGAACGAAGCGGGTCGGCTTGCGTGTGCAGGCGCCGCGCGAACCGCTCTACGATCCCGCCGAGATTTACGGAATCGTGCCCTCGGACGTGCGCCGGCCCTACGAGGTGCGCGAGTTGATCGCGCGCCTGGTCGACGCCAGCGAGCTTGACGAGTTCAAATCCGCCTATGGCACCACCCTGGTTTGCGGCTTCGCCCATATTCACGGCTATCCCGTCGGCATCGTCGCCAATAACGGCATCCTGTTCTCGGAATCGGCGCTCAAGGCCGCGCATTTCGTCGAGCTGTGCTGCCAGCGCATGATTCCGCTGGTGTTTCTCCAGAATATCGCCGGCTTCATGGTCGGCAAGAAATACGAATCGGGCGGTATCGCGCGCGACGGCGCAAAGATGGTCACCGCGGTATCCTGCGCGCGCGTGCCGAAATTCACCGTCATCGTCGGCGGCTCGTTCGGCGCGGGCAATTACGGCATGTGCGGGCGCGCCTTCGGGCCGCGGCTGCTGTGGATGTGGCCCAATGCGCGCATTTCGGTGATGGGTGGCGAGCAGGCGGCGAGCGTCCTGGCGACCGTGCGGCGCGACAATCTCGAGGGCCAGGGCAAGACCTGGCCCGAAGTCGAGGAAGAGGCGTTCAAGGCGCCGATTCGCGCGCAATACGAGGTTCAGGGCCACCCCTATTACGCGAGCGCACGGCTGTGGGACGACGGCGTGCTTGATCCGGCCGATACGCGCATGGCGCTTGCTCTCGGTTTGTCGGCGGCGCTGAATGCGCCCATCGAACGGACCGAGTTCGGCGTCTTCAGGATGTAACGCGATGATGAAGGCGGCGGACAATGTTTTGCTGAGCGAGGACGGGCGGGGCGTCGTCACCGTCACCCTCAACCGCCCGGATATCCACAATGCGTTCGACGACGCGCTGATCGCGCGCCTGACCGAGATCTTCGAGGCCCTCGCCGGCCGCGCCGGCGTGCGGGTCGTGGTGCTGACGGGCGCGGGCAAGAGTTTTTCCGCGGGCGGCGATCTCGGTTGGATGCACCGGATGGCGGGTTATTCGGAGGCGGAAAATCGCGCCGACGCCGCGCGTCTCGCGTTCATGCTTCACCGCCTCGATACCCTGCCCCAGCCGACGATCGCGCGCGTGAACGGCGCCGCGCTTGCGGGCGGCTTCGGCCTCGTGGCGTGCTGCGATGTCGCGATCGCGGGCGAGGGTGCGGTATTCGGGCTGTCGGAGGTGCGCCTCGGCCTCGTGCCGGCGACCATCGCCCCCTACGTCATCGCGGCCATCGGCGCGCGCGCCGCGCGGCGCTATATGCTGACGGGCGAGCGCTTCGGCGCGGTCGAGGCGTTGCGCATCGGCCTCGTGCATCGCGCGGTGCCGACGACCGAACTCGATGCGGGCGTGGCGGAAATCGTGGCGGCGCTCGCGCTCGGTGGACCGCTTGCGGTCGCGGAAACCAAGGCGCTGGTGCTCGGCATCGGCGGCCTCGCGACCGAGGCGGTGCGCGCCGATACCGCGCGCCTCATCGCGCGCGTGCGCGCCTCCGCCGAAGGCAAGGACGGCGTCTCGGCCTTCCTCGAAAAGCGCAAGCCGAAATGGCAAGGGTCGTGAGGGTCGGGCGATGACTGT
>CAMAPP010000083.1 GCA_945860095.1 Rhizobium sp. Q54 | reverse complement strand
TCGGTCTGCAGGCGTTCGGCCGCGATCATGTTGTCCTTGAAGACTTGAACCGCCTTGGCCATCTGGCCGATCTCGTCCTTGCGCTCGACACCCACGACATCGACCGTCTTGTCGCCGGACGCGAGGCGCGTCATCGCGTCCGTCAAGCGCTTGAGCGGACCGGCCATGCCGGACATCGCGATCCACACGCCGCACGCGGAAATCAACAAGACGCTCAGCGCCGCAATCATGATCGAGAGATTTCGCGTCGATGTGGCATCGACGGAAAGTTCGTGCGATTGATCGGTCACGGCCTTGTCGAGCTTTTCGACCACGAGGCGCAGCGCGGCGCGCGTCGTTTGGACCGCAGGCAACACTCGCT
This sequence comes from Rhizobium sp. Q54, assembly GCA_945860095.1. Taxonomy (GTDB): domain Bacteria; phylum Pseudomonadota; class Alphaproteobacteria; order CADEGL01; family CADEGL01; genus CAMAPP01. Next base: position 14,113 of record CAMAPP010000083.1, on the reverse strand, counting down.
TCTCCATGATTTCGAGGCCGGCTGCTTGCTTGCCCGCGATCGAAAGCCGTCCGGCCTCGACGCTCGCCTCATAGGCGGTCTTGTAGTTCGCCTCGATGGCGGCGTACTCGGCCTCGTGCTCGGGATCCAGCTTCCGCGCATGGGCGACGCGGTCGGCGAAGGCGGCTTTAATCTTGTCCAATGCGCCTAATTCCTCCTGCTTATGCTGGATGTCCGGTTGGCCCATGACCCTCCAGCCCAGTCGCGCCGTGTCGATGACCGCGATATTGGCGCGTGTGGCCCAGATCGCCGCGTGGACGTCGTCTACCAGCAATCTCGTGTAGGAGGCGTCCATGTTCGACGCGCCGCGCAGCATGAAAATCGTGAGGAAGATCGTGGTGACGGCCATCAGACCCAGCGGGAGCAAAGTCTTTTGCCAAACCCGCATATTCGCTAGGACGCGTTTCATCGAGGTTCTCCTGAAGGGTTACGTGTAGGTGTAACTGGTGTGGACAATACAATTTTAGATTGCATTGACGAACGTAGCGCCGTTTGATTAATTAAAGGTTGTTATGAGTATTGATATTCACGTATACGTTGTGGTGGCGCTATGGCGCTATAGCGCTTAGCCTAGCGCGGACACCGGATAAACGGCCTAGCAGGCCGCTGTCCTAAAACGCGCGGTCGATTTTTCCGTGATGGGCGTTACGGCGACCTCATGCGCGTCAAGGCGGCCGCACGGGCGTGTGTGGGCCGGCCCGAAGGCGCGTCGCGCGCTTCTAGAAGGACATGTATCCGTAGGGATGGGTCCGCGCCCGCCCGGACGCCGACCCTTTCTTTTTCGCGCTCAGGCGGCGCGCTTCAGGTGCAAATTTTCCCAGACCTGGGTCAAGGCCGCGACCAACCCGTCCATTTGCGCGTCGCTGTGCACCGGGGTGGGCGTCAGCCTGAGTCTTTCCGTGCCTTTGGGGACGGTGGGGTAATTGATGGGTTGGGCGTAGATGGCATGGTGTTCGAGCAGGGCGTCGGAGGCGGCCTTGCACAGGCGCGGGTCGCCGACGACGACGGGGACGATGTGGCTCGCGGAGGGCAGGGTTGGGATGTGCGCCGCCTTGAGCAGGTGCTTCAAGCGCGCGGCCTTATCCTGGTGGGCGTCGCGAATCTCGGGATGGGTGCGGAGATGCCGGACCGAGGCGAGCGCGCCGGCGGCGATGGCAGGGGGCAGGGCGGTGGTGAAGATGAATCCGGGCGCATGGCTGCGCACGGCGTCCACCAGGGATGCCGAGGCGGCGATATAGCCGCCGACGACGCCGAAGGCCTTGCCCAGCGTGCCCTCGACGACATCGATGAGATCGAGCACGCCGTCGCGTTCGGCGACGCCGGCGCCCGTCCGGCCGTACATGCCCACCGCGTGAACCTCGTCGAGATAGGTGAGGGCGCCGTGGCGCTTGGCGAGGGTGGCGATCTCGCGGATGGGGGCGATGTCGCCGTCCATGGAATAGACGCTCTCGAAGGCGACGATCTTGGGGGCAGCGGGCGGGGCTTGGGCGAGGAGTTCCGCGAGATGGGCCGCGTCGTTGTGGCGGAAGATGCGGCGCTCGGCCTTGGAGTGGCGGATGCCCTGAATCATGGAGGCATGGTTGAGTGCGTCGGAGAAAATGACGCAGCCGGGCAGGAGCTGGGCGAGGGTGGAGAGGGTGGCCTCGTTGGCGATATAGCCCGAGGTGAAGAGCAGGGCGGCGTCCTTGCCGTGGAGGGCGGCGAGCTCGGTCTCTAGCAGGACGTGGGCGTGGCTGGTGCCGGAGATGTTGCGGGTGCCGCCGGCGCCCGCGCCGTAGCGCGTAAGCGCCTCGGCCATGGCGGCGAGGACGGCCGGATGCTGGCCCATGCCGAGATAGTCGTTGCCGCACCACACCACGACCTCGCGCGACCCCGAGGGGCCGCGCCAGGTCGCGAGCGGGAACGACCCGGCGTGGCGCTCCAGATCCGCAAAGACCCGGTAACGCCCCTCCGCTCGAACCTGCGTCAGCGATTGCCGAAATATCCGATCGTAGTCCATGGCGCCGGCGTGTTCCGCCGTCCCGAGACTTCGGGGCGGCTGTGTTGGGTGGAGCAGGCTTGGGTTAGCCTACATCCAGCCCTGTTCTTGCACCCATTCGTGCGTTTCGTCGAGCGCCTTGCCGAAACGCTTCAGCAATTCCTCGAGCTCATCGGCCTTGATGATGAGCGGCGGGCAGAAGCCCAGATGATCGCCCATGGCGCGCGTGATCAGTCCGTGGTCCTGGGCGCGCTTCATGAGATACGCGCCGACGCCCTGCTTGGGGTCGAAGCTCGCCTTGGTCTTCTTGTCCTTGACCAGTTCGATCGCGCCGATAAGACCGACGCCGCGCACCTCGCCGACCATCGGGTGATCGGCGAACCGGCGCATGCCGTTTTGCAGAATCGGCGAAGTGCGGCGGACATGGCCGAGGATGTCGGTATCTTCGTAAATGGCGAGGGTTTCAAGCGCGACCGCGCAGGCGACTGGGTGGCCGCTATAGGTGTAGCCGTGGCCCCAATTGCCGACTTCGGCCGAGCCCTTCATGAGCTCCTGGAAGATGGGCTCGGTGATCATCACGCTGGCGATGGGAATATAGGACGACGACAAGGCCTTGGCGCAGGTGAGGATGTCCGGTTTCAGGCCAAAGGTTTCCGAGCCCCAAGCGTTGCCGGTGCGATAGAAGCCGCAGATTACCTCGTCCACGACGAACAAGATGTCGTGTTTTTTCAGCACGGCCTGGATTTTCTCGAAATAGGTGCGCGGCGGAACGATCACGCCGCCGGCGCCCATGATCGGTTCGGCGAACATGGCCGCGATGGTCTCGGCGCCTTCGTCCGCGATCATCTTCTCGAGGTCCGCCGCCATGCGGGTGGCGAAATCCTCTTCGCTCTCGCCCGGCATGGCGTTACGATAGTGATGCGGGCAGCTCGTGTGCTTGACCTCGCCTATGGGCAGGCCGAAATATTTGTGGAGATGGGGCAGGCCCGTCAGACTCGCGGTCGCCAGCGTGACGCCGTGATAGGCGCGCAGGCGCGAGATGATTTTTTTCTTCTCCGGCTTGCCGCGTACCGCGTTGTAGTACCAGATGATCTTGATCGCGGTGTCGTTGGCCTCGGAACCGGAATTGGTGAAGAACGCCTTCGACATGGGCACCGGCGACATCTTGATCAGCCGCTCGGCCAAATCGATGCCGGCCTCGTGCGCCTTCGCGCCGAACTGGTGGTAATAGGGCAGCTTGCGCATCGCCTTGGTCGCGGCCTCGACCAGGCGCTCCTGACCCCAGCCGAGCGAGGTGCTCCACAGGCCCGCCAGGCCCTCGATGTATTCCTTGCCCGACTCGTCGTAAACGTAAACGCCCTTGCCCTCGCGAATGATGAGCGAGCCTTCCTTCTGATGCGTCTGCAGATTGGTATAGGGGTGCAGGGCATAGGCGATGTCGCGGGCGGCGGGCGAATTGGGTGCGATGGCCATTTCGTGTTCTCCATGGCGGCGGCGTGTTCGCTCCGGCAACGGCCGGGCGCGCCGCACGGACGGGACGCAAGCCGGGTTAATCTAGCTAGGGAGGCTGGGGCCCACAACCCAGGGAGGGTTGGGCCCATAACAACGCATAAACGCGAGTCGGTTATCGTCGGACGCCGTGGTTTTCCACAGCTTTTCCCCAGTTTCATCGACAGAAAAACCATCTGCCCGCGCGGCTTTATGTTGTTCGCAATGCCGTCGGTAACCTAATTTGCCGCCTTACTTGGCGAACCGAAATTTGGCGAACGGGAATCCGGGAGAAACGGCGGTGGCGCGCGATACGGAGTCTGGGGCGCGAGGCGCCGTTCCGGCCGACACCCCTCTGCCCGATTGCGGGCCGATCGATCTCGACCGGGCCGCGCGCGATCCGGTTTATCGGCGAATCGCCATCGAGCGCCTTGCGGCCGAGGAAGAAGCGCGCCGCCGCTAAAGCCGGCCGGCTAGCGCCGCCCGTAGCGGTCGTCCAAACGCTCGATATCGTCTTCCGACAACAGGCCGCCCGATTGCACCTCGACGAGGTGCAGCGGCTCGTCGCCGGGATTGGCCAGGCGATGAACCGTACCCAGCGGGATATAGGTCGATTCGTTCGCCTGAAGGCGGAAGACCTCTTGCCCGCGCGTGACCTCGGCCGTGCCGCTCACGACCACCCAATGCTCGGCGCGGTGACGGTGGCGTTGCAGCGACAGGCTCGCGCGCGCCTTGACCGTGATGCGCTTGACCAGAAAACCATCGCCCGCGTCGATCGTCTTGTACGTACCCCATGGACGATAGACGGTCGATGCCGCATCGACCTCGGCGCGGCCGCGGGCGCGCAAGTCCTCGACAAGGGCGCGAATGTCCTGCGCGCGGGCGCGCGGCGCCACAAGGACTGCGTCCTCGGTCGCCACGATCACCAGATTTTCGACGCCGAGCACGGCCACGACCGGGCCTTCGCTGCGCACATAGCTGCCGCGCACGTCCCGTGCCGCCACGGGACCAAGCAGCGCGTTGGCGTTTTCATCCTTCGCCGCCAAATCCCACAGCCCCGACCACGCGCCGACATCGCTCCAGCCGGCGTCGAGCGGCACGACGGCGGCGAGCGCGGTGTGTTCCATGACCGCGTAATCGATCGAGATGGCTGGCGACGCCGAAAAACCTTCGCCGTCGAGGCGGAAGAAATCCAAGTCCTCGCGCCCGTCCGCCACCGCCTTGCGCGCCGCCGCGCCGATGGCGGGTTGCAAGCGGTCGAGCTCGGCGAGAAATGTCTTTGCCTGGAACAGGAATAAACCCGCGTTCCACAGATATTCGCCCGTGACAAGAAATCGCTTGGCGCGGCGGAGCGCGGGCTTCTCGACGAAGGCGCGGACGCGGTAGGCACCCGCATCCGCGCCGAGGCGTCGGCCGCGACGAATATAACCGTATCCGGTTTCGGGCCGGTCGGGCGTTACGCCGAAAGTCACCAGCGCGCCGCCCTCGGCCGCCGCGGCGCCGATTTCGACCGCGGCCAGAAAGGCCCGCTCGTCGCCGATGGCGTGATCGGACGGCATGACGAGCATCAGGGCCTCGGGGTCGGGCAGACAGAGCGCCGCCACGGCCGCGGCAGGCGCGGTATTGCGCGCTTCGGGCTCGAGCACGATGCGGCGCGCGGCGGTACCACATTCGCGTAGTTGCTCGGCGATGACGAAGCGATGCTCCTCGTTGCAGACGATCGTCGGCGGGGCAAAGCGCGTCCGGTCGGCGACCCGGCGCGCGGTGTCTTGAAGCAGGGAATGGCCGGAGACGAGCGGCAGGAATTGCTTGGGATGGCGTGCGCGCGACATCGGCCACAGGCGCGTGCCCGACCCGCCCGAAAGGATGACGGGATGGATGGGTCTTATCGGGGCCGGGCCTGATTTCATTGGATGCGCATGATCGGGGGATGGGTGTAATCGGGACCGTTTGCCGGCGAAGCGCGTGTTCTCGAAGTGGGGAGGAAAGCCCGGCAAGCGCCGCAACGCAAGCGTGGCCGCAATCCTCGGGCATCAAGGCCTTGTTCGGGTGGATATTTCTGACGATTGGCGCCGTGCTTGACGCATATCAATGCCCGGCCCGGCCGTATCGAACATAGTCGTGCTTGTGCGGGCGCGAATTGGTCGCGGACCAAATTTGGCGAGGGAGTGGCGGATGGCGGTCAAGGACATCGTGGTGCATGTGGACGACGGCGAACGCGCGAAATTGCGCCTCGAATTGGCGATCGAATTGGCCCGGCGCGGCGACGGGCGCGTCATCGGCCTGGGCGTCGGTCCGATCGTCACCGTTCCCGCCTTCGTCGGCGCGGAAATTCCGGCGCAGGTCTGGGAACTTCAAGCCGAGGAAATGAAGGCACGCATGGCCGCCGCCGCGGCGGCGTTCCGTCGCCATACCGAGCGCGCGGGCGTCGCCACCGAATGGCGCGAGCTCGCGCCGACCATCGACGACGTGGGTGGAATATTGGCCGTCCATGCGCGCTATGCCGATCTCGTCATTCTCGGCCAGCCCGACCCACGAGGCTCGCGTTCGGGCGTGGACATGGAAGCCGTCGGGCAAGTGGTCGTAGAGGCGGGCGGACCCGTGCTTATCGTGCCCTATGCCGGAAATTTCACCGAACTCGGCAAGCGGACCCTGCTCGCCTGGAACGGCAGCCGCGAATCGGCGCGCGCCGTCCACGACGCCCACGCGATCCTGACCAAGGGCGCGAAAATCACCGTCATGCGCGTCAATCCTCCGGGCCGCGATCACGCCCGGCGCGACATGGCGAGCGTCGATATTTCGGTCGCGCTCGCGCGGCACGGCTATGAAGCCGAGGCGGCGCACGTCGTGGCCGAGGACATGAAGGTCGGCGACATGATTTTGTCGCGCGCCGCCGATGCCGGCGTCGATTCGATCGTCATGGGCGCCTACGGCCATTCGCGCTTGCGCGAATTCATCCTCGGCGGGGCCACCGCCCATGTGCTGCGCCACATGACGGTGCCGGTCCTGATGTCGCACTAAGCGCGAGGGCGCAATCGGTCGCATCCGGGCGGCGTTATCGAGGCCCCGTGGCGCGCCTTGAGGGCGCGGGGGCGGGGGGCTAAGCTCGCGCGCTTCCCCAAGCCCTCCGAGAGGTGCGCCATGGCCGTGATCAATCGCATCGCCGAGTTTCAATCCGACATGACGGCCTGGCGCCGCGAGATTCACAGCCATCCCGAAACCGCCTTCGAGGAGCACCGCACCTCGGAGTTCGTTGCGAACAAGCTTGAGGAATTCGGCATCGCGGTGCACCGGGGCCTCGCGGGCACGGGTGTGGTCGGCACGCTGCACGGCACGGGCAAGGGCGGACGGGCGGTGGGCCTACGCGCCGACATGGACGCGCTTCACATCCACGAACGGAACGATATTCCCCACAAATCGCAGAATCCCGGGCGCATGCATGCCTGCGGCCATGACGGCCACACCACCATGCTGCTGGGCGCGGCGAAGTATCTGGCCGAGACGCGCAATTTCGACGGCACGGTCCATTTCATCTTCCAGCCCGCCGAGGAAAACGAGGGCGGCGGGCGGGTGATGGTTGAACAGGGCTTGTTCAAGAAATTTCCGGTCGAGGCCGTCTATGGCCTGCACAATTGGCCCGGCATGGCGCTCGGCACCTTTGCGATCCGTTCCGGCCCGCAGATGGCGGCCTACGACATCTTCGAAATCGAGGTCACGGGCAAAGGCGCCCACGGCGCCATGCCCCATCAGGGCATCGACCCGGTGGTCGTCGCCGCTCAGATCGTGCTCGGCCTGCAAACCATCGTCAGCCGCAACACCCATCCGCTGGATTCGGCCGTGGTCAGCGTGACGCAGATCCACGGCGGCGACACCTGGAACGTCATCCCTGAACAGGTGACGCTGCGAGGCACCACGCGATCCTTCAAACCCGAGGTGCAGGACCGCATCGAGGCGAATGTGCGGCGCGTGGCCGAGGGCGTCTGCGCCGCCATGGGCGCTACGATGACGCTGCGCTACGAGCGGCGCTATCCGCCTACGATCAACGCACCCGAGGAAACCGAGAACGCCGCGCGCGCGGCGGCCGACGTGGCGGGCGCGCAGAACGTGCTGCGCGATCCCGTGCCCAGCATGGGATCCGAGGATTTCGCCTTCCTGCTTCAAGCTTGCCCCGGCGCCTATATCTGGATGGGCAACGGCCCCGATACCGGCGACCGGCGCCTGCACAGCCCGCACTACGATTTCAACGACGAGGCGCTTGCGCTTGGCGCCAGCTATTGGGCGCGCATGGCGGAGCTGTCCTTGCCGCGCTGACCGCCGAGGCGCTGCATTCCGAAATCGAACGGCCCAAGAAATAGAACGATTCAAGGAGGTCCGGCCGATGCGCCAGCGCACCGATCTTGTGTTCGCCATGCCCGAGTACGAGCGCCGCTTGGCCGAATTGCGCGCGCGCATGGCGGCGCGCGGCGTCGATGCGCTGCTGGTGACGACGCCTGAGAATCTTTTCTACCTGACCGGATACGAGACCCAGGGCCTTTGGTATTTCGCCGGCCTGGTCGTGCCGCTCGTGGGCGAGCCCTTCATGTGCACGCGCCACGCCGAGGACACGGTGGTCGAATCGGACACCTGGATAGCCCTGAGCCGGCCGTTCCGGGACGACCAGGATTCGATGGCCGTCCTCGCCGATGCGTGCCGCGAGTTCGGCCTCGCCGGCAAACGCGTCGGTTACGAGCGCTCGAGCTATTTCTTCCGGGCAAGCGAGCAGGACGGGCTGTTCGGGCGGCTATCGGGCACCGCCTTCGTCGATTGCTCGCACATCGTCGAGGACGGACGGGTGATCAAGAGCGCGCCCGAAATCGAAATGATCCGCCGCGCCGCGCGCGCCTCCGAGGGCGGGGTCGGGGCGGGTGTGGCCGCCGTGCGCGCGGGTGCCTCCGAAAACGAGGTCGCCGCCGAGGTCTATCGCGGCATGCTGCTCGCGGGCGGGCATTATTGCTCGATGCAGCCCTTCGTGGTTTCGGGTCCGCGCGCCTTCGTCAGCCACGCGACCTGGCGCGACAGACGCATCGAGCGGGGCGATTGCGTGTTCTTCGAAATCGGCGGCACCGTGCATCGCTACAACGCGCCGATGATGCGGACGATTTCGGTCGGCGAGCCCGGGCCGGATTTGCGCGAAGCCGAAGCCCTCGTCATCGAGGCCATGGCGGCGGTCGAGGCCGCGATCAAGCCGGGCGTGCCGACGGGCGAGGCGGATGCGGCGGGGCGCGCGGTAATCGCGCGCAATCGCTTCGGCGCGACCCAGTACACGCGCGTCGGCTACGGCATGGGCATTGCGTGCACGCCCGGTTGGGGGGAGGGCCACATCATCGACATCAAACCGGGAGATACGCGCCTGTTCCGCGAGAACATGTGCTTCCACGTCATCCCGTTCCTGCAAATTCCGGGCAAGACGGCGGTCGGGATCTCGGCGGTCGTGCGTGTGACCGCGACGGGGTGCGAGGCGATCCACACCCTCGAGCGCAAGTTGTACGTCGTCGCCTGAATTCTCGGCCGTGCCGGGGGTTACTGCGCGGCCTTGGGGTTGGGCTGGGTGACCTTGGGCTGCCAGTCCGCGGCCTTGACGAGGTTCTGGCGCGGAAAGCGCGTGGGTTTCAGGCCGGAGTGAAACCACGAAATCAGCGTGTAGAAATCGTACACTGGCAGGCCGAGCGCGCGTTCAAGCGCGCCGGCAAAGGGCGGCATATTGGTGCATTCGAGCACGAACGCACCCACGTCCGGGTGGCGTTCGAGCATCGCCCGGCCGGCGTTCACGAGATCGGCCTCGCAATCCTCGAAGCGGTATTCGGTCAACTTGTCGGTGAACACCCGCGTCAGCGTCGTTCCCGTTTCGGTGCCGATGACGGGCGTATCGAGCGCCAGGCCCGCGCCTTCGAGATGGCGGGCGGTGAAATTGCGCGCATCCGCCGTGATGATGCCGACTCGCTTGCCCGCGGGCAGCAATCGCTGCACCAGGGGCACCTGGATGATCGAGGACGCGGCGACGGGCACGCCCGCGCGTTGGGCGAGCTCGCGCTGAAAGATGGCGAGAAAGCCGCATGTCGTGGTGATGCCGGCGGCGCCGGCGGCGACCAATTCGTGCGCGCCTTTCACGAACGGCTCGAGCAGACCCTCGGCCTGCCGGTCGACCACCTGGAACGGCGTCGCCCCCTGCACGCGCTTGACCAGAACCGGGAACGGGAAGGTATTGCTGTTGCCGCCATCGCCGAACACGCGCGGGAATTTGGTGTCCAGAAGAAGAATTCCGACCACCGCCTCGCCGTGGGGCCAGGTGCGATGCGTCCGTGCCGCGATCGTCGTCATCGCCGTCTCCTGTTTTCGTCCGCGCGCGGATCGAGCGCGTCCTGCAAGCCGTCGCCGAGGAAATTGAGCGCGAGAACGCTAGCAAAGATCGCCGCCCCCGGATAGATCACGAGCATGGGCGCGGACCAGACGAGGTCTTGCGCCCCCGTGAGCATCCCCCCCCAGCTTGCCCGCGGCGGCTGAATGCCAAGGCCGAGAAAGCTCAGGACCGATTCGAACAGGATCGCCTGTCCCGCCAGAAGCGTCGTCGCCACGATCGCGGGCGAGGCGGCATTGGGCAGGATATGGCGCAACATCAAGCGCGCGGGCGAGGCGCCGAGCGCGCGCGCGGCGCGCACGAAATCGCGCTGCTTCAACGACAAGGTGACGCCGCGCACCAGACGCGCCACGCTCGGCCAGCCGAAGAGCGCGATGATGGTGACAAGGCGCGCGAGATCGCCGCCTTCGCCGTCCCATTCCGGCAGGCCGAGCTTGCCCGCATCGACCGCCGCCAGCACGATCAGGACCGGCAGCAAAGGCAGGGCCAGTAAGATGTCGGCTAGGCGCATGAGGACGTCGTCGAGGGCGTCGCCGTAATAGCCCGCGACCACGCCCAATGCGGCGCCGAGCAGGCCGGAGGCAAGCGCCGCGATCAAGCCGACCGCGAGCGAGATGCGCGCGCCGAAGATAAGTCGCAACGCGACATCGCGGCCCAACTCGTCGGTGCCTAGCAGGTGTTCGCCCGACGGCGCGGCGAACCGGTTCGACAAATCGACCGCCTGCACCTCATGGCCCGTCAGCGCGGCAATGAGCGGCGCGGCGAGGGCAAGGCTTACCGAGACCGCAAGCACGGCCGCGCCTAGGAGCGCGGGCCGGTTGGCGCGCAAGCGGCCCGCGGCCAGGGTTCGGGGCGAGGGGGCGGGCGGCACGGTCATTTCGCATCGCGCGCGAGGTTCACGCGCGGGTCGAGCGCCGCATAGGCAAGATCGGCCGCGAGATTGGCGAGCAGGGTCACGACGGTTGCGAGCACGAGGCCCGCCAGCGCCAAATTGAAATCATTGCCCATGATCGCGTCGTAGATCATGCGTCCCATGCCCGGATAGGCGAACATGGTTTCCGTGACGAGAGCGCCCGAAACCAGGCCGCCGAAATGCAGCGCCACGATCGTGACGACGGGCACGAGGGCGGCACGCAGCGCGTGGCGGACGAGAACGCGACCTTCGCCCGCGCCCTTGGCGCGCGCGGTGCGCACGAAGTCCTGGCGCAGGGCCTCGATCATCGCCGCGCGCACGAAGCGCGTATAGCCCGCGACCGAGGCCAGCGTCAGGGTTGCGACGGGCAGCACCATGTGGGCGAGCCTGTCCGTCCACCCGCCATCGCCGCCAGGCGAGCGCAGGCCGCCCGCGGGCAGCCAGCCAAGGCCGACGGCGAACGCCATGATGAGCAAAAGTGCGAGCCAGAACGGCGGCACCGAAATGCCGGCGAAGCAACACAGATTCACCGTATGGTCGAGAAAGCCGCGCGGTCGGCGCGCCGCCGCCACGCCCAAGGGCACCGCGATGGCGATGGCGAGGACGAAACTCGTGCCCAGAAGCGCGAGCGTATGGCCGAGATGGGACGCAAGAACCGCCGTGACCGGCTGGGCATGAAGGCGCGAATAGCCAAGCTCGCCTTGGGCCGCTGCCGCAAGCCAGGCGAGATACCGCTCGCCGATGGGCCGGTCGAGGCCGTGGAGCGCGCGTAGGCGTGTCGCATCCTCCGGCGTCAAGCGCGGATCGGCGGAGAGCATTAGGTCGATGGGATCGCCCGGCATGAGGCCGATCAGGCCGTACACTAGGAACGACATGATCAACATGACGAGCGCACTCTGCGCCGCCCGGCCCGCAAGATAGCGGATCATTGGCGCATTACCGCGGCGAATCGCGCGGCCGTCATTCGGCCCGCCAGTTTTCGATCCACAGGGTCGAGGGGTATTGGTGCCCGGTTGGCTGGATGCCGCCAAGCCAAGGCGGAACGACGAAGGCATCGGCGCGGATATACAGCGGCAGCGCCGGCAATTCCTCGGCATAGATCGCCTGTAGGCGCTTCCAGAGCGACTGGCGCGCCGCGCGGTCGAGTTCGAGTTCGATGCGATCGACGAGCTGGTCGACTTCGGCGTTGCGAAATCCCGTGTAGTTCTGGCCGGCGAAATTATTGGCCGCGCTCGGGATATGCGTCGAGGCGAGAGTGGTGCGGGGTACGTTCTCGGGCGCGCTTACCCAGGCGAACATCGCCATGGCCGGAAATTTGCGCTGGCGGACGGTCTCGCCGAAGAACACCCGCGCGGGTTCGTTCTTCAGGCGCACCTCGATGCCCGCCGCGCGCCATTGGCTTTGCAGCACCTGTTGCACCAATTCGCGCATGCGGTTGCCGGAGGTGGTCATCAAATCGAATTGCAGGGCCTGGCCCTGGGCATTGCGGCGCATGCCGTCGGGGCCCTTGCGCCAACCGGCCTCATCGAGCAATTGCGCCGCACGCGCCGGATCGTGGGGATAGATTTTGACCTGCGGGTCGTAGGCCATGTCGAGCGGATTGACGAAGGAATGGGCCGCTTGCTGTTTGCCGGCGAACAGGCGCTCGTTCAACGCCGCGCGGTCGAGGGCCAAAAGCAGGGCTTGGCGCACGCGTTTGTCGGTCAGCGCGGGATTGTCGAGATTGAGATCAATGTGTTCGTATATGAGGCCCGGCTTGAACTGGACGCGGTATTTCTTGCCGTGGCGCCGCTCGAAGGCGAGCGCCTGGTCGAGCGTGAGCCCGAGTTCGCCCGCCACGTAATCGACGCCGCCGGACAGCAAATTGGCCTCGAGCGCCGCCGTGTTCTCGATCGCCCGCACGATCACGCGCTTGAAGGCGGGCGGCGGACCCCACCATCCGGCATTGGGCACCAGGGTAATATGCGAGCCGCGCGCGATTTCGGCGATGCGGTATGGCCCGGCGTACAGGCCGGGATTGGTCGGATCGGTGTCGAACAGCGTTTTCGTCTTGTACTGGGCCGGGTCTTGGAACGCCGCGCGTTCGAGATGGGCCGGCAACAGCTCGAATCCCGCGAGGTCGTTGTATTTGAAGGTGACGCGGTCGAGGTGAAGCACCACCGTCTTGTCGTCCACCACGTCGATCTTGAGAATTCGGCGGAAGGTCTCGAAATCGCCGACGCCGGTTTGGGCGTGCCGGCCGACCTCCCAGGTGAACACCACGTCGGCGGCGCCCACGGGCTTGCCGTCGCCCCAATTCGCCCTGGGGTCGAGGGTCAAGCGCAAGGACGCGCCGGTTCGTCCGTCGGGTAGGGTTTCGCGCTTGGCACGGCCGTTCTCGAAGCTCGGAATCTCGGTGCATAGCAGGCAGACGAGCTTCCAGTCCTTGTCGTAGGCCATGACCGGCCGCCGCGCCATGGCGAGCACGTAGGACTTGGCGACCATGGCGTCGATCAGCGGATTCAAGGTCGAGGGGAATTGCGAGATGCCGATGACCAGCTGGTCGCGCGCCCGTGCCTCGGGCGCGGCCAAAGCCACGATCAAGAATGCGACGGCGACGGCGCGGCCAAGCGCGCGTCGCAAGGACGCGGGGCGGCTTGTCGTTGCCTGCCGTGGCGGTTCGATGGCCATGGCCCGGGACTTAGCAGAATTGCGCGCCTGCGTCAGGCGGGGGGCGGCGCGAGAAGCCTATCGACCTCGGCCAATAGGGCGTCGGGGGTGAAGGGCTTGCCCAGCGCCGCATCGGCGCCGAGGCTCCGCGCCATGTCGAGGATGTCGATGGGGTTGCCGGGGAAACCGCCGGAGATCGCCAGAATCCTCACTTCGCCGCCATCCAGCCGGAGTTCGCGAATGGTCTCGAGGCCTTCTTTCTCGGGCATGATCAGATCGGTGATGACCAGATCGAACGAAGCGGCCTTGAAGGCCTTGAGGCCCTTGATGCCGTCCGCGGCTTCGACCACGCGATGTTGGGCACGCTCCAGGATCATGGCGATCAGTTTGCGCACGGCGCCGTCGTCGTCGATCACGAGAATCGCCGCCATGATCTATGCCGCCGGCGCCTTTGCGCCTTCTTTCATGACTTTTTCGACGAGTTCGGCAAGTTCGGTACCCGCGATGGGCTTCATCACGAACTCGCGAATGCCGGCCGCGCGCACGATGTCGTCGTCAATCGAATCGCTGAAGCCCGTGCATAATATGATCGGCATGTCGGGACGCTCCGCGATGATTTCGCGCGCGAGGTTGATGCCGGTCAGATTGGGCA
>CAMAPP010000082.1 GCA_945860095.1 Rhizobium sp. Q54 | reverse complement strand
CATCAAACCGACCGCGCGCGTCGTTTCCATCTCGAGCGCGAAATCGAGATAATCCGCCATCGAGGTCGTGAGTTCTTGCCCCGGCGAGACCATCAAATTGAATCGCAGCCGCCGTTCGTTTCGCGCAAGGCCGCCATAGGTCGAGCCCGAATGCGAAATGAAGGCAACGTGCCCCGCCTCCATGTCGTGGACGGGCGGGTAGGCGCACAGCCGCGCGCGCGCCTCGAAATTCATGAAGCCGACGCAATTCCCGCCATTGATCGCAAGTCCCGCGGCGCGCGCCTTTTCAGCCAATCGGCGCGTCAGCGGCGGATCGCGGTCGTTTTCCAGATAGCAGCTATCGAGGATGACGGCGCCCTTGGCACCAACAGCGATCGCTTCGTCCAACGCGGTCTCGAGCTTGTCATTCGAGACCAGCAGCATGACGACGTCGGGGCGTTCGGGAAGGTCCTTCAGCGCCGGATGGCAAGCCAGGCCCTCGATCGCGGCGTAGCGCGGATTGACGGGAAAAATCTTGCCCGGAAATCGGCCGCGCAGGGCTTCGCGCACGGCTTCATTGCCGGGCGAGCCGGGCCGTTGGGACGCGCCCAAGATGGCGATGGCCTTCGGGGCGAGTAGTGGCGCGAGTGCGTGTCCGGCCATCGAAAAACTCCACGCGTGCGGCAAACCGCGCCCGAGCGGGCGTCTGGCCGTTTGGGCAAGGCCGTCTGCGACCCCGCCAAGTACCAAAATGCGCGCCCCGTCTCGGGCGCCGTTCAATCGGCCCCAGTCAATCGGCCCCAGTCAATCGGCCCTGCTCAACTCGACGGCTTTCTGGCCGCGATTGTCGGACTGGGCCTGATATCGGACTGGGCCTGATATCGGACTGGGCCTGATATCGGACACGCTGACCTTCGCTCAGCGCCCTCATCCTCAAGGCCTCGAGGGCCGTGATATGAACGAACACATCCTTGCCCCCGTCATCCGGTCGAATAAAGCCGTATCCCCTTGGTCGTATCGAACCACTTAACGGTTCCCGACAGCATTGTCCAAATTCTTGCGCGCCACGTCCACCGCCACAGCCCTTGCCGGTCCGGCGCAACGACCCGTAAGGGCGGGCGAGACGGCGCGACATCCGAATATGCCTCCAGACCAAAACCGCCAGGGCCCAAACCGACCGCTGATCGCCGCCGCAAATCCTAAGGCTGGGAAACGCGGACGCAACGCGCTGGCCTTGGCCGGTCATTGGGCCTTGCATCAAATTCATGGCTGCGATGTCCTATCGGCGGGAAAAGCCGGAAATATCGGCGGAGAGCGGCATGTCAAAATCGAGCGGACTACCCACGAACATCGTGTCGGACGAAATTCTCGCGGCCGGGGCGCCGTGGGGACGGGTGCTTGGGCGGGGCGAGGTCCTGCGCATCGTCGATATCGAGGGCAAGCAAGGCGTCGATTTTCTTTGCTACAACGCCCTCGACCCGCTTGAGCGCTACCATGCGCCCAACACCATCAAGCGCGCACAAAGCCTCGCGCTCACCAAGGGTCATGCGTTCTATTCCGACATCGCGCGGCCCTTGATGACCATCGTCGAGGACACCGTCGGCCATCACGACACCATCGGCGGCTGTTGCAGCGCGCCGTCGAACGAGATGCTCTACGGCGTCAAGGGCGTGCCGGGGTGCCGCGAGAATTTCCTGACGGCGCTCGCCCCGTTCGGCCTCGGCCGGCGCGACATCGTGCCCAATCTCAATTTCTTCGCCAATGTACCCGTGCGCCAAGGCAACGCGCTGGCGCCGCTCATGTTCGAGGATTCGCTGTCGCGCGCGGGCGATTATCTCGATCTGCGCGCCGAGATGGATGTGATCTGCGCGATTTCCAATTGCCCGCAGGTCAACAATCCCGCGTCGGGCGGCAAGCCCACGGCCATTCGCCTGATCGTCCATCGGCCCTAGGCGCGTTGCGCCCGGAGTCCGATGGCGCGTTGCGCCCGAAGGCCAATGGCGGCGCCTCGCGCCTTAGCCTAGGATTCCCCGGTTGCGCCAATACAGAAAGCCAATACAGGAAGAGGAACGGTGCATGAGCCGAGCAATCAATTTTGGCTTCAGCGTCGCGCCGGTCGATGCGATCGGCACGCCCGATGAGCAATTGTATCAGGAGGTCATCCACGATTGCGCCTTCGGCAAGCAACTCGGCTACGAGTCCGCCTGGTTCTTCGAGCACCATTTCACGGATTATTTCCCGACACCCTCGCCCCTGCTGTTCATGGCCCATATCGCCGCGCGCGTGCCGCATCTCGGGCTTGGCACCTGCGTCCTGGTTTCGCCCTGGTACCACCCAATCCGCTTTGCCGAGGAAATTTCCATGTTGTCGCTGCTGGCGGATGCGCCGCTGCACATCGGCATCGGCCGCGGCACGGCCAAGCTCGAATACGACGCCTGGGGCCTCGACCAAGAGCAAGCGCGCGAGCGTTGGATCGAGGCGATCGATGTCACGCGGCTCGCGCATTCGGGCGAGCCGTTCCAATACCAGGGCAATTTCCTGTCGATGCAGCGCAAGGTTAAAATGCGCCCCGACGCCCGGCGCGACCGCATCCACCTTCACGGCGCCATCGGCAGCCCGCAAAGCGCGGGCGTGATCGGCGAGATGGGCCTTTCGCCCCTCGTGGTCGCGAATTTCCCGCTGCCCATCCAGCAGAACGTGCTGGACACCTGGTCGCAGGCCGCGCGCGCGCGCGGCGGCAATCCCGACGCCATGCGCCGCACCATCATGATCCAAGCCTATGTCGGCGATACCGACGAGGACGCTCGCCAAATCGTGAAAACGCACGTGCCCCAGTTCTTCGCCCTTCAGGCGCGCCACTACGAGGCCGATCGGCACTTCTACAAGGACATCAAGGGCTACGAGCAGTTCGAGAAATTCTTCGGCAATTTGAAGAAAATGGCCGATCCCGACCAAATGGACTCGTGGATCGACTTGCAGCTTTGCGGCACGGCGGAAAATTGCGCCAAGCAATTGCAGCGCTATGTCGATATTGGCTTCGACAGCTTCATCGTTCACGTCGCAACCTACGGCGTGCCGCGCGCGGTACGCCATCATTTGCTCGCGCGCTTTGCGCGCGAGGTGGCGCCCGCCTTCGACGCCAAGTTCGGCCGCAAGACCGCGGCCGGGTAGGTCCGTCCGCGTGATCTCCCCAACACCGCGAGCGCGCCGACGCCGCCGGTCGAGGACGCGCCTGGCGCCGATGGCTGGTCTTCGCGCCGGGTTTTACGCGCGCGATACGGGATAAAAAATTTCACCCCGTTCTTGCTATTGCTATTGCCACTATTTTATTTCTGCTATTTTCGCTGCGGTTTTTGGAGGCGGGCGATGGCCTTGCCGGCTTCCTCCTGTGTTCGGCCGTCTTCCGTGTCCGGCTGGAGCACTGGTTTGACTTGGCCGCCGGCTCCGGGTTACCGACCGCCGCTTTCGGGAGATCGCCATGCTGACGCGCCGCCGCCTGATCCACACCGCCGCCGCCTCGGCGGCATTCGCCGCAACGCCCCTTCGCTACGCACGACCGCAGTCCAATCCGGATGTCGTGATCGTGGGTGCAGGGTTGGCCGGTTTTTCCGCGGCCAAGGCCGTCGCGCAGGCGGGCAAGACCTTCACGCTTCTGGAGGCGCGCGGGCGCACCGGCGGCCGGGCCTACACCGAGAGCGCCACCTTCGGCGTGCCCTACGATCAGGGCTGCGCGTGGCTTCATTCCGCGGACATCAATCCCGTGACGAAGCTCGCGCAACAATTGGGCTTCGAGACGATCGACGAAGGGAAGGTCTCTCTTTGGGTCTATCTCGACGGCAAGGAAGCGACAAAAAAGGATTACGACGAGTTCGACGCGGCCTACACCAAGGTTCGGGCTGCCTTTGACGACCCCGGCGAGCAGGGCAAGGACATTGCCGCAAGCCAGATGTTCACGCCCAAGACGCGCGCCGAGAAATTCGCCGTGCAGCGCGTGGGCCCGTGGGAAGCGGGTTGCGACTGGGACCAGCTTTCGACGATGGACGTCTTCAACCAGACCGCGTCGGGCGTCGAATGGATGGTGCCCAAGGGTCTGGGCGCCGTGGTCGCGGCCTACGGCAAGGCAATTCCCGTCACGCTCAATGCGCCCGTGAAGATGATCCGTTGGGGCACGCGGGGCCGCATCGTGGCCGAGGGCGATTTCGGCGCGGTCGAAGCCAAGGCAGCGATCGTCACGGTACCAACGGCCATCGTGGCCGAGGGGCGGCTCGCCTTCGACCCGGCGCTGCCCGACCGCAAGCGAACCGCCTTCGAACGCGTCCCCATGCAGACCTTGAACAAGATCACGATGCAGTTTTCGAAAAACATTTTTGGGCCGACCGCCAACACGACGACGCTCTATCTGCAAAACGGCCAAGGCCCGATGATGGACTATCTCATCCGGCCCTTCGGCACCGAGCTGGCCGTGTGCTTCGTGGGCGGGCGGCACGCGCAAGAGATGGAAAAGGCGGGCGACAAGGCGGCCGTCGATTGGGCGATGTCGGAGCTGGTCAAGACCTTCGGCGCCGGCGTCCGGCCCGCGCTCGTCAAGGGCCACATCACGAAGTGGCACTCCGAGCCCTACAGCCGCGGCGCCTACTCCGCCTCCCAACCCGGCCACAACAAGAACCGCGCCATCCTGGCCGAGCCCATCGAGGGTCGCCTCTTCTTCGCGGGCGAAGCGACCGATCCCCAATACTCGACCGGCGTGCACGGCGCGCACGAAACGGGCTTGCGCGCGGGCGCGGCGGCGGCGGCGGTCTAGGAACCGCCTCCTCGCGGACCCGAGGGTCCGCATAGTAAGATGGCCGTCTCGTTCCGGGGGAGAGGGCCATGAAAATCAAATCCATCGAATGCATTCCGGTCGATGTTCCGCGCGCCGCGCGCGTGCGCATCCAGGCCGCGCACGGCATCTATGCCGCCTCGCATTTCGCCGTCATCATCGTCAAGACCGAGGACGGGGTCGAAGGCTACGGCGAGGCCTGCCCCGAATTGCCCTGGACCGGCGAGGATCAGGCGAGCTGCATCCATTTCATCCGGCGCTATTTCGCCCCCGCCCTCCTCGGCCACGACGCACGGCGCATCACCGAGGCGGTCCTCGTCATGGACAAGCTCGTCGCGCGCAACGAATACGCCAAGGCCGCGGTCGAGATGGCGCTATGGGACATCGCGGGAAAAATCGCCAAGGTGCCGCTCTATGATTTATGGGGCGGACGCGTGCGCGACGCGGTCAAGATCAAATTCGTGGTGTCCGGCGCGCCCGATCACGCGGCCGAGTTGGCGCAGAAGGCCCTCGCCGTCGGCTTCCGCTATATCAAGGTCAAGACCGGCCTAGGCCTGGCGCAGGATCTGGCGCGCGTGAAGGCCGTGCGCAAGGCGATCGGCGACGACGTGCCGCTGGGGATCGATTCCAATCAGGGCTGGACGGTTGCGGAAACGATGCGCGCCCTGCCCACGCTCGAGGACCAGGGCATCACGTTCATCGAGCAGCCGTTCTCGCGCAATCCGCTCGAGGCCATGCTCAACCTCGCGCGCGCGACGCGCATTCCGATCGTCGCGCACGAAGCCATGTTCAGCCGCGACGACGCCTTGCGCCTGGCCGCAAGCCGGGCGGTCGCGGTGTTCGCCGTCACCCCGCCCACCCACGGCAGCTATGTCGCGACGCGCGACATCCTCGGCATCGCGGCGGCCGCGGCGATTCCGTGCCTGCTCGGCTCGACCATCGAGCTCGGCATCGCCTCGGCCTTCATGGCGCATATCGGCGCCTCGTCGCCGTCCTTCGACGGCACGGTGCCGTCGGACATCATCGGGCAGTTCTATCACGACCGCGACATCGTGACCGAACGCATGGCCTTCGCCGAGGGCGCGGTCACGCCGCCCTCGGGCCCCGGTCTCGGCGTTTCACTCGATTGGGACGCGATCAAAGCCTTCCGCGTCGACAAGCATTGATCTGGCGCGAAACCATCGGAGAGTGGCCATGAGTTATCGCCGAATCGGCGTGAACCCCATCTCGGGCGCGCTCGGCGCCGAAATCGACGGCGTGGATTTATCGCGCCCACTCGACAACGAGGTCTTCGCCGAGGTCCACCAAGCGCTGCTCGATCATCTCGTGATCTTCTTCCGGGACCAGGCGATCTCCCCGGATCAGCACGTCGCCTTCGCGCGCCGCTTCGGCGAGATCGATCTTCGCCCCTTTGTCCGGCCGCTTGAACTCGAAGTTCTGCCGGACCATCCCGAAGTGCTCGACGTCGTCAAGGAGCCGGGCGAGACGCTCAATTTCGGCGGCGTCTGGCACCACGACGTGAGCTATCGCGAAAAACCCAATCTCGGCTCGGTGCTGATCGCACGCGAAAGCCCGACCCATGGCGGCGATACCATGTTCGCCAACCAATATCTCGCCTACCAAACCCTGTCGGACGGCATGAAGACCTTGCTCGGCTCGCTCACGGCCGTGCACAGCTCGATTCGCGGTTATGACGGCGACCGCTTGGCCTCGCTCTATGGCGTGCGCAAGGACGACCTAGACGAGGACTCGGTCAAACGCTCGATCGCGAAGGCCGAGACGACGCAAGCCGAGCATCCCGTGGTGCGCACCCACCCCGAAACGCGGAAGAAATGCTTGTTCGTCAATCGCTCCTACACCATGCGCTTTTCCGGCTGGACGGACGAGGAATCGCGCCCCCTGCTCGCCCAGCTATTTACCCACTCGGTCAAGCCGGAATTTACCTGCCGCTTCCGCTGGCGCGCCGGTTCGGTCGCCATGTGGGACAACCGCGCGGCGATGCACTACGCGCTCAACGATTATCGCGGACAGCGGCGCGTGATGCACCGCGTGGCGATTCACGGCGATCGGCCGTTCTGAGGCCGCCAACGACCGTTCCCGGGCGTCAATAACCCAAATCCAAATCGATCTGCCTTGGCATGGACTTCCCGCGGAAGAACGCCGCGAGGCTCTCGGTGCCCATGGTGATTTCCTTGTCCACGATGGTATCGACCGAGGACGCCTGATCGCCCGAACACACCACGTTCGCAAGACGCTGGATGCCGGTGCGCGAGACGATCGGATAGTGATAGGTCGCCGGAAAGGAATCGGTGTAGTTCCACCACACATCGGCGGCATAGCCGGCGAGCTTGCCGCCGGTCAGCGCGGCGTGCAGGTCCTGTTCGACGATCATATTGCCGCGCGCGATGTTGATGAGGTGCGCGCCGGGCTTCATCGCCGCGAGCGCCTTGGCGTCGATGAAGCCCGCGGTTTCGGGCGTCAGCGGCGCGGCCAGCACGATGAAGTCCGCGCGCTTCAGCACGGCGTGAAGCTTTTCGGGGCCATGCACCTCGTCGGCGTGCGCGCCGCCCCTTCGCGGATGGCGGCGAATGCCAAGAACCTTCATGTCGAATGCCTTGGCGCGACGCGCGACGGCGCCGCCGATTTGCCCCAAGCCGACCACCGCCAGCGTCTTGCCCTCGAGCAGCGTGCCGCGAAAATCGGGGTGGAAGATCGGCTGCCATCGCGCCTCTTGCAGCCAGCGATGACGCTCGATCAGGCGCTTGGCGCTGCCGAGCATCAAGGCCATGGCGTGTTCGGCGACCGCGATGCCGTTGCCGCCGCGAATATTGGCGACTTTCACGCCCCGGCGCTTCAACATCGCGAAATCCAGCTCGTCGCAGCCGGCGTGCAGCCAGGACAGCGCCTTAAAGCGCGCCGCGCGTTGCCAAATCCCAGGCGGCACCGTCCAGCCCATGAGCGCATCCGCCCTGGGCGCGAGCGCCGCCAAATCGGCGAATTGCGTCTCGAAGCGCGACAGCACGGCCCGCTCCTTGGGCGCCGCCACGGTCGAGCCCTTGGGCAGGCCGCGCTTGACGCGCCGGACTTCGTCCGCGGTCGCAAACCAGGTCAGAACGACGTGAGCCATGAAAACCTCCCTCAGGCGAGCAGCAGCAGAACCAAACCGAGCGATCCCAGCGCGATGCGATACCACGCGAATGGCGCGAAGCCGTGGCGCGAGACGAATCCTATCAGCGCGCGCACGACCACGAATGCCGCAAGAAAGGCCACGGCGAAGCCGAGCGCGATGACCAGGCCATCATCGGCATCGAGGCCGCGCCAATTTTTATAAAGGTCGTACGTAGCGGCGCCGAGCATGGTCGGGATCGCCAGAAGAAACGAGAACTCGGTCGCGCTCCGGCGGTCGGCGCCGAGCAGCAAGCCGCCGAGAATGGTGGCGCCCGCACGCGACACTCCGGGAATCATGGCGAGACACTGGATAAAGCCGAGTTTCAAGGCGAACCCGGGCGTGAACTCCTCGACCGCGCGGTAACGGATCGGCAGCGAAAGCCGCTCGATATAAAGAATGAGACCGCCGCCGGCGATGAGGGACACACACACGACATAAGGCGAGAACAACACGGCCTTGATGAAGTCATACGACAGCACGCCGATCGCGACGGCGGGCAAGAAGGCCAGAAGAATCAAGCCGGCGAAGCGCCTTGCCTCGGGCCGGGTGGGCAGGCCGATCGCGACGTGCCACAGCTTCGAGAAATACAGCACCACGACGGCCAGGATGGCGCCAAGCTGGATGACGATTTCGAATACGTGGCCGGGCGGCCCCTCGAAGCCGAGCACGGCCCGGCCGAGAATCAAATGGCCCGTGGACGAAACCGGGATGAATTCCGTCAAGCCCTCAACCAGACCGAGAAGGGCGACGTCCAGCAGCAATTCGTATGTCACTGCATCAAAGCCAGTTTTTGTGGCGGAACCAAAGCAGGGGCAGGATGGCCGATAAGACCATGAGGCCGAGCGCCCAGGGATAGCCGAAGACCCATTCGAGTTCGGGCATGGATTTGAAGTTCATGCCGTAGATCGACGCCACCAGCGTCGGCGGCAGGAAGATCACGGCCACGACCGAGAACAGCTTGATGATGCGGTTCTGATCGATATTGACGAGGCCGAGCGTGGCGTCGAGCAAAAAATTGATCTTATGCGATTCGTACGACACGTGTTCGGCGAGGCTTTCGATGTCGCGGCTCAGCGAGCGCACCCGCGCCTTCATTTCCTTGGTTTCCTTCTTCGATTCGGGCGAGAAGGTCGCGGCGTGAAAGCGGATGAGGCGCGTGAGCGACAACAAACTCTCGCGCGCGCCGGAGGCCAGGTCCTCCGTGCGGCCGAGCGTATTGATGACGGCCTGCAAATCGTGGCGTTCCTTCGAGCCGCTCGCGCGGCCGTGAAAGGTCCGATGGCTGGTGCGGTCGATATCCGTCGAGACGCGTTCGAGAATATCGGCGATGCGATCGACGAAGGCCTCGAGCAAGCCGACGAAGACGTCCTCGCCGATCATCAAATTGGACGGGCCACGGCAAAGTCGCGCCGAAAATGTCTGGATTGGGCGCGGCTCGCTGTAACGGATGGTGATGAGGGTACGCTTGATCAGGATGAACGTGATGGGCTCGGACCTGGCGATCGGCTCATCGGCGTGGGAGATGAAGGTGCCGGTCATGAAGACGGCATCGCCCTCGGCGTAGAGGCGCGAGGATGGCTCGATCTCGCTCATGTCCTCGTGGGAGGGCAATTGCAGGCCGAACCCGGCCTCGACGCGCGCGCGTTCTTCCGCCGTCGGCATGAACAGGTCGATCCACAGCGCCTCGACCAGCGGCAAGGGGCCGTCGGGGCTCACGTCGAGACGCTCGACGAGATTTCCCTTGCTGGCGATAAAGGCGTGGATCATGCGGCGTTCCCGTATTCGGGCCGAGCGCAACTCTAATCGAACGGCGTGGAAACCAGGAAACGAAAAGCGACGCCAGCCGCCCCGATCCTATTCGGCACGCTCCGAACCGCCATGCCCGGCGAGCCGCGCCAATCCTTCGGCGTCTTCCGCCGCCTCGGCCAGCAGCCATTCGCGGAACGTGGCGATCTTGGGCTTAGCCGCCACGGCTTTGGGGCAAACGATGAAATAAGCGAAGGGCGTCGGCAGCCTCACGTCGAACAGCCGCACCAGCCGGCCTTGCAGCAAATCGGCGGCGGCCAAGGCGGTGCGCGCGAGCGCGACCCCCTGCCCCTGCACCGCCGCATCGATGGCGTTGCTGAGGTAGTCGAAGGATGGCCCGCGCGAGGCATCGATCTCGGGGGCGCCGGCCGCAGCCAGCCATTCCGGCCAATTCCTCCACCCGGCATCGTGCAGCAAGGTCGCGTGCCCTAGGTCCGAGGGCCGCGCCATGCGAATACCGGATTCGAGAAGGCGCGGACTGCACACGGGGAAGAACTCCTCCACGCAGAGCCGCGCGACATGGAGGTCCGGCCAGCGTCCATCGCCGTGCCGGATCGCCATGTCCACGTCCTCGCGCAGGAAATCCACCCGGTGGACGGTTGGGCTGATGCGCAAATCGAGATCCGGGTGGCGCTCGGCGAAGCGGCCGAGACGATGGATCATCCATTTGCTCGCGAAATTCGGCGACATGCTGACGGTCAATTTTCCCGCCCGTTCCTGCCGAAGGAAATCCGCGGTCCCGAGACTGAGGCGGTCGAAGGCCTCGCGCACGACGGGCACATAGGCGGCGCCCGCGGCCGTGAGTCGGAGCGTCTGGTGCTCGCGAACAAAGAGCGGAAAACCGAAATCCGCTTCCAGCGCCTTCACATGATGGCTGATGGCGCCCTGGGTAACGTTCAGTTCGGAGGCCGCGCGCGTGAAGCTCAAATGCCGCGACGCGGATTCGAAGGCGCGCAAAGCGTTGAGCGAAGGCAGGCGGCCGGTCATGGCTTAAATTTTCTCATGCTTATTTGAGAAAGTGTGCTTTGCCGAACCTGAAAGCATCGTCCAAAACCTGGTGAAACGTACTCTCTTGGAGGGCGGTCGTCATGTTTCAGATCAACCTAAGCCAGAATTACTCATCCATAACGACACCTTCGCCGATGTGCTTGCCGTCTCTTCGGGCAGTGCGGCGTGGCTTCAGGGCGTGCCTGGAGCGCGCACGTCAGCGCAAAGCCCTGGCAGAGTTGGATCAACGCCTTTTGGCCGATATTGCCGTGACCGAGATGCAAGCGCGCGCCGAATGCGCCAAGGCGTTTTGGCGGCCCTAGCCCTTAATTGTGCACCGCAGCGAGAAAAAGTTTTTTTCATCCTGTGGATAACTTGTTTACCTACCTCAAAGGGCGTATTTTGCATCGCAACATATTGTGTTTTTGAAACACTCGACCCCAAAATCTATTGACCCCTCCAAAGACCCGGGACTATAGTTAGCGTTCTTCGCAGCTGCGACCACTAAATCTAGTAGTCCTAGAAGAGTCGTGGCCGAGGAAACTTACTAAACCGTTGTTTTGCTTTAGGGAACGGCAAAGCAACGACCCGAGCCAAGAAACGGAATTCCAGGGGATTTGGGGGAGCTTCCATGCGTATTCGCCGGTATTTCACGGACGCGGCCCAAGGCCCGTACGACGCCATAGAATTCCGCACCACGACGAGCGAAATCCGTAATCCGGACGGCTCGGTGGTGTTCAAAGCCGAGAACATCGAAGTGCCGGCGTCGTGGTCGCAAGTCGCAGCCGACATCCTGGCGCAAAAATATTTCCGCAAGGCCGGGGTGGCGACACGCTTGAAGGCGGTCGAGGAATCGACCGTGCCATCATGGCTGTGGCGCCGCGTACCCGACGAAAAGGCGCTCGCCGCCTTGCCGAAGGACCAGCGCGCTTCCAGCGAAAGCTCGGCAAAGCAAGTCTTCGATCGCTTGGCGGGCACTTGGACCTATTGGGGTTGGAAGGGCGGGTATTTCGATCAGGAAGAGGACGCACGGGTCTTTTTCGACGAAATGCGCAACATGCTGTGCCGCCAATTGGTCGCGCCCAATTCCCCACAATGGTTCAATACCGGCCTGCACTGGGCTTACGGCATCGATGGGCCGAGCCAAGGCCACTATTATGTCGACCACGAGACGGGAAAGCTCAACGCCTCGGCGTCGTCCTACGAGCGGCCGCAGCCGCATGCCTGCTTCATTCAGGGCGTGAGCGACGATCTGGTGAACGAGGGCGGCATCATGGACCTGTGGGTCCGCGAGGCGCGCTTGTTCAAGTACGGCTCGGGTACGGGCAGCAATTTCTCGGCGCTGCGCGGCAACGGCGAAAGGCTTTCGGGCGGTGGGCGGTCCTCGGGCCTCATGAGCTTCCTCAAGGTCGGCGACCGCGCGGCGGGCGCCATCAAGTCGGGCGGCACCACGCGCCGCGCGGCCAAGATGGTCGTCGTCAATGTCGATCACCCCGATATCGAGGCGTTCATCGACTGGAAGGTGGTCGAGGAACAGAAGGTCGCGGCGCTGGTTTCGGGCTCCAAACTCGCGAGCAAGCACCTCAACGAAATCATCGCCGCCTGCCACGCGATGAAAAAAAATGGCGACGCCGAGGCGCCCTTCGATCCGAAGAAGAATCCTGGATTGAAGGCCGCCGTCCGCGCGGCGCGGCGCGTGCTCATCCCCGACAACTACGTCCAGCGCGTCATTCAGCTTGCGCGCCAGGGCACGAAATCCATCGATTTCCGTACCTACGACACCGATTGGGATTCGGATGCCTATCTGACCGTCGCGGGCCAGAACTCGAACAACTCCGTGCGCGTGACGGACGAATTCCTCGATGCCGTCGGCGCCGGCAAGGACTGGAATCTAACCTCGCGCACCTCGAAGAAGACCGTGAAGACGGTAAAGGCGAGCGAGCTGTGGGAGAAGATCGCGCACGCCGCCTGGGCCTGCGCGGATCCCGGCATCCAGTTCGACACCACGATCAACGATTGGCACACCTGCCCAGCCTCGGGGCGGATCAACGCCTCCAATCCGTGCTCGGAGTATATGTTCCTCGACGACACGGCGTGCAATCTCGCTTCGCTCAATCTCATGGGCTTCATGCGCTCCGACCACTCCTTCGACGTGGCCGCGTTCGAGCATGCCGTGCGGCTGTGGACGGTCACGCTCGAGATCTCCGTGCTGATGGCGCAATTCCCCTCCAAGCCCATCGCGCAGCTGTCCTACGAGTACCGCACGCTGGGTCTGGGCTTCGCCAATATCGGCGGCCTCTTGATGGCCCAGGGCCTCGGCTATGACAGCGACGAGGGACGCGCGATCTGCGCGGCCATCAGCGCCATCATGACCGGCAGGTCCTACGCGACCTCGGCCGAAATGGCCGAGGAACTCGGCGCCTTTCCGGGTTACGCGCCCAACCGCGAGGCGATGCTGCGGGTCATCCGCAATCACCGCCGCGCGGCCCACGGCGAGGCGCAGGGCTATGAGGGCCTGCGCATCAATCCGGTGCCCCTCGATGCGGCGAAGTGCGCGGACGGGGCCCTGACCGAGGCCGCGCGCCGGGCTTGGGACGAGGCGCTCGAACGCGGCACGGCGCACGGCTACCGCAACGCCCAGGCGACCGTTATCGCGCCCACGGGCACGATCGGCCTCGTCATGGATTGCGACACCACCGGCATCGAACCCGATTTCGCGCTCGTGAAGTTCAAGAAGCTCGCGGGCGGCGGCTATTTCAAGATCATCAACCGCACCGTCCCGGTGGCGCTCGAAACCCTGGGTTATTCGCCTGACCAGGTGAAGGACATCATCGATTACGCCGTCGGCCGCGGCACGCTCGCGGGCGCGCCCTTCGTCAACCACGAAAGCCTGAAGGCCAAGGGCTTCAATCTGGGCACGCTGGACGCGCTCGAAGCCACGCTGGGAAGCGCCTTCGACGTCAAGTTTGCCTTCAACCGCTGGACGCTCGGCGAGGAGTTCTGCACCAAGGTCCTGGAGCTAACGACGGCCCAACTCGACGATGTCGGCTTCGACCTGCTCGCCGCCATCGGATTTTCCAAGGACCAGATCGACGCCGCCAACGTCTATTGCTGCGGCGCGATGACGATCGAGGGCGCGCCGCATCTGCGCGCCGAGCATCTGCCCGTTTTCGATTGCGCCAATCCCTGCGGCCGCACGGGCACGCGCTCGCTGTCGGTGGAGAGCCATATCCGCATGCTGGCGGCCGCCCAGCCGTTCATCTCGGGCGCCATATCCAAGACCATCAACATGCCGAACTCGGCGACGATCGAGGAATGCGGCGACGCCTACATGATGTCGTGGAAGCTCGCGCTCAAGGCGAACGCGCTCTACCGCGACGGCTCCAAGCTGTCCCAACCCCTCGCCGCCGCCGTGCTCGGCGACGAGGACGGCTCGATCGCCGAGGATCTGCTCGACCGGCCCGCCGCGGCCCAGGCGCCGATGGCCGCCGAGCGGATCGTGGAGCGCATCATCGAGCGCATCATCGCCGAGCGCCGCCGGCTGCCCGGCCGGCGCAAGGGCTACACCCAGAAGGCCATCGTCGGCGGCCACAAGGTGTATCTGCGCACCGGTGAGTACGAGGACGGCAATCTCGGCGAGATCTTCGTCGACATGCACAAGGAAGGCGCGGCCTTCCGCAGCTTGATGAACAACTTCGCCATCGCCATCTCGATCGGCTTGCAATACGGCGTGCCGCTCGAGGAGTTCGTCGAGGCCTATACCTTCACCCGTTTCGAACCCTCCGGCCTGGTCGAGGGCAACGACGCCATCAAGATGTCGACCTCGGTGCTCGACTACATCTTCCGAGAACTGGCCGTGTCCTATCTCGGCCGGCAGGACCTGGCGCATGCGCGCACCGACGATCTGCGCCACGACACCCTCGGCACGGGCGAGACGCAGGGCGACCTGCGGGACTCGCCGACGATGAGCGCCATGAAACGCGTTACCTCAACCGGTTACGTGCGCAACAATCTCTACGTCTTCCACGGCCATGACGGCGCGGCTGCCGCGCAAACCGGCGCGGTGGGCGCCGGAAGCGGCGCCTTGCTATCGGCCGGGAATGGAACCGCCGGCGTGCCCGTGGCCCATGTGCATATCCCCCATGCGCACGGTCACGATCACGGCGGCATCGGAACCGCGGCCGGCCCCTCCCAGGCCGTCGCGGTGCATGCCGGTCTTGCCGCCGCCGTCGAAACCCGCATGGACCAGGCCCGTACGGCCCGGCTCAAGGGTTACGAGGGCGATGCATGCGGCGAGTGCGGCAATTTCACGCTGGTTCGCAACGGCACCTGCATGAAATGCGTGACTTGCGGTGCCACCAGCGGATGTAGCTGAGACCCTCCCGCGTCTCGGCTTGCTCCTCCCTGTAACCTTGGGGGCGACATAATCGTCGCCCCCATTTTTCTTTTTCTGGCGCCGCTACTATTCTTGTTTTGGGCGGACCGCGTCAGGGTCGGCGCCGCGGCGGAACAGCTCTTTGGACATCGGAGAAACCATCATGCCATTCGCGGGCATCAACCACCTGGCCGTCCTCGTGGCGGCCATCGCCGCCTTCGCCTTCGGCGCGACGTATTACATGATCCTGGGCAAGGCCTGGATGGCCGCGCTCGGAAAATCGCCGGAGGACCGCCCGGGCAAGGGCAAGGGCGCCGCCGCGGCCGTGCCCTTCGTCGTCGCGGCGCTGGCCCAGCTCGTGATCGCCTATGTGCTCGCGGGCCTCATGGGTCATCTCGGCGAGGCGGCATACAGCGCGCGCGGCGGCGCGTTCACCGGCGCCCTTGTCTGGCTCGGCTTCGTCTTGACCACGATGTCGGTGAACCACGCCTTCCAGGGCGCCAAGCGCGGCCTGACCCTCATCGATGGCGGCCATTGGCTGGGCGTATTCCTCGTCCAGGGCTTGGTGCTCGGCCTGTTCGGGATTTGATTACCCGCCACGCTCGGCTAATCTCGCCCCTTCGACCAATCGCGGGGGATGGACCATGGCCGGCCGAATCGACGCACGCTTGAAGGAACT
>CAMAPP010000081.1 GCA_945860095.1 Rhizobium sp. Q54 | reverse complement strand
GGCCCGGCCCGCGCGGCGCCACCCCCGCCCCGGCCGGCGGGGTGACCAAAAAGGCCCACCCCGCCGCCATTAGCCCGAAACCGCCCGATAGCCGGGCCTTAACGCTTGCCTGCTAGTTTTCACGCCGGCGGAATAATTGGCATCGGGGCCGGAAAACATTGACCCCATGCCAAGCGCCCCACATCATGGCGCTTAGGCGGAGTTTGCGGGCATCCGCCAAGATGGGAACACGGTGCGGCGAAATATCGATTTCGGGCATTCGAGGATTTCCGGCGCGCGCTTCGCGGCGGCACTGGCGCTCATTGCGCTGGCTGGCTGTACGGGCATCGGCGCGCGCCAAGACGGCTTCGAGAGCGCCACGACGCGCTTGTTCACCGTCAGTTACGACAGCATCGCCGAACGCTACATCGAGCCGATTTCGATAGAAACCATGGCCATGGCCGGATTGTCGGGGCTTTCCGCGATCGATCCCAAGGTCTCGGTCGCGCGTTCGGGCCAAGTCGTGACATTGGATGCGCGCTCCACGCTCGTGCGCTTTGCAGCCCCGGCCGGCATGGACGCGCGCGGCTGGGCCGCGTTGACAACAAGCGCGGTGACTGCGGGACGCGACCATTCGGAATTGCTGCGCGCTGCCAAGGACGACGCGATCTATCAGGCGCTCTTCGACGGCGCAATTTCGCGTCTGGACGGCTTCACGCGCTATTTGAACCCCGACAACGCCAGGGAAGAACGCGCCCGGCGCCTGGGCTATGGCGGCATCGGCATCAGGCTGCAAGCGGTCGAGGGTCGCGTGGAAATTCTGTCCGTCATGCCCGGCACGCCGGCCGCCGCCGCCGGCTTGCTCGCGGGCGACCGCATTCTGCGCGTGGATAACGCGCTGGTTTTGGGCTGGGAGCTGCGCGAAGTCATCGACAAGCTGCGCGGCAATGTCAATTCCAAGCTGGCCATCGAGATCGCTCGCCCCGGCGGCAAGGCGCCCGCCGTCTTTCAGATGGTGCGCGAGAAAATCGTGCCCCAAACCGTGACGGCCAAAAACGATGGCCGCCATTTGGAAATCAAGATATCGAACTTCAACCAGGACACCTACCGCACGGTCCAGCAGCAGATCGCCGAGACGCGCCGCCGCATGGGCCCCGCGCTTGCCGGGATCGTGCTCGATCTGCGCGACAATCCAGGCGGCTTGATGGACCAGGCGGTGCGCGTGGCCGATTTGTTCCTGCGCAAGGGCACGATCTCGACCGCGCGCGGCCGCCATCCGGAAAGCGTCCAACACTTCGACGCCTCCGGTGAGGACGCCTCCGGCGGACTGCCCATGGCGGTCCTGGTCAATGGCGCGACGGCGTCCGCAGCCGAGGTCGTGACCGCGGCAATGCAGGACAACGGCCGCGCGATCGTGATCGGCACGACCACCTACGGCAAGGGTACGGTCCAGACGATCAACGAACTGCCGAACGCCGGCGAGTTGGTTGTGACGTGGTCGCGCCTGCACGCGCCGTCCGGCTATGCCATTCACAAGCTCGGCGTGTCACCCAGCGTGTGCACCAGTGGCGGCATCGAGGGCGTGGCGCGGATCGTCGAATCGGTTCGCACGCGGGCAAACGAAACCCAAGCCCTGCTCGCCCGCTGGCGCGCCCAGATCTTCACGGATCCGGAGATGAACGACCGCCTGCGCAGCGCCTGCCGGCCGGAAAAGATCAGCCGCGAACTCGACATGGAAGTCGCGCACGCCCTCCTCGACGACGTGATGGCCTACCGCCAAGCCATTCGAATCACCTACGGCGAAGTCGCGCACCAATAAGGAAAGTTCGCGCAAGCCCAAGGGTTTACGCCACTAAGGGTTGACATGCCCGGCTGGGCCGTTATCGTCCCGGCCGTTCACCGACCCCCAAGACTCGCCCCCCAAGACTCCTCCACCCCTAGGAAACGCGCCATGGCCAAGTCGAATACCGTGCTGGTGAAACTCGTCAGTTCCGCCGAGACCGGGTTCTATTACATCGCAAAGAAAAATCCGAAGAAAGCGACGACCAAAATCGAACTTAGGAAGTACGATCCGGTCATCCGCAAGCACGTCCTGTTCAAGGAATCCAAGCTCAAATAACGCGCCATCCGGCACAGGCGCCCCACGAGGGCGGGCGTCCAAGACAAAACGGCCGCCCATCGGCGGCCGTAAACATTTCTAGGCTTGACCGTTGAAACCGGCCGTCAACCGGCCGCAATCGAAGCCGGCCGTCAACCGGCCGCGATCAATGTGCGATCGACGTCAGCCATGGGTGCATAGAGCACGACCCCAGGGTCCTCGGCGACAACCACCCGATTGCGCCCCTGCGCCTTGGCTTCGTAAAGCGCCTGATCGGCCCGTTCGAGCAGGACACTCGACGGTTCCTCCACCTTGCCGCTCACCGCAACGCCGCCGCTAACGGTCACGGTGAGCGCCTCCCCGCCACCGCTCACCGCGATAGGCGTGGCCGCAACGGCCTTGCGCAAGCGCTCGGCGGCAATCATGGCACCCTTGGCATTGGCATTGGGCAGGACGGCGACGAATTCCTCGCCGCCATAACGGGCAATCAGGTCGAAATTCCGCACGTGCGCGGACAACCGCGCACCCACTTCGGCCAGCACCATATCGCCGGCCGCGTGGCCGTGCGAGTCGTTCACCTTCTTGAAGTGATCGATATCGAACATCACCAGCGCGATCGGCCGGCCGGCCGTCCGCGCGCCGTCGAGCAATGTCTGCAAGTGCGCGCACAGATAGCGGCGATTGTAGAGGCCCGTCAGGCTGTCGGTGAAGGCCATCGATAGACTGCGGTCGAAGTCCTCGCGCAGGCGGTCCTGATAACGCTTGCGCCGCACCTGGGTGCGCACGCGCGCCAGCAATTCGTTGGCATCGATGGGACGGATGATGTAATCGGTCACGCCGAGATCGAGACCCTTGGCGAGCGAACCCAAGTCATCTTCCTCGACGATCAGCAAGACCGGCACCATGCGGGTTTCGCGGTGCGAACGCAGCTGCGCGCACAAGCGCAACCCGTCCTCGTCGCCGATCTTCAACCCGACCATAACCACGTCGAAATCGCCCGCGAGCGCGGTCTCGAGACCGTCCTTGATATTCTGTCGCACTTCGACGCGATGCCCTGTCTCGGACATATCGCGCAGGATGCGCGCGGCATCGGCGATGTCGACCAGCAGAAAACGGGCCGGCGCGTCTTCGTTCTTTCTTGGCGTGATCTCGACGCCGAGCTGCATGCTGGTCGCCGCGCGCAACTGCCATTCGTCGGTCATCTGCTTCAGGCGAATGAGCGAGCGCGAACGGGCGATCAGCGCCATCTCGTTGACGGGCTTGGTCAGGAAATCGTCGGCGCCGCTGCGCAAACCCTCGACGCGGTGTTCGCGGTCGGTCAGCGCCGTGACCATGACGACCGGGATATGCGCCGTCGTCGCGTTTGCCTTGAGGCGCCGGCAGACCTCGAAACCGTCCATCCCCGGCATCATCACGTCCAAAAGGATGAGATCGGGCGATTCGGAGGCGGCCAGCGCGAGCGCCGCCGGTCCATCCATCGCGGTGATGAGTTGGTAATACTCGCGCGCCAAGCGCGCTTCGAGCAAAGCGATGTTGATGCGATTGTCGTCGACGAGAAGGATCCGCGCGCTCACGGCCCTACCTCAGAAAATTTTCGATGGTCTCGATGAAGCGGCCGACCGAAATCGGCTTGGCGATGTAGCCTTCGCAACCGCCTTCGCGAATCTTCTCCTCGTCGCCCTTCATCGCGAACGCGGTGACGGCCACCACGGGGATATGCCGAAGCTCCAGGTCCGCCTTCATCATGCGGGTGATTTCGAGACCGGAGATTTCCGGAAGTTGGATATCCATGAGGACGAGATCGGGCAAATGCTCGCGCGCAAGACGAAGCGCGTCGAGGCCATCCTTCGTCGAGAGGATCGCATAGCCGTGCGCCTGAAGCAGATCCTCGAACAGTTTCATGTTCAGTTCGTTGTCTTCGACGATCAAAATGCGCTTACCCGCCGCCTGAGGGCGCGGTTTGATACCGCCCGGTTCGGTCATACTAGCTAAGCCCCCTAACATCAGTTCCGCCCCCCACAGGTACCACGGCGTGCCGGCAATATTCCACGCACATGGGTCGGCGCGGTTGATCCTGACCGTACTCTTGGTCAGTTTTAAAACTCTTGAACAGTGTTGAACATCTTGGTTAACGCTTGGTTAGCGCGTTTCGCCAAACCCCTCGGCGTCGGGGCAACCCCACCGCCGTTATGTAATTATATGTAATATATGATTGAATTAGGACTTCCGCGAGACCGTCCGGGGGCGGCCGGTCCCCGGGTGTACCCCGGATTGCCGGGAATGGCCGGCCGCTCCAGGATCTCGGACATATTGTCGAGGCAGGCGATGCGTATCGGCATCGATGTGGGAGGCACGAAAATCGAGGCCATTGCGCTCGATCGGGTCGGCAAGACTTGCCTGCGCCGCCGCCAGCCCACACCGAGCGGCGATTACGAGGGTACGGTACGCACCATTGCCGGCCTGGCGCGGGCGGTCGAAGCCGAGCTCGGCGCCACGGCCAGTATCGGCATCGGTATTCCCGGCTCGCTGGCCCCCGAATCGGGTTGGGTGCGCAATGCGAACTCGACTTGCCTCAACGGCCGGCCGTTGAAATCCGATCTCGAAACCGCGCTTGGACGCGAAGTCCGCATCGCCAACGACGCCAATTGCTTCGCGCTGTCGGAGGCGATCGACGGCGCGGGCGCGAACGCGGCCGTCGTCTTCGGCGCGATTCTCGGCACGGGCGTCGGCGGCGGCATCGCCGTCGGGGGGAAAATCCTCGAGGGCCGCAATCGCATCGCGGGGGAATGGGGGCACACGCCCCTGCCCCGACTGAATGGCCTGGAAGGCCCGGTACCGGAATGTTGGTGCGGCCGGCGCGGGTGCATCGAGAGCGTTCTGTCCGGCCCCGGAATGACGCGCGATCATGCGGCCCATGGCGGCCACGGCGCGAATGCCTGGGACATCGCGCGCGCGGCGGATGACGGCGACGAAGCCTCGGTGGCGACGCTGGCGCGCTACGAGGAGCGCTTGGCCCGCGCGCTGGCCGTCGTCATCAACGTGCTCGATCCCGGAACCATCGTGCTCGGCGGCGGCATCTCGAACATCTCCCGGCTCTATCGGAACGTGCCGCGTCTGTGGCAACCCCATGTCTTTGCCGACCGAATCGAAACCGCGCTCGAGCCGCCCGCGCACGGCGATTCGAGCGGCGTCAGGGGAGCCGCCTGGCTATGGCCCGGGGTGCCGGGATGAGCAAAATGGCCGCGCTGTGCCGGGATTGCCTCGCCACCAAGATCGACGATGGCGGCGAACGGCGCTGCACTTCGTGCGGCTCGCCGCGCACCGTCGCGCACCCCGAGCTTCACGCCCTGACCATCGCGCATTTGGATTGCGACGCGTTCTATGCGTCGGTGGAAAAGCGCGACAATCCCGCCTTGCGCGACCGGCCGGTCATCGTCGGCGGCGGAAGGCGCGGCGTGGTCGCGGCCTGCTGCTATATCGCGCGCATGTACGGCGTCCGATCCGCCATGCCCATGTTCAAGGCCCTCGCGCTTTGCCCGGACGCGACCGTCATCCGACCCGACATGGCGAAATACACCGCCGCCGGCCGGACCGTGCGCGTGCTCATGCTGGAAACAACGCCGCTCGTCGAGCCGGTGTCGATCGACGAAGCCTTTCTCGATCTTTCCGGAACCCAATCGCTGCACGCCATTTCCGCCGCCGCCACGCTCGCGCGTCTTGCGCGCCGGGTCGAGGACGAACTCGGGATCACCCTGTCCATCGGCCTCAGCCACAACAAATTTCTGGCGAAACTGGCGTCCGATTTGGACAAGCCGCGCGGTTTCTCCGTCATCGGCCGCGCCGAAACCGCCGATTTCCTTGCGCATCGGCACGTCCGGTCGATCTGGGGCGTGGGGCCCGCGCTCGAGCGGCGCTTGGCGCAAGACGGTATCACGCGCATCCGCCACCTGCGGGACGTCGATGTGCGGACGCTGTCCGCGCGCTACGGCGCCATGGGGCGGCGCTTGGCTCTGCTCGCTTGGGGCGAGGACGACCGCAAGGTCGAGACGGACGCCCCGACAAAGAGCATATCCGCGGAAACGACCTTCGACCGCGACACCAATGACGTCCGCGAACTCGCGCAGAAGCTATGGCCGCTGTGCGAAACCGTCTCGCGTCGGCTAAAGGCTTCAGCCCTCGCAGCTGGCGGCGCGACGCTCAAGCTCAAGACCGCCGATTTTCGCATCCGCACCCGTCATCGCCGCCTCGTCCAGCCGACCCAATCGACCGAAACCCTCTATGCGGCCGCTCTTGCCTTGCTTAAGGAAGAGGCCCTCGGCACGGCGTTTCGCCTGATCGGCATGGGCGCGGACGACCTAAGCGCCGCCGGCGACGGCGCTCCAGACCTGTTCGACCCCGAGCGGGCGCGAGACCGCCGGATCGAACGTGCGATCGACGAAGTGCGCGCCAAACATGGGCAAGGCGCCATCATCAAAGGCCGCGCCCTGTGACGCCTCGCTCCGCCTCCCCGCGCCCCGCGGCCTTTCTCGACCGCGACGGCGTGCTCAACCACGACCACGGTTATGTCCATCGTCCGCAAGACATCGTTTGGGTCGCGGGCGCGAAATCGGCCGTGCGCCTGTTGCACGAACGCGGATATTGGATTTTCGTCGTCACCAATCAAGCCGGCATCGCGCGCGGCCTATACGGCGAAACCGATTTGCGGGGGCTGCACGCTTGGATGGACGGCGAACTGCGGGCGGCGGGCGGCGGCATCGACGCGTTCTATTACTGCCCGCATCACCCGACGGCCGGGGAAGGCAAGTACACGCGCGAATGCGATTGTCGCAAGCCCGCGCCCGGCATGTTGCTGCGAGCCATGCGCGAATACCAAGTGGATGCGACGCGGAGCTTTCTGATCGGTGACCGCGACAGCGATCTGGCCGCCGCCCAAACCGCCGGCGTGCGCGGACATATGTTCGCGGGCGGCGATTTATACGATTTTGTCTTGCGCCTGATCGGGCCGAATTCCGCTTAGCGGAGTAGCTTCCGCGCGCGGGGGCTCAAGGGTGCCGCGCGGGCCGCGCATGACCGCGTCCCAGACCGTGCGGCGGGCGCGGCGTCGAACGAGCATGCCCAGCGCCACGAGACCGAAGCGCAAGCCGACGAGCATGCTGACCGCCGCCATGAAGCTCGACGGATAGAAGGCCGTGAAGTTCTTGCGCAGAAAACGCACGAGCGAACGATGCTTCGCCGCCTCCGCCCGAAAGGGCCGGCTCGCGCTGCACACGCCTTGGGTATGCTCGACCACGGCCCCAGGCACGAACAAGACGCCCAGCCCCGCACGCCCGAACCGCAAGCACCAATCCAAATCCTCGAAATGCAGAAAATACGCGGGATCGAGGGTGCCCACGACGTCCACCGCGCGCCTCCGAACCAACATGCAGGCGCCCGATATGGCCGGCACCAGGGACGGTGCCGAGGGCAGCGCCACGTTGTTATGGGTATAGGCGCGAAAGCGCGGGTGCTCGGACATTACCCGATGCAAACCGAAGGCGACGCAGAAGATCTGCCAGGGATTGGGAATATCGCGTCGGCATCCGCGCTGCTCGCTGCCGTCGGGATTGATGATGAGGGGGCCGGCCATGCCCGCCTCGGGATGGCGCGCGAGTTCGTCAAGCAGCACCGCCAACGCTCCGGCGCGCATCCGGCAGTCCGGGTTCAAGAACAACACCGGGTCGCCGCGCGCGTCGGCAAGCCCGGCATTGCAGGCAGCGGCAAAACCCGCGTTCACGCCGGCCTCGACGATGCGCAAGCGCGAATCGGGCACGCGCGTGCGTAGCTCCGCAAGGCTGTGATCGCGCGAGGCGTTGTCGACGACGATAACCTCGAGGGCGATTCCGGTTTGCGCGAAGACGCTCTCGACGGCGGCGGCTAGAAAGTCCCCGGCATTGAAATTGACGATGACGACGGACACGACCGACGACCGGCGCGACACGGCCGAGGGGGCAAGGGCGGATTGCGCAATGGGCATGGACATTCCAGCGAAGTGCGGGCCGGATTCGCCTAGAACGGTTCGGCCAGATGCGATCTTAGCAGTCCCGGCCACAGATCGCGCCAACAGCAATCGTGATCGGCGCGCGGCACGTCGATCACCCGGACATTCCGCCGGTCAGGCAAGGCCCGCAGATAGGCTTCGAGAACCGCCTTGGGAACGATGTCGTCGCGCATGCCGGAGAAATGCACCTGGGGTATGCGCGCCAGGGTCGCGGCAAAATCCAGCGGGTTGAGCGAGCCCGCGAGCGGCGTCACCTTGAACATTCGCGTCCATTCGCCGTGATCGAGATTACCCGCCACGGTCACAAGCTGCGTCACGTCGATCCGCCGCGCCGCAACGAGGGCGGCTGTCGGCCCACCACCGGAGAACCCGACAAGGCGAATTCGCGGCGCGCCCAAGGGCCGCGCGGCCTGGTCGATCGCAAGGCTCATGGCGGCGATGACTTCCTCGGCATAGCGGCGCGTGGACCAATACGACGGATTGCAGCGGGCGGGAACCGGCGCGGCCTCGTATTGGCACGGCCGGGCCAAGTAAAGCCGGTTGAGCGACGAATCGGCGGCCGCTAGGGCCAAGGCCGTCGGGTTGTCGGGGGTCGGGTCCGGCTGCTGGACGCCCACGAGCCAGCCGCTGCCATCGCCTTCGATATAGACCGTGAGCGTGCCCGAAGCGGGTTGGGCGAAGTTCCGGTAAGAGCGCAGGGTAAACTGGCCGGCGCGAATATCCGCGCGTTGCAGCGCGCCGCGAGCGGCGTAGCGGTCGGCGACCTGATCGTTGTCGAGAAAGGGCGAGCGGTCGCCGCATCCTGCCAGTGAAACCAAGCCCAGAAGCGAAAAGGCCCACCCGAGGGGGTGGGCCTTTCTGGTCGATTGGACCGTCACGCGTCAGAAGGCGTAGCGCAGCGAACCGGTGAAGCTGTACGTACTGTTATCCTGACGGAAGGCTTCGGTTGTGCCGCGAACGCTGCCGGTCAAACCATTCGCGAGAGCGATGTTCGCGCCCAAGCCGAACGTCGCCGCGGAGCGATGCTCCTTAGGTTGAATCTGGCCAGGCCCGACCCTCGCGTAGTCGAACTTGTAATCATAGGTGTACTCGGCCTGGGCGAACGGCTCCCACTTGGCGAACTGGTAGCCGATTTCCGTGCCCAAGCGCATGCGACCAAAATGGTCCACGACCTTCGGAACCGCCGTGCCATTGCTCTCGCGATAGGCGTCACTCTGGGAGCGCGACCACATGATGCCGGTGCCGGGGCGGAAATTCCAATTCATGTGCGCGAGTGACGCAGTCAAATTGGCTCCGCCGAAGACCCGCGAGGTATCGGTCGACCCCGTGATTATGCCTCTGGCGCGCTTGGTATCTTGGTCGCCGAGGACGTATCCGGCCGACACGTCGAGGAATAGCCGATTCTGAATTAAGGCAAACACCGCATACGGCGCGATCACATAACCGGTCTGTTTGACCTCACCGAGATTGAAGGTCGTGTCGATGTCCGTGCGCTCATAGGCAAGCGACAGACCGCCGATCAGCCAGCGATTGAAGCGGTAATCGCCGCCGAAGGCCACGGTATGGGACGTGCCGTCGGAGTCGATCGCGCTCTGATCCTCATCGAAGCCCGTATAGCCGTATTGACCCCAGACGCCGAAGCGACGCTCACCGCCCTGAGCCGAGAAGCCCTTGGCGCCGGCATCCAACAAGGTATTGTCGCCCGACGTCCTATTGCCGCCACCAAACATCTTAGCGCCGCCGCCGGCCGAACCCTGAATTCCGTTGCTCAGAGTCTTGGACGTGTTGCTCGAAGATTGCTGGTTCACCGTTGAACTGAGAACCGTGGCCGCAGGAGTCTGGTACACGGCCATTGCCGCGTTGGGCGCCATCATGACAACGGCCGCTCCAGTTGCAATCGCAACAAATCCATTTTTGATCGTCATTTTACAACCCTATGAAGCCTACGCGAACTCACGCACACGTCACGCAGCACTTTTACTCAGTACTATTTGAAAGGCTTATTCAATCCGGCCCGACGAGTCCAGAGTTCTAATGACGAATCACGCATTCCACCGCAACTTAATCTGATTCGTTGTATTTTAGCCACAGCATTTGTCTCAGAGCACCACCTAAGGTATTCCCCTAGTCCTAGCGGGCATTGGCTTCGGAAACCCAATATACAAGCCAACGACAACGATCGAGGCGCTGGAGAGAACAAATTCTCCCAAAACGTAACTTTCCAGCATCCAATAGGCAACTAGTAACGCAAGGCGGCCCGAATCTCGGGGGTCAACTCGACGAACCGCCCTACGCCGTGCTCGATGGCGCGCCGCATGAGCAGAATGCCTTGCTCGCGCTCCTCCGGTCCGCCCATCCCGATCAGAGCCAGCCCCGCGTACCATAACCCGACCGGGCTTTTCTCATTCCTTGCCAAAAGATAACCCGCAGCGGCCAAAACCGTTCTGTGATTATTTTGGCCGAGTTCCCATGCCAGGTAAGGGATCGCCAGGTCGTGGCGGCCCGGCGCCAAGACCAGGAAATGCCGGACCTGATCGGGCCATGCTTGCATGATGGTTGGAAATCTCGCGCGCAAATCCGCGAGTTTCGGATCGAGCGCCAATTCCGCACGGACCAGAACCGGCACCACCGCAAGCTCCGCCGAAGTGCTCGCCGCCGCCGCTCTATCGACCCCGCACAACACGGATGCGAACCACAAAATGCGCGCGTCCTCGACCAGACGGCCGTCGCGCAAATCCTTGAACAAGCCGTTCGCCGATTCTTGGAACGCAAGACCGAGCGCGGCGCCACCGCGACGGCGATCGTCGTCGAGCAGCGCGCAGGACGGCCCAGAGACATTTTCCGGCTGGGCCATGCCGGCCTCGATCCCCCGGGATTGGACGATCAGCCAGGCGATCGATGCGCCTTGCGCGAGGAACAGGACCGCCATGGCAGGAGACGCAATCCTGCGCGGAACAAAATTCCACTGCCGTCCGCTCCGCCGCATCGGTCGCAATAGACAGCCCATGGCGAGCGCGAGCACGCTCCAATTTCCGGCAACGAAGAACCAGCTCGAGAGGAAAGCCGCGCTCGCCGCGCCAAGACCCGCCGCCATGGGCAAATGCCGCCCCGCGGCCGCCCGTGGCAGCAGGGCAAATATCGCGATCGAGGCGAGCCCGCCCACGATTCCGCTTGCGAGAACCGCCTCGAGCCAAAAATTATGCGCGTTCAAATAGCCGCGATTCGCCGCGTCCCAACTGGCGTTCACCAACGCCGCGCCCGAGGCATTGAGATGGACGATGAACGCCTCGCCCGCCCGGCCCCAGCCTTGCCCCACGAACCATGACCGGGAATTCAGCGCTTCCCCCATCACACGGAGGACATAAAGTCTTGTCGTCATCGACGGCCATAGTCCCAACCAACCAAGCAATGCGACCGCCGAGGTTGCGAGAATCACGACCGCGACCAAACCCACCGGCGCCCAGCGCCGAACGCTGTCCGTTGCGCCCTGGCGCCGGCCACGCCACCATGCGACGATAGCCGCGACTGGAAAGCCGATTCCAAACACACAAACCCATGCCGTCACACTGCCCGCGACCACGAGCGCGGGCAGCGCGGCCACGACCGCGAGCGCGCCGTATCGCCGCCTGAGGCCATGGGGCATCGAGACATAGGCAAAGACAGGCGCCGCCAGCGCAAACGGCGCCAGGTATTCCGAAAGCAGGTCTCCTCCCCGATACCCGGCCGGAAAGCTCAACGGTATAACGATCGCGGCCGATAGCGCGGCTAGACCTAGGATTCGGCGTGTGCCAGGCACGCGCATCAATATCGCCGCAGCGGCGGCGATTACTCCCAGTTCGAGGAATTGCAGCGCGCCTTCGCCGTTCGCTTGATGGCCGAGCCAGGACTCGAGCGGATAACGCGCCATTGGCGCAACCGCGGCGCTCCATAACCCAAGCGCCAAGAACGCAGCGACTGCCGGGTTCGCTAGGCGGTCCGCGACCAAATTGGGACGGGTAAAGCCCAAAATCGCCAATCCCAAGGTCGCGAGCGCCGCGCTCGCGTGCAGGATCAGCACCGCAGTTTCAAACAGCGAGGCGCCGCCAAGATCGGTCGGAAGATGAGTGGCCGCATATGTCCACGCGGCGCCGATCGTTCCGGCCGTGGCGAATCCGAGGCCGATGTGCGACGCGCCAACGCGCCCGCGCGCCGCTATTTCTCCCATACTCGCCCCTCGCGCCGACCATGTTTGGCGTAATGCTCGCGCGCGCCCATGATCCCCAACCGCCCGCCCGCGCCATAGACCTTGTCGGCCGCCACGTCCGGATAGCGCGCCCAATAGGCCCGCGCCAATTGCTCCTCGCCCGCCATGTCGATATTCACGCCCGCGCTCAGGGTCCGCAACTCGCGGTCGCGTTCGGCAAGAGCGGAATTTCCAGCCGGCGACCGCGCCGCCGCCAGGGCGAATAACGCCAAGGATCCGGCGAACGCAAGCCATGCGAGCGCGAGCGCGGGATGCGCGCGCCGCAGACGCAAGAGGACGCGCGGCATTGTCCCGGTCACGGCGCCGCCTGCGCTTCGAGTTCGAGCCATTCGCTCCACAAATCCGGCCGCCCGGCCACGCCGACGCGCACGCGGAAATTGCGGTACGGCACGATGAAGCGGTTCCAATAGGCGCGCTCGATTTTACCGAAATCCTTGACCGCGCCGGTCACGCTCAACTCGCCGGATAGGGCCTGCGCTCCGGTCCCGGCCTCATAGGCGATGACATAGGCCCCGTCCGGCACGCCCCGCCACTCCAGGCGGATTCGCCCGCCGAAATCGTCGTAGCCGAGAACCGCGCCTTGGCGTGGAAAGATCCATATCGGGCGCTCTACCGGAATCGCCGCGTGCGTTTGCGCCATGGAAGGCGGGCGCATGATCGCGCGCTTGGCCAATATCGCGGCCTCCATCCGTTGGGCGCGCGCCACTTCCCGCGCGGAGACATCCGTGCGCTCGCCCGAATCGGCATCGAGGTCGTACAACGCGCGGCGGGTAACGGCGTCACCTGCCATGTCGATGTGCAATTTCCAACGCCCTTCCTTCCGCGCATAGACGAATTGCGTAACGCGCGCGGGATCGGGCTCGGCGTATCCAGCGCGGCTGCTCATGCCGTCCCAGGCGCGCTCGCCCTCGGCGAACAGATCGCGGCCGTCGATGGGCCGCGACGGCGTCTTTCCCAAAAGACGCATGACGGTCGCCGCGATATCGGGGTGGTGGGTTTCGCGCTCGACCACCCCGACGGCGATGCCGAGGCGCTTGGGCGCCCAGAGCACGAGGGGCACGCGCACGATTTCCTCGTACAGATGGCCCGCGCGCGTGGTGGAAGCGTGCCCGACATGGCCGCGCTCGAGAAGTTCCTCGCCGTGATCGGCGGTCAGCACGACGACCGTGTTCTCGAGCAGGCCCGCGCGCTCGAGAAACGACCAGAGATTTCCGAACCAATCGTCGAAGGCGCGGAGATTGCCGAGATAAAGCGCCCGGATGGCCGCGCGGTCGGAAGGCTTGAACGCGACCGAGGACGCCGGGATGACGGGCTGGGTCATGACCGCTTCGATGCGCGCGCGCGCGGCGGCATCGGTGCGCGCGATCAAGCCATCGAGTACGGGCCGATGGGACTCGGGCGGCGCATAGGGCAGATGGGTTTCGAGATAATGGTGCCACAGAACGAATGGCCTTTGCGCACGCGCGAGGGCGGCAAGCCAGGGCAGAAGATTCTTGCCGGGCTCGAAGCCGACGCCCAGATGGTCGAACACACCGACCGCCATGAAGGATTGCAGGCCCGCGACGCGCCAGCCCGCCTTCGCCAGATCTTCAAGCGGCAAGCGGCTATCGGCCGGCAGCGCCTGGTCGCGCGCATGCACGCCCTGGGCGTAGGGCGAAACGCCGCCGAGAAGCGCGATGATGTTCGGCGCGGTCCAAGCCGAGATCGTTCGATGAGAAGTAAAGCGCAGCCCCGTCTCGGCTGCGGCGAACGTCTTCGGCAGGTTCTCCGCCGTGAAGTCGGAGGCGCGCGTGCTTTCCATGGTCACGATCAGCACATTGAGCGGCGCCTGGCGCGCGAGATCGACAACCGCCGCGGCCATGGCGGCGATCAGCGCCAGGGCGAGAACGCTACTCGAAAACCAGCGGCGCGACATGGGGAACAACGATAAGGGGCCCAACGATAAGGGGGACGAAAGGATATAGCAGCGCCGCAGCGATCAGCAGCGCGCCCAATGCAAAGGCACGGCGGTATCCATAGCGCGCATGGCACAAGCCATCCGCGACCGCCCAGCACAGCAGCCCCGCAAGCGCCGGCAAGACCAACCAAAGCGGCACAGCCGCCCCGCGAAACGACAACAAGGCATCGAGAAACAGAAAAAAACCAAACAGCGCGCCAGCGAAACCGGCATTCACCGTTGGTGGCGGCGCGGCGGCGGCAACGCCGCGATCGAGCAGCCGCAAGCCGTGCGCCACGAGCGAGCCCGCGAGCGCGCCGAGCGCGTTCACCTGCATATCGGGCATGCCATAGGTTCGTTTCGGGTGAAGGCCTTGAAGCAATTCGTCGTGGCTGCCGTAAAGCGTGGCCAGCAAGGCGCCCATGAGCGTGAGATTCCAGCCCGAGAGCTCGCGGCTGAGACCCGCGCGCACCACCAGCGCCAGCAGGATGTATTGCGGCACGTGAATGCGCTTGGAGGGAAATAGCGGATCCGTGACGCCGAGCCCTATCCCGGCGAGCGCCACGCCCGCAAGAACGAGTCCCCAGGACACAGTACCGCGCGCGCGCTGCGCGTTCCGTCCCCAGACGACAATTCCAAGTCCCACCGCCGC
Source organism: Rhizobium sp. Q54 (assembly GCA_945860095.1). Classification (GTDB taxonomy): domain Bacteria; phylum Pseudomonadota; class Alphaproteobacteria; order CADEGL01; family CADEGL01; genus CAMAPP01. The sequence continues at coordinate 889 of CAMAPP010000081.1, read as the reverse complement.
CGCCAGCCCGTAAGGGACGAACTCGGCCACAGGCCCGGTAACGGCCTGAAGCATCCGCCAGATTTCGAAGGTGTTGAGATAAAGCCACACCATGGCGTAGGCGCCGAGGAAATACGGCCAGCCCGGTCGGTCGCGTGCCGCGCGCACTTTCCCCGTCATGGGCCCGCGCGGAATTGCGATTTCTGCATCCAGCCCGCCAATCTGGCGAACACGATCAGCGCCCAATCGCCTGCTTCCTCGGCGACATAGCCTTGCTGGGATCCAGCAAAAAGATCGCCGACCGAAGCACAATCGGTCCGCCCGCATCGGCGCAATTCAGTGCCGCTCGCCAAGATCTCGATGGCCACGAGACGTGGCTGCGCCACGTCGCGCGGCCCGAATACGCGCGCGCCGGGCAGCACGGTCGCACCTGGCGAAGCAGGAGCCAGCGCGACGGAATACACATTGCCGAGAGGCAATAGCGACCCGCCGCCCGGAACGACCGCCCAGGCGCGCAATTGCCCATCACCACAGCGCGGCAGGTGTGCGGCCAGCAACCGCGCCCGCCAACCCGAGCGGCCGAGATTGGGATGAACCCTTTCGGTCACGTCGGTGCGCACGCCATTGACGCGCGCGTGCCCAACCGACTTACCGCACATCGAAAAAACGACATCTCGAATCGACAAACCGATCGAGCCCTCCCCCGCCCAACCTTGAGCCTCGAAAACATCGCCTGGCTGGGCGGGAGTCTTGGCATCGATGGTCGCGCCGCCGCGCTGGAGCGCCAAGGCGTCGAAATGGCCTGCAAGCGCTTCGGCCATCGCCCATTGCGACATTTCCATCTGGTCCGCCGGCGCGAACGAGGCGATATCGGCGGGCGGGGCGGTGGCGCCTTGGGGCAATGGCGGTT
>CAMAPP010000080.1 GCA_945860095.1 Rhizobium sp. Q54 | reverse complement strand
CCACCGTGTAATTGATGCGCCCGCTGAAGCCGATATTGCCGACCAGCATGCGGCCGCTGTGCAGGCCGATACGCAGGCGCACGGGGGCCAGGCCGCGCGCGCGTCTTTCGCCGTTCCACGCCGCGAGCCGTTCGACGACGAGTTGCGCCGCGGCATAGGCGCGCCGCGCGTGATCCGGCTGGCGGTCGGGCGCGCCCCAAAACGCCATGACCGCGTCGCCGATATATTTGTCGATCGTGCCGCCCGTCGCCTCGATGGCCTCGCCGATGACGGCGAAGTGCTCGTTCAGCAAGGCGGCGATCTCGGGGGCGGGCATGGTTTCCGCCAGGCGCGAGAAGCCCGCGATATCGGTAAACATGACCGTCAGGCGGCGCTCGCGCGTCGGCGTCGCGCGCCCGGTGCGCACCAGGCGATCGGTCAGCGCGCGCGGAACATAGGTCGAGAACCAGCGCACGGCTTGCGTCATGGCGTTGAAAGCGGTTACCGCCTCGTCGATTTCGCGCACGCGGCTGCGCCGCAAAGGCGGGCCGCCTTCGATCTCGAGCAACTGTATTCGGCGCGCGTGCGCGGCCAACTCGCGGATGGGCCGCGCGAGCCTTCGTCCGACCATCGCCGCGCCCGCAAGCGCAAGCGCGAGAAGCGCGCCGCCCGAATAGACGAGCCACCAGAAGCGGCGAACCTCGCCGCCGACATCCTTGCCCGAGGCATAGAGTCCGACGAGCCAGGGCGTGTCGCCATAGCGGCGAAGGCGGCGGTAGATATACGCGTAGTAGTCGTCGGCCAGCGCGACGATGTGGCCTTCCGAGCGGAGCAAGGGCGCGGGCGCGGTCAAGGGTTCGCGGTCGTTCGACCAAATCTCGGCGAGCACGGGATCGAAATTGACCGCGAGCGGCGGCAACGGTGCTTCCGCGCTCGGCTCGAAGCGAAAACCCGCCATCAGCGGATGCGCCAGGATGCGGTCATCGCCGTACAGGACGAAGGCGACTTGTCCCAGATCGTTCGTTGCCTCGCGCGCGAACTCGGACAATTCGGCCACCGTGACGACCGACAACACCGCGCCGCGAAACTCGCCGCCGACGAAGATGGGATAGCGATAGGCGATGACCGGTTGGCCGATGATCCGGGATAGCGAGGGCTCCGACCACGAGCCATGGCCCGATTGCCGCACGCGATCGATGCTGGCGATGACGGCGGTGACGTTCGAGACGTCGGCGCTCTCGATGCGCGCCGCGCCGCGCGCCAAGCGCACGGCCCGATAATCGGACCGCACGACGCCGATGGTGTCGACCTGGGGCGTTGCCGCCATGGCGCCGGTCAGGATTTCGGCCAGGACCGCAGGTTGGTCGAGCAGTTCCGGCCGCTTGGCGATGGTTTCGGCGATAAAGGCGCTTTGGTCCTCGACCGGCTGCAAATGGCGGTCGATGCGCGCCGCGACGAGGTCGATGGCGAGTTCGATCCGTTCGCGCAGCAAGATTGCGGTACTCCGGCGCGCCCCGCCCAGGCCGATGACCAATGCTCCGCCCACGCCCAAGAGCACGAGACCGCCGAGGGCAAGGCTCAGCACCGCGATAATCGAAAGCCGCGTCCGGCGCCGTGGACGCGCCGGCGTGGGTTCGGGCGCGCGCGCCTCGCGCCCGGCCGGACCAGTTGTGTCCGCCAAACTTAGATGTCGCGGCGCACGGGCTTCGACCACGCGGGATCGGCGTGCTTTGCCCAGTAGAGCTGGCGCAGGCGGGTCGTCGCCGGGCCGGGCGTGCCGTCGCCGATTTTTCGGCCGTTCAACTTCGTCACGGGCATGACGCCGCCCGCCGTCGAGGTGACGAGGATTTCATCGGCCGAACGCAAGTCCTCGACGGTCATTTTCTCGGGCGCGGCGGTGACGTTCAATTCGTTGCACAAATCCAGCACCGTCTGGCGCGTGACGCCCTCGAGCACGCCGTGGTCGGGCGTGATCCACTTGCCGTTGTGCAGCGCGAAGACGTTGTAGCCGGGGCCTTCGGTGATGTTGCCGTCGCGGTCCTTGAGCACGACGAAATTGGCGTCGTTTTCGTAGGCCTCGAACAGGCTCATCTCCATGTCGATCCAATGATAGTTCTTGATCGTGGGATCGACGGATTCGGCGGGGATGCGGGGGATGCTGGAGATGTGCATATGCGCGCCCACGTCCTGCTGTTCCATCGTGGCGAGCCAGACGAAAGGCACGGCGAAACAGTAGAAATTGTTCTTCGCCAGGCGCGGATCGCGCACGCCCTTCGCGGGCCGGCCGCGGGTGCAAGTCATCGAGACATAGGCGTCCTCCAACCCGGACATGGACACGCATTTGTGCAGGGTCGCTTCGAGCGTTTCGCGGTCGAAGGGCAGTTGCAGGCGCAGCTTCGCGACGCTGCGCTGGAACCGGTCGAGATGGTGGTCCAGGCGGAAGAACCGGTTCTTCCAGACATGCACCACGTCGTAAGTGCAGTCCGAGCGCACCACGCCCCAGTCGAGCACCGAGATCTTGGCGTCCGCGATCGGCACGAACTCGCCGTTCACGAAAGCCACGCCCTGGCTGTAATCTGGCGTCGGAGTTTCTTGGGACGTGGCGGCCATGATCGTCTCCCCAGTATTGCGCGGGAAAAATAGTACCGCGCGCGACAAGCCTGCAAACGCGCGATAAGGATGAACTCGACGCCCGCGGCCGGTCAACCCCGCAAGGCCGGTCAATCCCGCGAGGCCGGCTCGCGTGCCGGGGCGGTTCCGTGCCGCCGGGGTGTTTTTCCCTGCGGCGCGCTTGGGCGTAACATCCGACGGACAATCACCACCCGGGAACTTCCGCCATGGCGCCAGACGATCGCTATGCCTTGCTGACCGCCGCCGAAATGGCGCGTTGCGATCGCGCGGCCATCGTTGGCGGCGTGCCGGGCGAGACATTGATGGCCAATGCCGGCGCGGCGGTCGCGCGCGCCATCCAAGGGCGGTTTTCGCCGCGCCCCGCTGTCGTCCTGTGCGGCCCCGGGAACAATGGCGGCGACGGCTATGTCGTTGCCCGGCTTCTGGCCGGGAGCGGCTGGAAGGTGACGGTCGCGGCCATGGTGCCGCCCGAGCGGCTCAAAGGCGATGCGCGCCACCACGCCACGCGCTGGCGCGGCCCGACGGTCGCCCTGGCGCCGCAGGCGCTCGATGGCGCGACGCTCGTGGTCGATGCGCTGTTCGGCGCGGGTCTTACCCGCGAGCTCTCGGGCGCCGCCCGCGCGACGGTCGAGGCCATCGGCGCGCGCGGTCTCGTCGCGGTAGGGGTCGATGTGCCAAGCGGGGTCGAGGGCGACACCGGGGCGATCTTGGGCGCGGCGCCGTCATGCGCGCTGACCGTTACGTTCTTCCGCAAGAAGCCTGGGCATCTTCTGCTGCCAGGGCGGGCGCTGTGCGGGGAACTGGTGCTCGCCGATATCGGCATCCCCGATTCGGCGCTCGATACGGTTCGCCCGGCACTGTGGGAAAACCATCCCGCGTCGTGGCGCTTGCCGCGCCCGCAAGTGGGTGGGCACAAATATTCCCGCGGTCACGCGGTGATCTGGGGTGGCGCGCGGATGACGGGGGCGGCGCGTCTTGGGGCTCGCGCGGCCTTGCGCGCGGGCGCAGGCTTGGCGACGATCTGCTGCCCGCCCGAAGCCGCCGCCATCTATCAATCCGATTGGGCGAGTATTCTGGTCGAGCGCGTGGGATCGGCCGCGGCTTTCGGGCGCTTCCTCGACGACGATCGGCGCAACGCGGTGTTGGTTGGCCCAGGCGCCGGGATTGGGCCCGAAACCCGGGTTCTGGCCTTGGCCGCGCTCGAACGCGGTAAGCGCATTGTGCTCGATGCCGACGCGTTGACCGCGTTCGCGGGCGACGTGCAAACGCTTTTCGTACGGACCGGCCCGCACTGCCTGCTCACCCCCCATGACGGCGAGTTTCGCCGCCTGTTCGGCGCCGAGATAGCGGCCATGGCGGGGGGCAAGGTCGCGCGCGCGCGCGCTGGCGCGGCGAAGTCCGGCGCCGTGATTCTGCTCAAGGGCGCGGACACGGTGATCGCCGGGCCCGACGGCCGCGCGACGATCAACGCCAATGCGCCGCCCGAGCTTGCGACCGCAGGGGCGGGCGATGTGCTTGCCGGCCTTGCCGTTGGCTTGATGGCGCAAGGCATGGATGGCTTCGACGCGGCGGCGGCTTCGTCTTGGCTGCACGGCGCGGCGGCTTGCGCGTTCGGGCCGGGATTGGTTGGCGACGACTTGCCCGATGGCATTCCGGCGGCACTGCGCGCCGCTTTTGCCGCGCAAGCATCGGCCGGGACGGGGCGGGGAGAAACGCCGTGAACGATACGACGAGTTTCGTCGAGCGTACCGTCGCGCGCCTGCGCCGCACATGGCGCGAGATCGCGTTGCGGGCCGAAGGCGTGCCGCCGCGGCCGGAATTGCCGGCGGACGACTCGGCGCGGTTGCGGGCGCAGTTGCGCGCCTGTCTCGATGCGGCGGGCGGCGAGGTTTCGGCGCGGGCGCGGGCGGCCGCGCTCGGCCGGAGCTATCTCGCGCTCGATAAAGCGGGGCGCGAGCGTTTCCTGCGCCTGCTGGCCGACGAGTTTTCGGCCGACCGCAAGGCCGTGGATGCAGCGATCGCGCGGGTGCAAGGGGCGCCGAGCGAGGGCGAACGCTGGGCCGCGGAACGGGCCTTGCGCGGCGCGTTGGAGCCGCCGCGCGTGCGCCTTCTCACGCGCTTCAACGCCCTCGACGAGGGCGTCAAGTTTCTGGTCGATATGCGCGCCGAGCTGTTGGGTCTTGCGCGCGGCAAGGACGGCGGCGCGCTCGGCGAGCTCGAAGCCGATTTGAAGGACCTGCTTGCCGCATGGTTCGATATCGGCTTTCTTGAATTGCGCCGCATCACCTGGAACGCGCCGGCGGCGGTGCTGGAAAAACTCGCGGCCTACGAGGCGGTCCACGCCGTTAAAAGCTGGCAAGACCTGAAGAATCGCCTCGATTCCGATCGGCGCTGTTTTGCCTTCTTTCACCCGAACCTGCCTGACGAGCCGCTCATCTTCGTCGAAGTCGCGCTGGTCGACGGCATGGCCGATAACGTGCAGTCGCTCTTGGACGAGGCGGCGCCCTCGGGCGATCCTCGCGGCGCCGATGCCGCGATCTTCTATTCGATCTCGAATGCCCAGCGCGGTCTCGCGGGCATCAGCTTCGGCGCCTTCCTCATCAAGCGCGTCGTCGAATCCCTCCAGGCCGAGTTTCCGAACCTGAAGATTTTCGCCACGCTTTCGCCCATTCCCGGATTTCGCCGGTGGTTGGACGAACGGCTCGACGACGCGAGCCTCGAGCCGAAGGAATGGACCGCGCTCGCGTCCTGCGGCATGCCCGTCGGCGCGGCGGCGCTCAAGCACGTTCTTGCCGACGGTTCCTGGATCGGCAATATGCGTCTAGCCGCCGCCCTCAAGGTCCCGATCATGCGGCTGTGCGCGCGCTATCTCATTGAGGCGCGGCGGCCACAGGGCGGCACGCTCGATCCGGTCGCTCATTTTCATTTGTCGAACGGTGCCCGGATGGAACGCCTCAATTGGCTCGGCGACCGTTCCGAAAAGGGCCTCAGGGAATCGGCGGGCGTGATGATCAATTACCTCTATCGTCTGGACGATATCGAGACCAACCACGAAGCCTATGTAACCCAGCGACGCATCGCCGCATCGGCCGCCATGCACGGATTGTCGACGGCCACCTAGATGTGGTTTTTTGCCTGTTGGTAAGCCCATATTATCGTTTATATTCAATGGATTTTAAGTGTTTCTTGCAAATATTCAGCAAGACGCTATAAATCGAGGCACTAACGGCATAATTCGGTTCCACCGGGGGGAATCATGGCCCAGCCGCAAGGGCGTCCGCAGGCGCACGCGCGCCAAATGAACAGCCTGCTGTTCCAACGCGGCGATTGCATGGAGTACGTTAAAGTCGGGCTCGCAATTCCGCCGTGTTCTCGCCGATCGCACGGTCGAAACCGCGGAAATCATCGCGGTGCATATCGATCAGCAGGGTATTCCGCATCTGCGCTACCGGGTGGATTTCATTCGCCCTAATCGCCAGCGCTATATCGAAGGCCCGCGCGTGCTCGCCGCGCGCTCGTTCTTCGATCTTTATCAGGAACGCGTTTCGGCGGCCTGAGTCCCTGCTTCAACGGCGCCTTTCGCCCGACCCTGGCTTGCCGCTAACCTGTCCCCAACCGGGATGGGGTGGGCGATGAACGATCTTTTTGCCGAATTGGGTCTGCGACGCGTAATCAATGGCTGCGGCTATGTCACCGCGCTGGGTGCCAGTCCCGTCTGGGACGAGGTGATCGCGGCGGTCAACGGCATCCTGCCGCACAATGTCGAAATGACCGACTTGCAGCGCGCGGCATGCGAGGCGATCGCCAAGGCCTCGGGTGCGGAGGCGGGGTGCGTCACCGCGTGCGCGGCTTCGGGCATCGCGGTGTCGGTCGCGGCGACGATGACGGGCGGCGATCTGTCCAAGATCGAGCTTTTGCCCGATTCCGTATGCGCCAAGAACGAAGTGATCATCCAGCGCGGCCATGCCATCGATTACAGCGGTCATGTGCTGCAGATGATTCGAATCACCGGCGCCAAGGCGGTCGAGGTCGGCTCGACCAATGGCTGCGGGCAATACAATATTTCGGGCGCCATCAACGAACGCACCGCGTGCGGCCTGTTCGTCGTTTCCTCCCAGGCGCCTTCCGGCTCCTTCGTCGATCTTTCGACCTTCATCGGGCTGTGCCATGCCCGCTCGGTTCCGGTCGTGGTCGATGCGGCGACCGATTACGATTTGCGCGCCTTCGTCGAACTGGGCGCGGACCTCGTGGTTCAAAGCGGGCATAAGCGCTTGGGCGGGCTGACGGCGGGCGTGATCGCGGGCAGGCTCGAACTCGTGCGCGCGGCCTATATGCAGGAACGCGGCATCGGCCGGGCGATGAAGGTCGGCAAGGAAGGCGTGGTCGGGGTCATCGCCGCCTTGAAGCGCCACGGCGAACTCGACCAAGCCGAGGCCGCGCGGCGCGAGCGTGCACGGGCGCAAATGGCGGTCGAGCGCCTGGCGGGAATCAAGGGCATCACGGCGCATCTCGCCGACGATCCGACCGGCAAGCCCCTGGCCAAGGCGCGGTTCCATGTCGAGGCGGAAAAGGTCGGGGTCAACGCGGTGGCCATCGCGCGCCGTCTTGCGGAAGGCAATCCGACGATCAAGATCGAGGATTACGATTCCGCCTCGGGCTATCTCGCCATCGAACCGACCTGTCTTTCGGACGTCGACATGGAAACGATCTGCGCCCGCATCGCCGAGATCGCGGCCGCAGGCGGCGGGTCCGAGGCCAAGTCCGCCGAGACCTTCGACGACCGGCGCCATCGCCTGCTCGCGAGCTGGCCCCAGCGCATCCCCGGCGGCCCGATGGCCTAACGACCCAAGGGAACAACAAATCACGGCTCCAAAGTCCGAAGCGCCGGAGGATGCGCGCGGCGCTTCGTCGCGCTAGTCTCGCCGGTCGATGATTTTCACCGGTCGATGATTTTCACCGGTCGATGATTTTTACCGGGCGATGATTTTCACCGAACGATAATTCTCGTCGTTCGACAACCCCGCCAGCGAGGCCGTCCGCATGGCCGAACCGATCCCGCTCGCTCGGCCCCGCGCCAATTCCCGCGCCGAGTCCCTGCGCATGCTTGAGGAGTTGCAGCGCAAGGTGCTGTGGCTTTCGAGCTGGACCATCCATCACGCCAATCACCTGCGCCCCAATCGCGATGGCCTCAAGGTCGGTGGCCATCAGGCCTCGAGCGCCTCGTGCTCGACCTTGCTGACGGCGCTGTATTTCCACGCGCTGCGGCCGGAGGATCGGGTTGCGGTCAAGCCGCACGCCAGTCCCGTGTTTCACGCCATTCAATACCTGCTTGGCAATCAGAGCCGCGAGAACCTGGCGCGCTTTCGCGCGCTCGGCGGCGCGCAGTCCTATCCCTCGCGCACCAAGGACGAGGACGACGTCGATTTTTCCACGGGCTCGGTCGGCTTGGGCGTCGCGATGACCTTGTTCTCGTCCTTGGTTCAGGACTATGTGCGCCTGCACAAGCTCGGTGACCGTCCGACCGGGCGCATGGTTTCCGTGCTGGGCGACGCCGAACTCGACGAGGGCAATATCTTCGAGGCCCTGCTGGAGGGCTGGAAACACGACGTTCGCAATCTTTGGTGGGTGGTCGATTACAATCGCCAGAGCCTCGACAGCGTGGTGTCGGATCATCTGTTTCAGAAGATCAAGGATTTCTTCCAGGCCGTGGGCTGGAAGGTCGTGATGCTCAAGTACGGCAAACGGCTCGAGGCGGTCTTTGCACGTCCGGGCGGCGAGACGCTGCGGCGCTGGATCGACGACTGTCCCAACGATCTCTATGCCGCGCTCAGCTACAAGGGCGGCCCCGCCTGGCGCGCCCGCCTAGGCACGGATTTGGGCGGCACGCGTTTCGGCAAGCTTCTTCTGGATGAGCACGACGACGCGGCCCTGCACGCGCTGATGACCAATCTCGCCGGCCACGACATGGAATCGGTGATCGAGGCGTTCGATTCGGTCGAGTCCGATCTGCCCCATTGCTTCATCGCCTACACCATCAAGGGCATGGGCCTGCCGTTCGCGGGCCACAAGGACAACCATGCCGGCCTCATGAATCTCCAGCAGATGGGGCAGCTGCGCGCCGATATGGGCATCGCCGAAGGCGCCGAATGGGACCGTTTCGCCGGCATGCGCCCGCCCGTCGACCAAATCGAGGCGTTCCTCAAGGACGTGCCCTTCGCGCGTCGGACCAAGGCCGCGAGCGCGCCGCCCGCGATCGCCGTGCCCGACCGATTGCCCGTGCCCGCCGGCGCCAAGCAATCGACGCAAGAAGCCTTCGGTAAGATCCTGCACGAAATCGGCAAGGGGACGAGCGAGCTCGCGGCGCGCATCGTCACCACATCGCCCGACGTCACGGTCTCGACCAATCTTGGGGGCTGGGTAAACCAGCGCGCGATCTTCAACCGCTCCGACCGCAAGGACACCTTTAAGGAAGAAAAGGTCATCTCGGCGCAGCGCTGGGCCATGCATCACGAGGGTCAGCACATCGAGCTCGGCATCGCCGAGAACAATCTGTTCCTGATGCTCGCGGCGTTGGGGCTTGCGGGCGCGCATTTCGGCGCACGGCTATTGCCGGTCGGCACGGTGTACGATCCGTTCATCGCGCGCGGTCTCGATGCCTTGAATTACGCCTGCTATCAGGATGCGCGGTTTCTTCTGGCCGCGACGCCTTCGGGCATTACCCTCGCGCCCGAGGGCGGGGCGCACCAATCGGTCGTGCAGCCCCTGATCGGCATGGGCCAGCCGGGCCTCGCAAGTTTCGAGCCCGCCTTCGCCGACGAGCTTGCCGCGATCATGGCTTGGTCGTTCCGCCACATGCAGGCGCCCGAGGGCGGCTCGGTCTATCTGCGCCTGTCCACCCGGCCGCTCGATCAGCCGGCGCGTGCCATGGACGAAACCTTGCTGAACGGCGTGATCGAAGGCGCCTATTGGGCGGTTCCGCCTTCGCCCGAGGCCGATTTGGCCATTGCCTATTGCGGCGCGGTCGCGCCCGAGGCGCGCGCGGCGCACGAAGCCTTGCTCGAGGACATTCCGGGCGCGGGGCTGTTGGCCGTTACATCGCCCGACAGGCTGCACCAGGGCTGGCTTTCGGGTCAGCGCGGCCAGGGCGGCTCGCATGCGCGCCGCCTGCTCGGGCGCTTGAAGCCGGGTGCGGCGCTGGTCAGTGTGATCGACGGCCATCCGGCAACTTTGTCCTGGCTGGGGGGTGTCGTCCGGCACCGGGTTCAGGCCCTGGGGGTCGAGACGTTCGGACAATCTGGCGATCTACCCGATCTCTACCGTGTTTACGGCCTCGATTCGGACGCGATCCTCGACGCCGCCGCGCGCGCACTGGTCGGCCGGGAATAGCGCCCGCCTTGCCATTGATCGTCCGACACCATTGATATAGAGAAGCCTTCTTGTTCCCGGCCGCCCCTTTTGCGTGGCCCGGCGCATCCACGCGCGGGCGTGGTGGAATTGGTAGACACGCAGGATTTAGGTTCCTGTGACCTTGCGTCGTGGGGGTTCAAATCCCTCCGCCCGCACCAATCCGCCCGCCGGGGGCGTGGCGTGGGCACCGGGCGGCGTTTTATCCAAGCCGCCTTTCCTTTGATGTGGAATTTCGAGGCCTAGCATGCAGGTTACCGAGACGCTCAATGACGGCCTGAAGCGCGAATTCAAGATCGTGCTGCCTGCCGAGGATATCGAGCGCAAGATCAACGACAAGCTTAAGGAATTCGGCGCAACCGCCCGGATTCCGGGTTTTCGTCCGGGCAAGGCTCCGATGACCCTGCTCAAGGGTCGGTTCGGCGATGCCGTCCGTGGCGAGGTGTTGCAGGACGCGGTGAACACGAGTTCGACGCAGACGATCGCGGAGCGGGGCTTGCGCCCGGCGATGCAGCCGCACGTGGCGATCGTCTCGGCCGAACCGGGCGCGGATTTGGCTTTCACCATCGCGGTCGAGGTGCTGCCTGAAATCAAGCCGGTCGATTTTCGCACGCTGTCGCTTGAACGGCTCGAGGTCGCCGTCGCCGATGGCGATGTCGAGACCGAACTCGGCCGCCGCGCCGCCTCGATGCGCCAGACCGAACCGGTCTCTCGCGCCGCGGCCAAGGACGACGTCGTGGTGATCGATTTCACCGGCATCGTCGACGGCAAGGAATTGCCGGGCGGCAAGGGCGAGGGCTATCACCTGGCCCTTGGCGGTAATTCGTTCATTCCCGGCTTCGAGGACCAGTTGATAGGTGCCTCGGCCGGTGAGGCGCGCACAGTCGACGTCACCTTCCCGGAGAGCTACTCCAACAAGGATCTACAGAGCAAGAAAGCGCGGTTTGAAGTGGCCGTGAAGGAAGTGCGCGGGCCCAAGGCGGCGGCGATCGACGACGAACTCGCCAAAGCCATGGGCCTCGAAAATCTCGACGCGCTCAAGGCCGCCGTCCGCAAGGATCTCGAGTCCGCCTATGCCATGCTCGCGCGCTCGCGCGCCAAGCGGAAATTGTTCGATACGCTGACCGAGGCGCATGATTTCCCACTGCCCCCCGGCATGATCGACATGGAGTTCGAGGGCATCTGGCGGCAGTTGCAGCAGGACAAGGCGGCCGGGCGCGGCGATCCCGAGGACAGCGCAAAGAGCGAGGACGAGCTCAAGGCCGAATACCGGCGTATCGCCGAACGGCGGGTGCGTCTGGGCCTGCTGTTGTCCGAGGTCGGGCGGGCGAACAAGATTTCCGTGTCGGCGGACGAAATGAGCAAGGCGCTGGCCGCGGAGGCACGGCGCTATCCGGGCAACGAGCGCCAGGTGATGGAGTTCTACGGCAAGAATCCTGCGGCCGCGGACGCGTTGCGCGCGCCCCTGCTCGAGGACAAGGTGGTCGACTACATTCTCGAATTGGTGCAAATCTCCAAGCGCGCGGTGACAGCCGAGGAATTCGCCAAGGCGGATACCGACGACATCGCCGCCGCCGCGCCGCCGGGGAAGGGCGGGGCGGGCAAGGCCGGAAAGCGCAAGTCCGCGAAGGCAAAGACCGGCGATGCCTGAGCACGCCGGACGCTAGGCAAAGGAGAACGGGTTCATGGCCGAGGTGACGGGCAACATGCTGGTGCCGATGGTGGTCGAGCAGACCAATCGGGGCGAGCGCGCCTACGATATCTACTCGCGCCTGCTCAAGGAGCGGATCGTCTTTCTGACCGGCGCCGTGAACGACGGCGTCGCGAGCGTGATCTGCGCGCAGTTCTTGTTTCTCGAGTCGGAGAATCCGAACAAGGAGATTTCGTTCTACGTCAACTCCCCGGGCGGAATCGTGACCTCGGGCTTGGCGATCTACGATACGATGCAATATATCCGTCCGCCCGTCATGACGCTGTGCATCGGTCAGGCGGCGTCGATGGGCGCGCTCTTGCTGTGCGCCGGCGCTCCGGGCAAGCGCTATTCGTTGCCCAATTCCCGCATCATGGTCCATCAGCCGTCCGGCGGCTTTCAGGGCCAGGCGACCGACATCGAAATCCACGCGCGCGAAATCCTGGCACTCCGCCAGCGGCTGAACGAAATTTTCGTCAAGCACACCGGCCAGGATATCGCCACGATCGAGAACGCGATGGAGCGCGATCGCTTTTTGTCCCCCGAGGAAGCCAAGGCGTTCGGCATCGTCGATGAGGTCGTGTTCGAGCGCCCGGTCTCGGCGGCGGGAGCCGCGTCGGCCACGCCCGATGCCGGGCCCGCGCGGTGAGATGGGCGGGCGGACGGTTCGCGAGTTAAGGGAATCTTCGCCCAGGGCTGCCAGCTTGCTCCTTGGGCTTGGACGGGGCCGGTTGTGTCTCGGGCAGGGTCGCAAGACATGTATTTGGTGCCGGCCCTCTTGTGTGGGGGCGGGGTGTGTGCGTAAATGAGGCCCATCCGAGCCCAGGGACCAACTAGATATAGTTGGGACGATGATGAACAAGGCTAGCGGCGGCGATTCGAAGAACACTCTCTACTGCTCCTTTTGCGGCAAGAGCCAGCACGAGGTGCGCAAGCTCATCGCCGGGCCGACGGTGTTCATCTGCGACGAATGCGTCGAGCTCTGCATGGATATCATCCGCGAAGAGCACAAGACGACCTTCGTCAAGTCGCGCGACGGCGTGCCGACGCCGAAGGAAATCAACAAGGTTCTGGACGACTACGTGATCGGCCAGGGCCACGCCAAGCGCGTGCTCTCGGTCGCGGTTCACAATCACTACAAGCGCCTGTCGCACGGCCAGAAGACGAGCGATGTCGAGCTGGCGAAGTCGAACATCCTGTTGGTCGGTCCGACTGGTTGCGGCAAGACCCTGCTCGCCCAGACACTGGCGCGCATCATCGACGTGCCATTCACCATGGCCGATGCGACGACCTTGACCGAGGCCGGCTATGTCGGCGAGGACGTCGAGAACATCATCCTCAAGCTGTTGCAGGCCGCCGACTACAACGTCGAGCGCGCGCAGCGCGGCATCGTCTATATCGACGAGGTCGACAAGATCAGCCGCAAGTCCGACAACCCCTCGATCACCCGCGACGTGTCGGGCGAGGGCGTGCAGCAGGCGCTGCTGAAGATCATGGAAGGCACGGTCGCCTCGGTGCCGCCCCAAGGCGGGCGCAAGCATCCCCAGCAGGAGTTTTTGCAGGTCGATACGACCAATATCCTGTTCATCTGCGGCGGCGCGTTTTCCGGCTTGGAAAAGATCATCGCCGCGCGCGGCCGGGGCTCCTCGATCGGCTTCGGCGCCGATGTGCGCGCGCCCGACGAACGCGGCACCGGCGAAATCCTGCGCGAGGTCGAACCCGAGGACCTGCTCAAGTTTGGCCTCATTCCCGAATTCATCGGCCGCTTGCCGGTGATCGCGACGCTCGAGGACCTGAACCAGCAAGCGCTCGTCGACATCTTGCTCAAGCCCAAGAACGCGCTCGTCAAGCAGTACCAGCGCCTATTCGAGATGGAAGGCGTGCGCCTAAACTTCTCCGAGGACGCGCTGCAGGGCGTGGCCAAGAAGGCGCTGGCCCGCAAGACCGGCGCCCGCGGCCTGCGCTCGATTCTCGAGGCGATCCTGCTCGATTCCATGTTCGAGTTGCCTGGCTATGAGGGCGTGGAAGAGATTGTAATCAACCGCGAAGTCGTCGAGGGCCGCGCGCGCCCGTTGCAGATCTACGCCGACCGGGTCGGCGATGTAGGGACGAGCGCCTAGGACGGGCGCCCGCCGGCTCTGCCCTCTTGATCGGGGGCCGGTCCGAGGCCATTTATTGAATCCGGTTCGGGCGGGTCCTCCGTCCGGCGGCGTCGGCTTCTCTGGCCGGCTCAAAGTCAGGTAGGTGCGACGTGGAAATCGCCGGCGGCACGCTTTATCCAGTATTGCCGTTGCGGGACATCGTGGTGTTCCCGCACATGATCGTCCCGCTTTTCGTCGGACGGGAAAAATCCGTGCGCGCGCTCGAAGACGTGATGAAGGAGGACAAACAGATCCTTCTCGTCACGCAGAAGAACGCGGCCCAGGACGATCCCACCCCCGCCGACATCTACTCCGTGGGCACGGTCGGCACGGTGCTTCAGCTCCTCAAGCTGCCCGACGGCACGGTCAAGGTCCTGGTCGAGGGCACCAAGCGCGCCCGCGTGCTGCGCTATGCCGAGAACGCCAATTTTTTCCAGGCCTACGGCGAAATTGCGGAAGAGGTAGCGCCCGACCCACGCGAGCTCGAGGCCCTCGGCCGCACGGTGGTCACGCAATTCGAGCAATACGTGAAGCTCAACCGCAAGATTCCGCCCGAGGTCTTGGTGTCGGTCAGCCAGATCGACAACCTCTCGAAGCTGGTGGACACGGTGGCGTCCCATCTCACGCTCAAGATTCCCGAGAAGCAGGAACTGCTTGAAACCGCGTCCACGCACGAACGCCTGGAGAAGATCTACGGCCTGATGGAAGGCGAGATCGGCGTGCTCCAGGTCGAGAAGCGCATCCGCAACCGCGTCAAGCGGCAGATGGAGAAGACGCAGCGCGAGTATTACCTGAACGAACAACTCAAGGCGATCCAGAAGGAACTCGGCGAAGGCGAAGAGGGCAAGGACGAGGTCGCCGAAATCGAGGAGCGGATTCGCAAAACCAAGTTCTCGAAGGAAGCGCGCGAAAAGGCCATGGCGGAGGTCAAGAAGCTCCGCTCGATGAGCCCCATGTCCGCCGAAGCGACCGTGGTGCGCAACTACCTCGACTGGATGCTTTCGATTCCATGGCAGAAGCGCACGCGCGTGAAGCGCGACCTCAAGCATGCCGAGCGTATCCTGAACCACGACCATTTCGGCCTGGAAAAGGTCAAGGAGCGCATCCTCGAATACCTCGCCGTCCAATTGCGCACGCGCAAGGTGCGCGGTCCGATCCTGTGCCTGGTGGGCCCGCCCGGCGTCGGCAAGACCTCGCTCGGCAAGTCGATTGCCCGCGCCACGGGGCGCAATTTCGTGCGCATGTCCTTGGGCGGCGTGCGCGACGAGGCCGAAGTGCGCGGCCACCGGCGGACCTATATTGGCTCGATGCCCGGCAAGGTCATCCAGGGCATGAAGAAGGCGAAATCGTCCAATCCCCTGTTCCTGTTGGACGAAATCGACAAACTCGGCCAGGACTGGCGCGGCGATCCGTCCTCGGCCTTGCTCGAGGTGCTCGATCCCGAACAGAACTCGACCTTCCAGGACCACTATATCGAGGTCGAATACGACCTGTCGGACGTGATGTTCGTGACGACGGCGAACACGCTGCGCATGCCGCAGCCCTTGCTCGATCGCATGGAGCTCATCCGTATTCCCGGTTACACCGAGGACGAGAAGGTTCAGATCGCCAAGCGCCATTTGCTGCGCAAGCAGTTCGAGGCCAACGGCCTCCGGTCGGGCGAATTGGTGATCGCGGACAGCGCGCTCACCGGCCTTATTCGCTACTACACGCGCGAGGCGGGCGTGCGCAATCTCGAACGCGAGATCGCCAATCTGTCGCGCAAGGCGGTGAAGGAAATTCTCTCGAAGAAACGCCGTCGCAAGGTCGTGATCACCGGCAAGAATCTGGACAAGTACGCGGGCGTGCAGCGTTTCCGCTATGGTGCGATCGAGGCCGAGGACTTGGTGGGCGTCTCCACGGGTCTGGCCTGGACCGAGGTCGGCGGCGAATTGCTGTCGATCGAGGCCGTGCTGGTTCCGGGCAAGGGCAAGGTGACGATCACCGGCAAGCTCGGCGACGTGATGCAGGAATCGGTGCAGGCGGCGAACAGTTATGTGCGCTCGCGCAGCCCCGCCTTCGGCATCAAGCCGACGCTGTTCGATCGCAAGGACATCCACGTCCACGTGCCCGAGGGCGCCAC
>CAMAPP010000079.1 GCA_945860095.1 Rhizobium sp. Q54 | reverse complement strand
GGGCAGTATGCTGCGCACGATCGTTCGCCGGTGAGCATAAAGCGGCACCGCCAACGCGACGATCGCGGGCCCGAGCAGGAAATGCACGAACTGCGCGCCGTCGAAATAGCTTTCGTAGCTTGTCCCCGATAGCCATGCGACACCGACCAATGCCGCGATCGACAGCGCGACGGGATTGAGCAGCGGCATTTGCCCAAAGCGCTGATAAATGCGCTCAGCGCCCCAATAGGCAAGCAACGTCGCCGACAGCCAAAGGAGCGGCGTCGCCGCGAGATAAACCCAGATTTCGCGAAACGCGGGGGTCATGCGTTCTCCCCGTCCGCAGGCAGAAGGCGCGTCACCACGACGAAGGTCCAGGCTCCAACCGCGATGGTCAGCACCGTGCTGACGATCACGGCCACGCCGATGGCAAGCGCTTCCGCCCCCAGGCGCGCGCCATGCACCATGACGCCGACGCCCGCGGGCACGAACAGAAGCGACAAATGCTTCAGCAATCCCTGGGCGGTCGCCTGCAACGCCTCGCCCGGGCCGCCCCGGGCGGCAAGCGCCGCGACCATCAGCGCCATGCCGATGACAGGGCCCGGCACGGGCAAGCCCGAAGCCCGCACGATCGTCTCGCCCGCGAGTTGAAACAGCAAAAGCGCCGCAAGCGAGCCGATCATTTCCCGTCGAACATCCCTATAGGGGAAGCAGGGTGCCGCGGCCGGATTTGAGCGCGCCCTCGTAAATCGCGCCGGCAACCGCCACGTCCGCCAAGGCCAGGCCCGAGAACACGAGGCCCGTGCGCTGGGCGGGCGCGGTCCGGCCCCTTTTTTTGCCGCCGGCCAGTTCCGCCAAATCCGCGTCGAAGGGCTTTTGATATTTGAGCCGGCCGCTCTTCACCATGGTCTGGCTCTGCTCGTGATCGTCGGTTGAAAGGATGTCGAAGGCGAACGGCTTATCCCACATCACGCCGCGCGAGACGTCGAGCAAGCCCGCGAACGACCCCGGCGAAAACCAGGACGGATCGATGAAGGGTACAAGGCCCGGGGACTCGGGCACGCTGGAGATCACGATGTCCATGTTCTCGACCGCAAGGCGCGGATCGGTCACAACCTCGATGGGAAACCCGCCCTCGCGCACCTCGGCGGCGAAGGCCTCGGCCGTCTCGCGGCGGCGGCTATAGGCCACCGCCCGCTTCAACGGGAAATGCGCGCGAAAGGTCAGAAGATGGCTGCGCGCTTGGATGCCGCACGCGACGAAACCAATCGTCTCGGAATCCGCGCGCGCCAAATACCGCGCGCCGACGAGCGTGAGTGCGGCCGTGCGGTGGGTGGTGATCCATTTCCCGTCCATGAGCGCGAGCGGCAATCCCGTCGCGCAATCCGACAGAAGAATCAGCGGGCTGACATGGGGCAGGCCGCGCTTGTCGTTGTCATGGACGATGCCCGTCCACTTCACGCCCGCATAAGGCGGCGATTCGAGCGCCCCCGCCATCGTCTGGAAGAACGTGCCAGGTTTGGGATAGATACCGAGCTTGGGCTTGGTGACGGTGCGGCCCGCCGCCTTGGCCTTGAGCATGGCATCGACCGAATCGGCGAGCGCGCGCGGTGTAACCGCCGCGGCCGCGATATCGGCGTCGGAGAGAAAGAGCATTTCGCCGCCCAGTTTCATCTCTCGTCTCCCCTCAAAGGCCGAGCGTGCGGCCGAGGCCCTTGGCGAGCGCACGCACATAAACCGCGCCGCCGACCGCGACATCGGCGAGGCCGATGCCGGCAAACACCAGGCCCGTGCGCTCCGACGCGGATTGCCGGCCGGGCGTCTTGCCCGCGACCAGGCCCGACACCTCGCCGTGATAGGGCTTGGGGTAGGTTAGCTTTTCGCTGACCGCCTGATCGAGGTCGTCCGTCACCACCCGGTCGAGTTGCACGAGCGTTTCACCCTTCCAGGAAAATCCGAGATCGACCGCCGCGGCGAAGGAACCGGGGGAAAGCCATCCCGCATCGAGGACCGGGTCGGGTTTGGGCACCACCGGCACGCTCGAAACCACGATGTCCATGCCCCGCACGGCCTCTTCGGGCGTATCGCACGCCTCTGCCGCGAATCCCCGGCCGCGCGCCCAATCGCAGAACGCCTCGGCGCTCGCCTTGCGCCGGCTATAGCCGCGCACGCGCTTCAGGGGAAACAGATCCGCCAGGGCTTCGAGATTGGCGCGTCCCTGCACGCCGCAGGCGACGAACCCGATGGACGCCGAATCCGCGCGCGCGAGATATTTGGCCGCAACCGCCGTGATCGCCGCGGTGCGCGCGCCCGTGATCCAGCGCGCGTCCATGACCGCGAGCGGCATGCCGGTGGTGTAGTCGTTGAG
The DNA here is from genome assembly GCA_945860095.1 of Rhizobium sp. Q54. Taxonomy (GTDB): domain Bacteria; phylum Pseudomonadota; class Alphaproteobacteria; order CADEGL01; family CADEGL01; genus CAMAPP01. The sequence continues at coordinate 13,710 of CAMAPP010000079.1, read as the reverse complement.
CACGACATGGCCGCTGATGTGCGGTTGGCTGCCGTGGCTCGTGGTGTCCGCGACGCCGACCCACTTCATGCCGGCGAAATTCGTGTCCTCGATGCCGCCGATCATGGACAGAAACAGCGTGCCGCCCGCATGGAGCGCGAGCTTGGGCTTCATGATGGCCCGGCCGTTCGCCTTGGCGAGGAACATGGTCTCGACCGCCGCGCGCACGTCACCAGCCGCCAGCGCGCACGCTTCGACGTCGGCGTTCGACAGATACAGGATTTCCTTGCCCGGTTTCATCGCTTCTCCCCTTGCGCGCCCTAGCGCGGCAGGACGCGGCCAATGCCGGCCGCGCGCGCCCGGTTGTACACCAACACAGCCGCGGCCAGATCGCCAAGCCCGAATCCGGCGCTGACGAGCGCATTGCGCTCGCGCGCGTCCCGGCGGCCTGGCTTCGTGCCCGCCGCCAATTCCCCCAAATCGCCGTAATATCGCTCGGGCGGAAAATTGAGCGCCACCGTGCCGTCCACGCCGTTCTGGGCGAGATCGTCGGTCACGACCTTGTCGAGGCGCGCGAGCGACGCCTTGTGCCAGGAATAGCCGAGATCGACCGCGCCGATGAAGCCGCCCGGGCGCAGCCAATCGGCATCGAGAAAGGGCGTCATGGCGGTATCGAGCGGCGTGCTGGATACGACGATGTCCGCGCCCTCGACCGCAAGGCGCGCCTCGCGCGCGACCTCCGCATCGAGCCCCAGGCCGCGCGCGTGCTCGGCGAAACGCGCCGCCGTCGCCTCGCGCCGGCTGTAACAGATCGCGCGCGCGACCGGAAACTCGGCCTTGAGCGCCACAAGATGGGCGCGCGCCTGCCGGCCGCAAGCGATGAATCCCAGGACGGATGCATCGGGCCGGGCCAGGCGCCTGGCCGCCGATACGGTGAACGACGCGGTGCGCACGCCCGAAATCCAAGTCGCGTCCATGATGGCGACGGCAAGGCCCGTGACGCCCTCGTTGAGCACGATCAGCGGGTTGAAATCGGCAAGGCCGTATTGCGCGTTGCCGGGGATGTGCGCATGCCATTTGCATGCGCCATATCCGGGCATGGCGGCGGCCTTGGCGTAATAGGTCCGGCCGCCCGGCAGATGAATCACGAGTTCGGGTTTCGTCCAGGTGCGCCCCTCGCCCTTGGCGCGAAAGGCGCGGTCGATGGCCTCGTTCACGTCCTTGGGCGAGACGGCCAGGGATTCGACGTCGGCGCTCGACAAATACAGCAGATCCGGAGCGGCCATGCGGCTCAGGCCTTGCGGTGTTTTCGGCGGTACGCGCGCCAGGTCGTGGCCCAGCGCTCCGGATCCTCGAGGCCGTCGGTCCTGATCTTGGCGATGGACTGGTTGTGCGGCGCGGTCTTGACGATTTCGGGGTCGCGATACGCCTCCTCCGACACCCGCGCCAAGGCCGCGATCCAGTAATCGATGTCCTCCTTCGACCACATCTCGCCGGCCTCGGGCGTGAACGGTTCGGCGACCAGCCAAGGTTCGTGCGACAGCCACGGCGCGTCCACGCCGAAATCGACCATGCGATGCTGCATGTCCGCCACGCCCACCCCGGTATCCTCCTTGAGCACTCCGAGGCTGTAGCGCGTCATCTCCATCCGCCACGCGTCGATATGGGGGTTGGACTTCGTCACTCCCCGAATCGCGAGCAGCTTCTTCTCCATATAGTTATTGGCCAGCACGGACAGATCGGAGGCCTCGTGGATGCCCTCCGCCCCCATCGCGCGCGCCCAGGCATAGGCCTTGAGCACTTGGGGCACATTGCCCCAAAACTCGCGCACCTTGCCGAGCGAATCGGGCCGGTCGGAATCGAGACGATATTTCGCGCCGTCGAAGGCGACGACCGGGCCGGGCAGGTAGCGCGCGAGTTCCGCGGTGCAGCCATAGGCTCCGACGGCCGGTCCGCCGCCGCCCTTGGGCGCGCCGAAGGTCTTGTGCAGCATGTACATGCAGGCATCGAAGCCGAGTTCGCGTGCGCGCAATTTTCCCATCACGCCGTTGAAATTGGCATGATCGTAAAAGCACAAACCGCCCGCCTCGTGGACCAGACGCACCCATTCCTTGATCTCGGGATTGTAGATGCCCATGTCGTCGGGATTGTTGACCATGAGCGCCGCGGTGCGATCGGACAGCGCGGCCTTGAGCGCATCGAGCGAGGGATAGCCCCGCTCGTCGAGCATCAGCGTCACCACCTTGAAGCCCGCCGTCGCCGCGGTCGCGGGATTGCAAGGATGGGTTTGAATCGTCGTCACGATCTCATCGCGTTTGCCAAGCTCGCCGCGCGCGGCCAAATGGGCCCGCGTCACGCAGGCATGGGTATAGGCGGCATCCGCCCCGCCCGCCGCCTGGAAAACGAACCGATCCATCCCGGAAAGTTCGCGCAGGATGAGATCGAAGCCGTGCACCAGTTCGAGCGTGCCCTGAAGCGTATCCGCGTGCTGGAGCGGATGGGTTTCGGCGACCTGCGGGCGCGCCATCACGGCCTCGCCGGCGCGCGGGTTGTACTTCATCGTGCAGGTGCCGAACAGATTGACGCCCAACATGCCGAGCGTCTGCTGCGAGAGATGGAGATAATGGCGCAACACCTCGGGCTCGGAGAGTTCGGGCAGTGCGGGCGGGCGCCGACGGCGCATCGCCGCGGGCAGCAACGCCTCGGCCGCGCCGACCTTGGCCGCGATGGCCGCATCGACCTCGCCGAACACCATGCCTCGCCGGCCCGGATAGCCGAGTTCCATCACCACCGGTTCGTCCCAGGACGCCGAGCGGTATTCGCGCAAACCGCCGTTTTTCATCATTGCACGATCTCCCCAAGCGTGCCGGCCAGGCGGTCGATGTCCTCGCGGTCATGGATTTCGGTCACGCAGTAGAGCGCGCTTTGACCCAGCTCCGGAAACTCGCGCGACAGATCCTTGCCGCCGAAAATCCCACGCGCGCGCAAGGCTTCGTCGATGGCGGCGACGGTCTTGCCGGTTGCGTCGAAATTGACCACGAATTCCTTAAAGAACCCGCCGGGGAATACCACGCGCACGCCCGGAATTTCCGCCAACGCGCGCGCGGCATAATGGCTTTGCTGGACGATGCGCTCGCCGAGCTCGCGGAAACCCGCGGGGCCGAGCAGCGACATATAGACCGCGTTCGCGATCGCCCACAAATAAACCGAATTGCCGGTCCAGTCCTTGCCCTTCTCGCGCAGGCCATAGGATGTCTGATGCGCGAGCGTGAGGCCGAAGCCGATTTGCCCCGGCTTCAAGGTATCGGTGATGGAGATGAGCAATGTCGGATATTCGCGCGCATAGCGCTCCTCGTCGCGCGTCGCGATGAAGCCGCCGACGCCGCCGCCGCAATTCATGTGCACCCCCAAGGGCTGGGTGGTGCCGACGACGATATCGGCGCCGTAATCGCCGGGCGGCGCCAGGACGCCGAGCGAAATCGGATCGACGCCGATTATGGTCTCGGCACCGGCCGCGCGCGCGCGCATGGCGATCTCCGCGCCGTTTTCCTCGACGGTGCCGAGATAGCCGGGGGTTTCGAAATAGATCGCCGCCGTGCGCGCCGAAAGCTTGGCGCGGAGATCGGCGAGATCGAGCCGGCCGCTCGCGGCATCGTAATCGACCGCGCGCACCGCGATGTGGCTCGCCAGCGCCTCGGGTTCGCAATAGGTGCGCACCACCGCGAGGCGTTCGGGGTCCATCGAGCGCGGCACGAGCACCTCGTTCCGCCCCGTGAGGCGCGCGGCCATGCGGATCGCGTGGCCCGCGGCACAGCCCCAACTGTAAACCGGCAGGCCGACGAATTCCATGCCGACCAGCTCGCCAAGCTGGCTGCAGAATTCGAACCACGCCTGATTGCGCCCGTGATCGGATGAAGGTGTGCCCCAGACCGGGGTCAGGAATTCGCTGCGCCCGACGATTTCGTCGCAGATCGCCGGCACATGGTGCTGCCAGCATCCAGCGCCGAGGAAACTGAGATTGTCCTCGCACGTCTTGTTTTTCGCCAAGACGCCGAGGAGATGGCGGCGCAATTCGGCCTCGGACGGGATGGCCTTCGGCAGGGCAAGCGGCCGGCGCAAGCGGTGGTCCGCCGGGATTTGCTCGAACAAGGCCTCGATCGAGGGCGCGCCGATATCGGCGAGCATCGCCGCCTTGATCGCACCCACGGAATTGGCCATGTAGGGGTGGGCCACGCTCGGGCATCCCGGTCGTTCGGTCATCGTGCTTTCTCCCGCCACGCCGACGGCGCCTTGGGGCGCCGCCTAGGCCGTGACCTTGACGATCAGGGTTCGTTTCGGTCCGGTGCGAACGGCGAGATGGCCGCACAGCCACCGGTCGGTGTTGGGGTCCCCAGTATCCACGCGCAGATATGGCGGGTCGAGACTCAGAATCTTTTCGGCCGCGGCAGCGATCACGATTTGGCTTCGGCCCAGGCGCCTCAGAACTTGCGGTCCCAGGGGCTGATTGCCGCGACCGAACAGGAATCCCTGCCCCCCGACCACGCCGACGATCACACGCGGAGGCAAGGCGTTCGCTTGTTCGGCGTCGAGCAGGGCCAAAATCCGCGCCTCGTCGGCATCCTTCGCCGCAAGAGCCCGTCCGCGCACGACATCGATTCCGGCGAGCGTGCCCTCGATACCCAGGCGCGCCTTGATGCGCGCAAGCGTCGTGCCTGGGCCGAGGATGAGAAGCCGCCCGGGCTCGGCCTCCGCCGCCAAGAGATTGCAGAGCGCGGCCAGCTCGCCATCGCCGTCGGGCGTCGCGCCCATTTTCGGGCCTTGCACGAGACGGCGCAGAAGCGGCACGCGCGCATGACCGTAAAGCCGCGCGGACAGACGCCCCGCGCGCAACGCCGCCTCGTCGATATCCATGATTTCGGCGTCGGCCAGGCGAGTTCGGCCATGCACGAAAGACGCGGCCACTTCGCCCGCCGCCTCGGGGCTCGTGGCGAAGACGGCCGAATGCATCTTCACGCCCGAAGGAATCCCGAGAATCGGCAGCCGACTGCCCAGCGCGTCGAGCACATCGCGCGCCGTGCCGTCGCCGCCGGCGAACAACACGAGAGCCAAGCCCAAGTTCGCCATCTCGGCGGCCATCGCGCGCGTGTCCTCGGCGGATTCCTCGCCCATCGACCCCGCGCCCGCGACCAAATCGAAGCCCCCGCCCGAGTCGACGAGACGCAAGATCGCGCGCCGCGCGCGCTCGGGCGCCACGGGCAAAGCGCCGCGTTCCAGCGCGCGCTCGAGCGCCGCGCCATCGGTGCCCTTGAGCGCGAATCTGCCGCCCAGGCCCGCAACCGGATTGACGATCAGGCCGATTCTGGGCCGTCCCACGCGCGCGCCTCCTCCTTCGCTTAACCGGCCTATAATCCCCCGATTCGCGTTTGCGGCAATGGCGGGAGTTTCCATGTTCGACCTGACCGGCAAGACCGTCCTGGCAACGGGTACCTCGAAGGGCATCGGCGCCGAGATCCTGAAGGGTCTCGTGGCGCAGGGCGCGCACGTCGTCGCGCATTACGGCGCGGACCAGGCCGCGATGGCCGCCGCGCTCGCGGGATTGCCCGAGGACCGCGTGCGCGCGCTCGCGGCCGATTTTCGCGACGACCGCGCGGTGGACGATCTATGGCGGCGCGCGCTCGGCTGGCGCGGGCGCATCGACGTGCTGATCAACAACGCAGCCGTCATGCATTGGAACGGCGGCATCGACGAGCCCGACGAGGTCTGGGACCGGGTGTGGCACGACACCATGCAGGTGAACGTCTATGCGCCCGCGCGCTTGACGCGCGTCGCCCTGCGCCATTTCCGCGCGCAAAAGGGCGGCATCGTCGTGACCATCTCGAGCTGGGCCGCCCATCGCGGCGTGACCAACCCGGCGACCGCCGCCTATGCCGCGTCCAAGGCCGCGATCAAGGCCTTCACCCAAACGATCGCGCGCGGCTATGCCAAGGAAAATATCCTGGCCTATGTGATCGCGCCCGGCGTCGTGCGCACGCGGATGTCGGAGGATTTCGCCGCGACCCAGGGCGGCGAGGACGCCGTCGCGCGCACCCTTGCCATGGGCGAGATGATTCCGCCGGGCGACGTGGCGGCGGTTGCGGTGTTTCTCGCCTCGGGCGCCTCGCGCCATCTAACGGGTGCCACCATCGACGTGAACGGCGCGAGCTACGTGCGGTGATGCGCGCCGGCTATTCGAGATATTCGTCCGCGCCCGGGCGAAAAGCGGGGCCGTTCATGACCAAATAGGTCATGCGCCCTTCGAGGGCGTAATCGACGTCTCTCGGAATGAACACGATCTCGCCGGCCGCGACGGCGACCGGCGTGGCGTCGCCCAATTCAAAGCGCCCCGCGCCCGAGACGATGTAATAGACGCGGTCCGATTGCCGCGACACGAGACGCTTGTGCCGGCCATCGATGGAAATCCAAGTGACGCTGATATCGGGGCCGTGCGTGTCGCCGCGCACCAGCCGCTTGCCGACAAGGGCGTTGGCGGGCTCGGCTTCCGCCGCCACATCGGCCGGTCGAATGACGACGGCGGCGCGCTTGGTCTTGGGCACGCGCGCCGGCGCCCCGCTCGGTGCCCCTACTCGGCGGCCTTGCGCACCGGCAATTGGCCCAGGCGCTCCATCACGCCCCGCAAGCGCGCGACGCGGTCGCGCCCGTCCTGGCCGAGCGATTTGAAGGTGGTGATGGGCGGGCGGACATCGCCCACGGGATAGCCGCACACCGCCGCCAGGGCCTTCGAATAACACTGATGGCCGTATAGCGGATGGCCCTCGGCGATGATGCGGGTGATGTCGAGGATGCCGAGCTGGATGGCGCGCGCTTCCTTCATCTTGCCGGCAAGCAGCAAGTCCCAAATCCGCGTCGAGGGGCCGGGCAGGTAATTGCCGAACGGATTGACGTAGCCGACCGCGCCGAGCAGGAAGGACTCGACGATCTGCTGGCCCGCGAAGACGTTCATCACGCCGTCCGTCGCCTGCACGATCTCGTACACGCGCGCGACATCCTGGCTGGCTTCCTTGATGTAGCGGACCTGCTCGAACGTCTTGGTCAAGCGCGCCACGAGGTGCGGCTTCATGTCCACGTTCGAGGTGTACGGATTGTTGTACAGCATGATCGGGATCGAGACGGCCTCGCAGATGGCCTTGTAGTAGTTGAAAATCTCGTCCTCGGTCGGCGAGTAGTAATAGGGCGGAATGATCATCAGGCCCTGGGCGCCGAGCTTTTCGGCTTCGCGGCTGTAGCGCACCGCCGTCGGCGTGTGTGCGTTCATCGTGCCGACCATTACCGGGATGCGCCCCGCCACGTGCTTCACCGTCTGCTCGACGAATTCGTGCCGCTCGTCGTCCGTGATCGTCAGGAATTCGCCCGTGGTGCCGAGGATGATGATGCCCGGCACGCCTTCGGCGATCTGCCAATCGAGGAAGCGGCGCTGGGCCGCGAGGTCGAGCTTGGAGCCGTCCTCGGTGAAGGGCGTGACATTGACCGAAAAACAGCCGCGGAAGCGATGGGCCATGGCGATCTCCTGGCGGAAATACGGGCGGATAGGCTGGCCTTAATCTATCATTCGGCTACCCGGCCTGGCTAGGATGGGCCATGGCCGCCGGCACCCCGCGCGACACGGATATTCTCGTCATCGGCGGCGGCATCGCCGGCTGTGCGACGGCCTATTACCTGGCGCGCGAGGGCGCGGATGTCCTCGTGCTCGAACGCGACGAAATCAACGCCCATGCCTCGGGCTCGAATTCCGGCAGCCTGCACGCCCAGATTCCCTACGAACCCTTCGACGAAATCGGCGAGGATTGGGCGGCGGTCTTTGCGCCGTCGCTGCGCTTGCTCCGGGCGTCGATGGCGTTGTGGCGCGCCTTGCCGGCGGAACTGGGCGCGGACTTGGAGGTTTCGTTCGGCGGCGGGCTAATCGCGGCCGAGAACGAGGCGCAAATGCGCGTCGTCGAGCGCAAGGCGGCACTCGAACGCGCCCACGGCCTGGACGTGGAAATGCTTTCGGCCGCGGATTTGCGCCGCATGGCGCCCTATCTCGCGGACGATCTGGCGGGCGGCGCCATCTGCGCGACCGAGGGCAAGGCCAATCCCCTGCTCGCCACCCCCGCGCTCGCGCGCGCGGCGCGGGCGTACGGCGCGCGCATCCAAACCGGGATCGCGGTCACGTCCCTCGCGCGCGAAGGGACCGGGTTTCGCGCCGCGACCGCGCAGGGCGCCGTTCGCGCGCGGCGCGTGGTGAATGCCGCTGGCGCCGAGGCATCGGGTGTTTCGCGCCTGCTCGGCCTCGACGTGCCCATCGAGGGCTTTGCCATCCAGACAAGCGTGACCGAGACGGCGGCCCCCATGGGCGGGCATCTGGTGTATTTCGCGGGCGGGCGGCTGACGCTGAAACAGGCCAAGAACGGCTCGCTGCTCATCGGCGGCGGCTGGCCGGCGACGCGCGACGGAGCGGGGTGCCTGCGCGTGAATTGGGCTTCGCTCATCGCCAATCTCGCGCTCGCGCGGCGCCTGGTGCCGGAGGTCGCGCGCTTGAAGCTCGTGCGCACCTGGCCCGCGACGGTCAACGGCACCGCCGATTGGAAGCCGGTTCTGGGCGAGGTGCCGGGCATTCCCGGCTTCTACATGACGGTCTTTCCCTGGCTCGGCTTTTCCGCCGGCCCCATCGTCGCGCGCGTGACCGCCGATTTGCTGCTCGGCCGCGATCCGGGATTCGACTTGGCGCCGTTCTCGGCCGCGCGCTATCTCGGCGACGCAAAGCGAGGCTAGAGCGCCAGCACCGTCCCGATGCCCTTCTTCTGGGCGATCTCGAACAACAGCGCGCCCGCGGCCACATCGCCGAGACCCATGCCGGAAAAAATCAATCCGTTGCGCTCGGCCGCGCTTTCGCGTCCCGGCTTGCCGCCCACCACCATCTGGCCGATCTCGGCGTGGAACGGGCCCTCGAAATTGGACTTCTCCGGACCGCCCGGCCCGCTCTGCTCAAGATCGTCGCACACCATCTTGTCCAGCCCCGGAATCGAATCGTGGTGCCACGACCGGCCGATATCGACCATGGCGGTGAAGCTGCCGGGCGAGAGCCAGGCGCAATCGAGAAAGGAGCGAAATCCTTCCTTCTCCGGCACGCTGGTGACCACGAGGTCGAGGCCCTCGACCGCCTCGCGCGCAACCGTCGTGACCTTGGCTTCGAGGCCGGAGGCGCGCGCCTCGGCGGCGAATTTCTCGGCGGTTTCGGGGCGGCGGCTATAGGCGACGATGCGGCGAATCGGAAACTCCGCGCGCAGGGCCGCGAGATTGGTGCGCGCCTGAAGCCCGCAGGCGACAAAACCGATCGAGGACGAATCCGCCTTCGCGAGATAGCGCGCGGCGACGGCCGAGAACGAGGCCGTGCGCGTGCCCGAAAGCCAGGTGCCGTCCATCACCGCGATGGGCAGGCCGGTTTCGGTCTCGTTGACGACGACGAGCGGGTTGAAATCGGCGAAACCCCGCGCCTCGTTGCCCTTCACGTAGCCGAGCCATTTGACCGCGGCATAGGGCTCCATCACCCCCGCCTTGGCCTGAAACATCTTGTTGCCCGGATACATGACCAGCTTCGGGCGCATGGTGGTGCGGCCCTCGCCCTTGGCGCGGAACATGCGCGCGACGGCGTCGTTCATTTCCTTCGCCGACACGCCGAGGTGAATCACATCGGCCTTCGAGAGATAAAGCAGTTCCTTGCCGATCGCGATCGCCATGGATTCGTCTCCTTCGAGGGGGCAGCCTTGCAAGCGGGCAAGACAGCACGCCCCGCGCGCCAACGGCAAGGCCCGGTTCGCTGGGACTTGTGGCCTCGCCGTGCCTGCCTCGTCTAACATGCACCCGGCAAGGGATACTCCCCATGCTCATGACCCCATGCTCATGACCCCGTGTTTATGACCCCGTGCTCATAGCCCCATGTTCATAACCCCATGTTCATAATCCCATGACCGCAACGCCCGATCCGCGCCCCCTCGCCGGCATCAAGGTTCTCGACATCGCGACCTTCATCGCCGCACCCGTGACCGCAGGCTTTCTCGGCGAATTCGGCGCCGAGGTGATCAAGATCGAAAAACCCGGCGAGGGCGATCCGCTGCGCCGGCTCGGTTCACCCTCGGGCCGCGCGGGCGATTCGATGTATTGGATGAACGACGCACGCAACCGGCGCTCGATCACGCTCGATTTGCGCAAGGCCGAGGGTGCCGTGCTGTTCAAGCGCCTGGTCCGGGAGAGCGACGTGGTGGTCGAGAATTTTCGCCCCGGCACGCTTGAGCGCTGGGGCTTGGGCTACGACACGCTGGCCGCGGAGAATCCGGGCCTGGTTCTGCTGCGGCTCTCGGCCTACGGCCAGACCGGGCCCATGGCGCCGCGCGTCGGCTTTGCGCGCATGGCGCATGCCATGAGCGGCGTGGCCTATCTCGCGGGCGACCCCGACCGGCCGCCGTCCAATCCCGGCCCCGCCTCGCTCGCCGATTATGTCGGCGCGGTTTACGGCGCGATGGGCGTGCTGCTCGCGCTCCGCGCGCGCGACCGCGACGGCAAGGGCCAAGTAGTCGATCTCGCGCTGTACGAGGCGATGTTCCGCTCGCTCGACGAAACCCTTCCCGCCTATGCCAAATGGGGCAAGGTGCGCGAACGCATGGGATCGCGCACCTCGAACGCCGCGCCCAACGCCAATTTCCCGACCCGCGACGGAAAATGGGTGTCGATCACCACGGCCGATGACAAGACCTGGCATGCGGTCGCGCGCGGCATGGGGCGCGAGGATTTGACGCGCGACCCGCGCTTTGCCGGAATGACGGCGCGCATCGCCAATCGTGACGTCCTCGAAGCCATGGTCGCGGATTGGACGCGCAGTCTCGACCGCGAGGATTTGCTCGCCGTCTGCGACGCCAACGACGTGCCGTGCATGGCCGTGCTCTCGATCGCCGACATCGCCGCGCACCCGCATTTCCTCGCGCGCGAGATGTTCGCCCGTCTCGTCGATCCCGAGGCGGGCGAGATCGTGGTGCCCAATGTCGTGCCCAAGCTGTCGCGCACGCCGGGACGGGTCGAATCCCTCGGCCCCAAGCTGGGCGAGGGCAATGACGATATCTATCGAGATCGGCTCGGCCTTGGCGCGGCCGAGTATGCGGCGCTCAAATCCGCGAAGGTTATCTGATAGAAACACGGCAAGAACACGGGAGAGCATGATGGCGAAAAAATCCGGAACGACGAAATCCGATTCCCCCAAGATCGTCCGCTTCCATCGCGGCGGCCTCAACAACAAGAAGATTCAGGATTGGGGCGATTTCGCCGCCGATCGCCGCCTGATCGGCCGCCCGCGCGAATCGGGCTATAATTTCTACACCGATCGCACCAAGCAGCTGATCGCCGGGGTGTGGGAATGCACCGCGGGCGTGGTCTCCATCGACGGCTTTCCGACCGATGAGTTCTGCATCCTGCTCGAAGGCTCGGTCACCATCACCGACAAATCGGGGCACGCCGAAACCTTCGGCCCGGGTGACGGATTCTTCATCCCGAAGGGCTTCGTCGGCACCTGGAACATGCCGGTCACGGTGCGCAAATATTACGTCATCTTCGAGGACAAGCTTTCGGCCAAGGCGGAAACGGCGAAGGCCAGGCCCGCGGCCAAGCCCGCGTTGAAGCGCGCCGCCGCGCGGCGCACGGCCCCTCCCGCACGAAAATCGGCGGCCCGAAAATCGCCGATTCGAAAATCGGCGGCGGGCCGCTAGGGCGCGGCCATGGACTTTTCCCTCACGCCCGAGCAGCGCGCGCTTCAGGCGACGGCGCGAAGATTTGCGCGCGAGCAAATGGCCGCGGTCGCGCGCGCGTGCGAGGACGAGGACGAGCCGCCCTCGCACGCATGGCGCAAGCGCTATGCCGAGATGGGTTTTCTCGGCGTCAACCTTCCGGTCGAATACGGCGGCTTGGGCCTTGGCAATCTCGAAGCCGTGCTGGTGCTCGAGGAATTCGCACAAGTCTCGGTCGCCGTCGCCTTTCCTATTTTCGAGGCACTCGTGGGCCCGGTGAAGGCGATCGAACGCTTCGGCGGCGAGGATTTGAAGCGCCGCGTCCTGCCGCGCGTCACCGCCGGCGAGATGCAAGTGGCGATCGCCATGTCCGAGCCGCACGCGGGTTCGGGTCTCACGGATCTCGCGACCAGGGCGAGAATCGACGGCGAGCGCATCGTGCTCGACGGCCAGAAGCGCTGGACCTCGGGCGGCGGACATGCGGAGGGCTATCTCGTCTATTGCCGGATGTCGGACGCGCCGGGTGCCAAGGGCATCGGCGCGGTCTTGGTCGAGAAGGGCGCGAAGGGCCTGTCCTTCGGCAAGCGCGAGGCGCTCATGGGCTTTCGCGGCATCCCCACGGCCGATATCCATTTCGACGCCGTGTCCGTGCCCCGGGAAAACCAGGTCGTGCCCGCGGGCGGGTTCGGCAAGCTCATGGAAGCCTTCGATCTCGAGCGCTGCGGCAACGCCACCATGTCGCTCGGCATCGCCCAGGGCGCGCTCGAATCGGCGCTCGCCTACGCCCTCGAGCGCAAGCAATTCGGCAAACCCATCGCCGAATTCCAAGCCATCCAGATGAAGCTGGCCGAGATGAAAATGAAGGTCGAGGCCGCGCGCCTTCTCGTCCACCGCGCCGTGGTCAACGCCGCCTCGGGCCTGCCCTCGGTGCTCGATTCCTCGGTCGCGAAGTGCTTCGCCAACGAGATGGTGCGCGAGGTCGCGGGCCTCGCCATCCAGATCATGGGTGGCTACGGCTACGCCAAGGCCTACGGCGCCGAACAGCGCCTGCGCGATGCCTGGGCCTGGGGAATCGCGGGCGGCACCATCGACATCCAGAAGATCAACATCGCCTCGGCTCTCGTCGGCCGGCGCTTCGATCAGAGAAAATAGCGAGCGGCGGAAATAGCCGGGCGCGCTCAGCCGGTGTGGAAGGTCGTGAACTCGTCCACGCCGGCGCGCTCGGTGACAAGTGCGTTCTCGGGCGCCGCCTTATCCTCGACGCCGAGCGACAGGCCCGATACCAGCACCATGTCCTCGCCAACCCCGAGTTCGCGGCGCACGACATGGGCATACGAACACCAAGCCTGTTGCGGGCAGGTTTCCAAGCCGAAGGCGCGCGCGGCGATCATCACGTTCTCCATGAACATGCCGCAATCGAGCCAGGAGCCGTATTGCATCCGCCGGTCCATGAAGAAGAACAGACCGACCGGCGCGCCGAAATACTCGAAATTGCGCAAGGCCGCCGCGGTGCGCCCGGCCATGTCGTCGCGCGCGATGCCGAGCAGGGCGTACAAATCGAAGCCGACCTTGCGCCGCCGGGCGATATAGGGCTCCCACAAGGGCTTGGGCATATAGGCGTAATCGTCCTTGGCCTCTCCCGCCTTCGCCGCCGCGATGGTCGCGCGCGACAACCGCTCGCGCGCCCCGCCCGTGGCGACGTGCACGAACCAGGGCTGGGAATTGGTGCCCGAGGGCGCGCGCGCGGCGAGGCGCAGGATTTCGCGCACAATGCCTTCGGGTACGGGGGTGGGCAGAAAGCGGCGCACCGAGCGCCGCCCCTCGATGGCCGCAATGGCGGACAGCGCGCCCGAAGTCTCGATCACGGGGGCCTTCACGGCGCGCGCTTCTGCTTCAAGATATGGCCGAGCGCCACGGTCGCAAG
>CAMAPP010000078.1 GCA_945860095.1 Rhizobium sp. Q54 | reverse complement strand
CAAGACCGCCGAATGCAACCAGAACGAACACGGCGAGAGCTGCCAGCCAAGGCTGCCTCGCCATGTGGGTCACCAAATTCGCTGGCGGGTGCCGTCCGCGAAAGCCAGCCGGCCTATTTCTTGCCCCGCTGGAACGTGCTTTCGAGCTTCGACTGGGCCGTATTGCCGACGACGTTCTCGATCATCTCCACCGCACCCGTCGTACCCGCTCCGGCAACCACGTTCACGCCGCCCTTGATCGATTTGTCGATCGTGCTGCGCGTGGCGCCTTCGGCGACCTGGGCGAGAATCCTCTCGCCCTTGGCCGTCAACGCCTCGGCCTTGCCACCCATGCCGGCGGTAATTTTATTCGCGATCGCATTGCTGGTTGCGCCGATCGCGCCGCTGACGAGAACGTCTTTCCAGCTCTTGCCTTCCGCATAAGCACCGGCGGCGCCTTCGGCCCCACCACGCGCGACGTCGAGCACGCCATTCGCCGCCGAGCCCGCTCCGGGAATGAACGCCAAGCCTTGCTGAGTAACGGCGCCGACCGTATCGGCCACTTCGGCGGTTTTCGTGGCGTAGTCCCACGTCTTGGCCGTTGAGTTCGCGGCAGCCGAGATCGCCGTATTGTATTCCTGGCGCGCCTCGAAGACTCTCCTCTGCTGCTCAACCGTATAGGGCCCCATGGGCATCGCGACGCCGGGCGTCACGGTCGCGCTCGGCTCGACGGGGCGGAAGAAATCGATCTGGACCGTGCCGCCGGATATGCCGCTCGATCCGGCCGACGAGGAAAACGCCGATGCCGGATTGAACCCGCCCATGATCGATGGCGGCATGACCTTCGGAGGGGCGGCCACGGTCGTTCTGTTCATGGAGCCGAACATGCAGAACGAGGCGTTCGCCGTGGCGGCGGAGGCAAGCAATCCCGCCGATGCAAGCACGAAGATCGCGGCCTTGTTCATCGTCGTCATTGTCTCCTCCCTCTGGCGCTTGGCGCCGCAACTGGACGAGTTTGACGCACGCAATTCTGGCGTACGCAGCGATTGACGAGGCTTTCCCAATTCGAAAGTATTCTGCCACGAACATCAATAACCGTCAAAAAATCCGCCAAGATGACCCGCGCGCCTAAGCCGCCGGAAAGTACAGCTAACCTCTCCCGCCGCGCCGCTCTGCTGGGCGGCGGTGCGGCCATGCTACAATTGGCGGCCCGGCCCGCGCGGGGTGCCACCCGGATGGGGGCCGCCACCCAAAGACGGGTCATCGACATGATCCTGGTCGCCGCCCCAGGGATCGCACCCGTGCGCGGCGGCACGATGCCGGGAACCCCGGTTTGGGCCTATGGCGGCCGCGTTCCCGGCCCCGAAATCCGCGCGCGCCAAGGCGATCGTCTGCGCGTCCTGGTGGAGAACAGGCTGTCCGAAGCGACGACGGTTCACTGGCACGGCATTCGGCTGCCCAATGCCATGGACGGCGTGCCCGGCCTGACCCAGCGCGCCATTCCGCCCGGCGGCCGGTTCCGCTACGAGTTCGACCTGCCCGATGCCGGGACGTTTTGGTATCACCCGCACCAGCGCAGTTTCGTGCAGGTCGCGCGCGGCCTGTACGGCGCGCTCGTCGTCGAGGAGGCGGCACCTTCGCCCTTCGCTCGGGAACTCACCTGGGTTCTCGGCGATTGGCGGCTGCAAGAGGACGGCAAGATACTCGAGGATTTCGGCAACGAGTCGGACGTGATGCACGAAGGCCGCATCGGCAATTTCGTGACCATCAATGGCCGCACGCCCGAGGCACTGGTGCTCCGTCCCGGCGAGCGCGTCCGGCTGCGCCTCGTCAATGCCGCCAGCGCGCGCAACTTCGCCTTGTCTTTCGAGGGCCACAACCCGTGGATCGTCGCGCTGGATGGGCAGCCGGTCACGCCCCACGAACCCGAGGACGGGCGGATCGTGCTCGGCGCGGCCATGCGCGCGGACATCGTGCTCGACGGTATCGGCCAGCCGGGGAAAATCTATCGGGTCGTGGACGATTTTTACGAACACGGCGCCTATGTGATCAACGCGATCAACACCGCCGACGGACCGCGCGAGACCCGCGCGCCCTCGCCGCCGCCGCCGCTACCGGGCAATGCCCTCGCCAAACCCGATATAAGGAGCGCCACGCGCGTCGAAATGGTGTTCCGCGGCGGCATGGAAGGCAATGACGCCAGCGGCGCCATGCGCCACCGGCCCTTGACCATGGAAATTTCGCCCGATCGCCGAGGCACCGGCGGTCAGGGAACCGGCGGCCATGGAATTGGCGGCCATGGAATTGGCGGCCATGGAATTGGCCGAGAGCACGACGCGCGCCATGGTTCTCCATTCCTCGTCGTCCGGCGGGGCAAGACCGTGGTTTTCAGCCTGCGGAACGAGACGGATTGGCATCATCCGATGCACGTTCACGGCCACTCTTTTCTGGTCGTCTCGCATAACGGGAAAGCCCCGCGCCACCGGCAATGGCGCGATACTCTCCTTCTCAAGCCGCGCGAGGCGGCCGAGATCGCCTTTGTCGCGGACAATCCCGGCTTCTGGATGGTCCATTGCCACGTATTGGACCATCAGGATAACGGCATGATGGCGATGTTTCGGGTCGTGTAGCGTCGGCGCGCTCACACCCCGAACGCCGCGCGGCGGCGGTTCCCGAAGCCGCCCCTTTGGTGCGATAATCGCCGCTTGACCGCGCCAGATATCGGGAACCCCAACCATGATCGCCGTCACCGAACGCCCCTTCGCCCAAGCGGAACTCGATTCGCGCCTTGCCAAGGTTCGCGCCGCCATGGCCGGACACGGCATCGATTTGCTGATGGTCACGGACCCGAACGACATCTATTACCTCTCGGGCGCGCGCGAGCTCGCCGGGCGCATGCAGATGGCGCTGCTTGTCCCGCCCACGGGCGCTTGCGCCTTTGTCGGCCGCGCGGTCGATGCCGTCGCCTTCATCGCCCATACCGGGAACGAGACCGTCTTCGGCTATCGCGACCACGAGCCGCCCGAAGGCGCGCTGGCGCGCGGCGTGACGGCGAGCGCGGGGGCGAACGCGCGCATCGGCTATAACGGCGCTAATCTCAGCGTGGCCATGCTCGCGCGCGCGCGCGACGAGCTGCCGAACGCGCGGTTTTCCGACGCCACGCGCCTGGTGTGGGATTTGATGGCCATCAAGTCCGAGGCCGAGCTCGCCCACATGCGCGCGGCCGGGCGCATCAACACCAAGGCGCTCGACCGGGCCCTCGCCTCGATCAAGCCGGGCGTCTCCGACAACCGCGTCTCGGCCGAGCTTTACGCCGGCATGATGGACAATGGCAGCCACCCGACCACGCATTACATGCTGGCCTCGGGGCCGCGCACCGCTGTCGTGCACGCGACCTTCAACGACCGCAAGCTCGAAAACGACGACATCGTGCATTTCGAATTCACCGCCGCACGCTTCTGGTACACCGCCCCTCTCATGCGCACGGCCACGCTCGGTCGGCCCCATCCAGAAGCCGTGGCATTGCACGACGGCGCGCTCGCAGCACTCGAAGCCGCCATGGCGACGATCAAGGAAGGTGCCGTCTCGGGCGATGTGGACCGCGCGGCCAACGAACAGCTCGAGCGCCGGAATTTGCGCCAGTGGCACTATCACCGCACGGGCTACATGGTGGGTATCGCCGCGGTCGGGATTTGGGGCTTGGGTCATGTGGGCGCGCTGCGCGAGAACGACCCGCTGGTGTTGCGCGAGAACATGACATTCCATCTGCCGATGGTGCTGTTCAAGCCCGGCGCGGTGGGCGCCGGGTTGTCGGAAACGGTGCGCGTAACCCGCACCGGCTGCGAATGCCTGACCAGCTATCCGACGCGCGAGTTGATTCGGCTCTAGGGTCTGTCCTCAATTGAGGCCAACCCGTTGAAAATGAATCGTTCCGCGCCGTGGTATTGCCCAGCGAGAACGATTCGAATCAATGCGTTACGTCTAATTGAGTCCGGATCCTAGGCGGCGGCCAGGGTTTTGCGCGCGAGCGCGAGGAACCCGTCCACCTCCGCCTCGGTCGTCGCGTAGGAACAGACCAGGCGCACGAGCGTCGCGCTCTCCGCTCCCCAGCGATGCATGCCCACCCCGTCGGCGAGAAGAGCGCGGATCGCCGCCTCGGGCAGGCGGACGAAGACCTCGTTGGCCTCGACCGCGTGCGCGAGCTCGGCACCCGGCATTTGGGCCAAGCCCCGCGCCATGCGCGCGGCCATCGTGTTGGCATGGCGCGCGAGGCGCAGCCACAGATCGTCCTTGAGGTACGCTTCGAGTTGCGCCGAAACGAAGCGCATCTTCGAGAGCAAATGGCCGCCGCGCTTGTGCAGGTGCGCAAGGCGCGCGCGCCGTTCGGCGCTCGGCGCGAACAACACCACGGCCTCGGCGCCGAGCGCGCCGTTCTTCGTCGCGCCGAACGACAGCACATCGACGCCGAGCTTCCACGTCGCCTCCGCCGGCGAGCATCCGAGCGCGGCCACGGCATTGGCCAGGCGCGCGCCGTCCATGTGCACGGCCATATCGTGTTCGTGCGCGACCCCGGCGATGGCGCGCACCCCTTCGCGCGTGTACAGCGTGCCCGATTCGGTCGATTGGGTGACGCTGGCGACCGAGGGCGTGGACCAATGCACGCCGCCGGCCTCGGCGGGCGCGAGGGCCGCGGCCAAGGTCGCCCCGTCGTAGCGCCCGTGCGCGCCGGGAAGCGGAAATAACGCGGCCGCGCCCGCGTAGAAGGCGGGCGCGCCCGCTTCCTCGAGCATGATGTGCGCCGCCTCGTGGCAATAGATCGCGCCGGTGCCGGGCGTGAACGTCGCGAGCGCCAACGCGTTCGCCGCCGTGCCGGTCACCACGGGCATGATCGCGACCTCGCGTTCGAACAATTCCGAGAACGCGCGATCGAGGCCGCGCGTCCGGTCGTCGTCGCCATAGGACGATACGCTGCCCCGATTGGCGCGCACGACTTCGTCCATGATCTCCGGCGCAGCCGGCACCACGTTGTCGCTGCGGAAATTCATCACCCGGCCCTCGCCGTCACTTCGCCGGCGCGATGTCGAGCTGGCCCGACACCGCCCCCGTCGCCAAATCGACGACCAGGATCTTGCGGCAGCCGCCGGGGCCGTCCACGCGCACGACCAAGCGGCCGGAATCGGCATGGGTCTTGGCGATCTCGCAACCGGCGCCGATATCGAGCACGGCCTTCCCGAAGCCGCCCGCCGCCGCTGGCCGCGCGCCATCTTCCGCCATCTTGCCGCCGCGCTTGGCGATGGTCACCGCCATCACGCCCAATCCCAAGACGATCAAGACGCCCATGAATATGATGAGTCCCTTGAGCCATGCCATGCTTGGGTCCAGTGTCGAAGGCGGATGCCCGAAAGCGCGCATCCTCGGTTGAACGTCGCGGTTCCGGAACCGCGCCAAAAAACATCAGGTCGAACGCGGCGAACGGCCCAAAACTGGAAGGCGAGAATTTGGAAGGCGAAAACTCAGAAGGCGAAACATCGAAGGGCGAAACCGTGACCGTCGCACCCGCACCCGGGGACGAGGGCGAGCGGCTGGATGCCGTCATCGCCCGCCGCCATGGCGCCCTGTCGCGCACGCGCGCCCAATCTCTCATCCGCGCGGGACACGTGACAACCGGCGGCCGGACCGTATCCGAGGCCGATTACCGGGTCAAAGGGGGCCAAATTTTCGCCATCTTCGTGCCCGATAGTACGCCTGCCTCGCCCAAACCCGAGGCGATCCCGCTGGCCGTTCTTTACGAGGACGAACACCTGATCGTCATCGACAAGCCCGCCGGACTCGTGGTGCATCCCGCACCCGGCCACCAAGAGGGAACCCTGGTGAACGCCCTGCTCGCCCATTGCGGCCCCTCGCTCACCGGCATCGGCGGCGTACGCCGACCCGGCATCGTCCATCGCCTGGACAAGGACACCTCGGGCGTCATGGTCGCGGCAAAAACCGACGCCTCCTACGCGGGATTGCAGGCGCAATTCGCGGCGCGACGCGCGGCGCGGCGTTATGTCACGGCCGTGTGGGGCGTGCCGGCGCCGCGCGCGGGCGAGATCTCCGGCGCCATCGGCCGCAACCCGCGCAACCGGAAAAAAATGGCGGTCGTCGCGCGTGGCGGCAAGGCCGCCCTCACCCGCTACCGCGTCGAGCGGAGCTTGGCAGGAGGTGCCGCCAGCCTGGTGACGTGCCAATTGGCGACGGGACGGACGCACCAAATCCGCGTGCATCTTGCCGCCAAGGGCCATCCGGTGATCGGCGATCCGCTGTACGGCGCGCCGGCCGGCAAGCGCAAAGCCCTGCCCAAGGGCGCGGCACAGGCCGCCGCCGCGCTCGGCCGCCAAGCGCTCCATGCCCAAACCCTGGGGTTCGTTCATCCGGTAACCGGCAAGGACTTGTCGTTTTCGAGCGAGTTACCATATGATATAAATCAATTAATCACGTTTCTGGAATCGATATAATGTAACCGCACCAGGGATTGTCACGAGTCTTGCGTCTTATTGGGCGGCCGATCGGTGGTGGAGGCCACCCGTTCGGCCTCGAAGTCGAGAGATCTAGGAGGAACCAGGCCCATGGCCGCATTTGCCATCCCGGCACTCAATGCCGACGGCCATCTGTCGCGCTATCTGTCGGAGATTCGGAAGTTCCCGCTTCTGGAACCCGAGGAAGAATTCATGCTGGCGAAAAGCTGGCGCGAACACGGCGATGTCGAGGCGGCGCACCGCATGGTGACGAGCCATCTGCGCCTCGTGGCGAAGATCGCCATGGGCTATCGCGGCTATGGCTTGCCGATCGCCGAGATCATTTCCGAGGGCAATGTCGGCCTGATGCAGGCGGTGAAGCGCTTCGATCCCGATCGCGGCTTTCGCTTGGCGACCTATGCGATGTGGTGGGTGCGCGCGTCGATCCAGGAATACATCCTGCATTCCTGGTCGCTGGTCAAAATGGGCACGACGGCGGCGCAGAAGAAGCTGTTTTTCAACCTGCGGCGCATCAAGTCCCAGCTCAAGGCCATCGAGGAAGGCGATATGTCGCCCGAAAACGTGAAGAAAATCGCCACCGATTTGAACGTGTCGGAGGGCGAAGTCGTGTCGATGAACCGGCGCCTGTCGGCGCCCGATCACTCGTTGAACGCGCCCTTGCGCATCGACGGCGAGGGCGAGTGGCAGGATTGGCTGGTCGACGATTCGCCGAACCAGGAAACCCTGCTGGGCGAACGCCAGGAAATGAGCGAGCGCCACAAGATTCTCGCAAAAGCCATGGGCACCCTGAACGCGCGCGAACGCCGCATTCTCCAGGCGCGCCGCCTCGAGGAAGAGGCCATTACGCTCGAGGATCTCTCGGCCGAGTTCGGGATTAGCCGCGAGCGCGTGCGCCAGATCGAGGTGCGGGCGTTCGAGAAATTGCAAAAGACGATGCGTAAGCTCGCGACCGAACAACGCATGGGCGTCTGATTCGGGCGAGTGGAGCGAACCGATCGGCGATGCGTTAAGGCCCCACGGTCAGTGACGCGCTCGGGCCATGGCTGGCGATGCGTTAAGGCCATGGCCGGTGATACGCTCGGGCCATGGCCACTGGCGCCCGCGCGATTCGCGTTTTTCTCCGCCTCGACATCGACGGCGCCGATTCGATCGGCCCCGGGAAAATACGCCTGCTCGAGAACGTGCGCGATCTCGGTTCGATTTCGGCCGCCGCGCGGGCGATGAAGATGTCCTATCGCCGCGCTTGGCTGTTGATCGAGAGCTTGAACGGCGCGTTTAAATCGCCGGTGGTCGTGGGCGCGGCGGGCGGCAAGCGCGGCGGCGGCGCCGTCCTCACGCCGGCGGGCGCGCGTCTCGTCGCCCGGTATCGCGGTCTCGAGCGCGCGGCCGCGAAGGCCGGAGTGCGCGAGTTGCGGGCGGTCGCGTCCGCGGCGCGCGCCCGGAAGGCCTAGCCCCGCCCCGGTTCGGCGTGCACGGCGCCGGCGATGAAGCGGCGATCGATCGCGACCGTCTTGACCAGCGCATAGACCGAAAGGCCCGGCTTCAAGCCCAAATCCGCCACCGCCTTGCGCGTGACGCGCGCCGCGATCGCCGTGTCGCCGACGCGAATGGCCAGCTCCACCGCCTCCGCCCCCGCCGGCCATATGTCTTCGATGGTGCCGCGCCAGACGTTCTGCACGCTCAGCCCCTCGGGCTTGGACAGCGCCACCGAAACGTCGCGCGGGCGAACCTGGACGCGGATGGCGGCGCCGACGGGCTCGGCCAGAAGCGGCACCACGAGGCGCGCGTCGGCGAAGGCGAGGGTCGTCAGGTGATATTCCGCGCTGTGCTGCTCGATACGGCAGGTGACGAGACGCCCCGCGTCTTGATGGGCGAAATGCGCCCGCAAATCGGGGCGCGCCAAAATCTCGCCCACCTTGCCATGCGCCGCCACCCGGCCGCCGGCCATCAATACCAAGCTGTCGGCGAGGCGCACGACCTCGTCGAACTGATGGCTGACATAAACGATGGGCAGCCGCACCTCGTCCCGCAGGCGCTCGAGAAAAGGCAGGATTTGCGCCTTGATTCCGGCATCGAGCGAGGCCAATGGCTCGTCCATCAGCAAGGCTTCGGGTCCCGCTAGCAAAGCGCGGCCGATGGCGACGCGCTGGCGCTCCCCGCCCGACAGCGTGGCCGGGCGCCGATCGAGCAAAGGCGCGAGATCGAGCAACGCCACGACCGCACCGAAATCGGGCACCGCCGCGCCGCGCGGCGCCCAGCGCCGGCCATAGCTCAGGTTGTTGCGCACCGTCATATGGGGAAACAGGCGCGCCTCCTGGAAAACATAGCCGAGCCGCCTGCGGTGCGCCGGAACGAAGACGCCCGATGCCGAATCGAACAGCACCCGGCCGCCGAGCGCGATGCGGCCGTGATCGGCGCGGCGCAAGCCGGCGATCAGATCGACGAGGGTCGATTTTCCCGAACCCGAAGGCCCGAACAGCGCCGCGACGCCGTTCTCGCAGGAAAATTCCGCATCGAGCGCGAAATCGCCAAGCCGCGAGGCGACGCGGACTTCAAGCGCCATGGGGATCGATTCTCGATCGGGCGAGACGCGCGAGCCCCTCGGATGCCAGCAAGGCCGCGACGGAAAGCGCGACCGATAACGCACAGAGGCGCAGGGTCTGCGCCTCGCCGCCCGGCACCTGGGTGAAGGCGAAGATCGCGTTGGCCAGCGTCCGGGTTTCGCCCGGAATGTTTGAGACGAAGGTGATCGTGGCACCGAACTCGCCCAAGCTCTTGGCGAAGGACAGAATGCCGCCCGCGATCAAGCCCGGCGCCATGAGCGGCAAGGTCACCGTGACGAATACCCAAGGCCGGTTGGCGCCCAATGTGCCGGCGGCTTCCTCCAGGCGCCGGTCGATCGCCTCGATGGACAGACGAATCGCGCGCACCATGAGCGGAAAGCCCATGATCGCCGAGGCCAGGGCCGCCCCCGTCCAGCGAAATGCCAGCACGATGCCGAGGCTGCGTTCGAGCCAGGCGCCGAGCGGTCCGTTTTGCCCCAGAAGCAGCAAGAGCCCGTAACCCGTGACGACGGGCGGCAGCACGAGGGGCAGATGCACGAGCACATCGAGCAGGGCCTTGCCCGGAAAGCGCAAGCGCGCGAGCACCAGCGCAACCGCCACGCCGAAGGGCAGGCTACCCGCGACGCTCAATGCCGCGATCTTGAGGCTGAGCGTCAGCGCTTCGCGTTCGATGTCGGTCAACATGGAATCCGTCCAACCGGATGACGCCGCGCCGCGAAAACGCCGAAGCGGCGGCGTGCCTTCGCCTTATCCGCCCCGTTATATCCGATAATATATAGCGTCCGCCGTCCTGGCGCCAAGAAAGACACGCGATCACCCCTTGGCGCGCGCCCGCGTCCTTGCCGCGCCCGGGGATGCCCGCTCGGTCGCGCGCGGCGATTTTACCGGCGTGCCCGTGCCGCCCGCCAGAAGATTGGCCACGCGGCGCTGGAAAGCGTGGGTCGTCGTTTCGTGATGGGGCGAGAAGCGCGCGTCGCGATAACCCGGCGAATGGCGGCCCTTGTGCATGCCCTCGACGACGAAAATGTCCTCGCGATTGGTGTCCACCCAAAGCGCGATGGCCTTGTCGCGGGCCTCGGCATGATCGGGCGCGGTCGCGCCCTCGCCCACGAAATAGAAATGGAACGTCTCGCGCGTGCGCTCGGGGCCGTCGGGCTCGACCGTGAAGACGAAAAAATAATCGGGATGCAAACCCAGCATCAGATTGGGCATGAAGGTCGGGTATTCCGCGCGTAGCAACAGGTTTTCCGGTAGCCTCGGAAAACGCGGCAGTGCGCCGTGGCCCGCGTCCGCGCCGCGATAATCGTCGGACAATTGGCCGAAATAATCGCGTTCGACCTTGCAGGCGTGCAATTCCATGCGGGAATTGGCGTTAAGGCGCGGATGGGTGAAGGGCAAATGATAGCTTTCGAGAAAATTCTCGATCGCGAGCTTCCAATTGGCCTTCACCTCGAAATTCATGGACGCGACGTGACGCAGCGCGCCGAAATCGTAATTCTTCCAGCGCACGTCCAAGGCCGCGAACTGGCGGCCAAGCGGCGGCGCGTCGCCGGAAAGATTGACGAATACGAGATCGTTCCAGCATTCGAGACGGATCTCGCGCAGCCACATGTCCGATTTCTTGAAGGCGCAAGGCTCGTGAAGGTTATGACCCTCGAAATGGGGCGTTTCGCGCAATTGTCCGTCGAGGCCGTAAGACCAGCCGTGATAGGGACAGACAAAAACGCGCAGGCGGTTTTTCGGCGCGGCGACGAGCTGCATGCCGCGATGGCGGCAGACATTGTGGAACGCGCGCAGCTTCCGGTCGCGGCCGCGCGCGACGATGACGGGCGCGCCCGCGACCGTCGCGGGCAGCACATCGCCCGGTTCGGGCACCTGGGCGCCCACGGCCACGCAATGCCAGCCGGTGAAGAAAATACGCTGACGTTCGAGTTCGAGCGCCTCGGGCCGGGTGTAGAGGGCATTGGGCAGACACCGCGCCTCGGCGGTCGGGCGATTGATTGCCGCGAGATCGTGCGCGCTCATGATTCCGCTCAAGGCGCCGTCGAGCGAGATTCGGGGAATCGCCATGCCCACCTCCTCTCCGGTTATCTTGCCGTCGACAGCCCCACGGAAACCCGCCTAGTCCGCGAACGGATCGGCCACCATGATCGTGTCGGCGCGCTCGGGGCTTGTCGACAACAAAGTCACCGGCGCGCCGATCAATTCCTCGATGCGGCGGATGTACTTGATGGCGGTCGCGGGCAATTCCGCCCAACTGCGCGCGCCCTTGGTGCTTTCGGTCCAGCCGGGGAAGGTTTCGTAAATCGGCGTGACCGCCGCCTGTGCCGCGCGTCCGGCCGGCAGGTGATCGACCGTCTCGCCTCCGAGCGCATAGCCCGCGCAGACCTTGATCTCGGCGAAGCCGTCGAGCACGTCGAGCTTGGTCAACGCGATGCCATCGATGCCGTTCACGCGGATGGCCTGGCGCACGAGTACCGCGTCGAACCAGCCGCAGCGCCGGGGCCGCCCGGTCACGGTGCCGAACTCCTTGCCCTTCTCGCCCAAGCTCCGACCGATCTCGTCGTCGAGCTCGGTCGGAAACGGCCCGCCGCCGACGCGCGTCGTATAGGCCTTGGTGATTCCGAGGACGAAGCCGATGGCCCCCGGCCCCATGCCCGAGCCGACCGCCGCCTGCGCGGCGACCGTGTTCGACGAAGTGACGTAAGGATACGTGCCGTGATCGTTGTCGAGCATGGCGCCCTGGGCGCCCTCGAACAGGATGCGCCGGCCGCGCCGGCGCGCGTCGTCGAGGCGCGCCCAGACATTGGTCGCAAAGGGCAGGATGCGCGGCGCTATCTCGCGCAAGGCCGCTTCGAGCGCTCGCGCCTCGACCTCGGTCGCGCCCAAGCCGCGCCGGAGCGCGTTGTGATGCACCAAGAGCTCGGCGATGAGCGCGGGCAAGGCATCTGGATCGGCCAGATCCGCCACGCGAATCGCGCGGCGCGCGACCTTGTCCTCGTAGGCCGGGCCGATGCCGCGCCCGGTGGTGCCGATCTTGCCCTCGCCCCGCATCCGCTCGCGCAAGCGGTCGAGTTCGCCGTGCAAGGGCAGGATCAGCGCGGCATTGTCGGCCAGGCAAAGATTCGTGTTCGTGATCTCGATGCCCTGGGCCTTTACGGTTTCGATCTCCTTGAGCAGCGCCCAGGGATCGACCACCACGCCATTGCCGATGATCGAGAGCTTGCCCGCGCGCGCGACGCCCGATGGCAGGAGCGATAATTTGTATGTTTTCCCGTCGATGACCAGGGTGTGGCCGGCATTGTGGCCGCCCTGAAAGCGCACGACGACATCGGCGCGCTCGGACAACCAATCGACGATCTTACCCTTGCCCTCATCGCCCCACTGGGCGCCGACCACCGCGACATTCGCCACGCCCGTACTCCTTCAAGCCCTTGGCCGTTAGGCCAATTCAATCCACGCCACCGTTAGGCCAATTCAATCCACGCCACCGTTAGGCCAATTCAATCCAAGGCCGCCGGGCGGCCGGCGCGGTAAACATGGCTGCATCCCAGACGCCGCGCCTCGGCGGCGATGTCGGACGCAGGTTCGATGGCGGCGAGCGCCGCCCAACCCTCGGCGCGCAGCCGGCGCGCCTCGGCGGCCGGAACGCCCATCGGCAGATAAACCCGCCGAGCCGCGAGGGGGGGCGGCAAGGCGCGCAGCACGGTTGCCATCGCAAAGGTGAAACCGGTCGCCGGCTCGCCCGCGCCGGCGATATAGCGGCCGCCGCGTCCGAGTTCGCCGCGCACGCCCGCGACGAAAATCGAGAAGCCGACGCCGGTGTGGTATTCGAATCCGCGATGCTCCACGGGATCGATCGTGAGCGATAGCTCGGGCGCCGCCTCGGCGATCAGGCCGACGACCGCTTCCAGACGCGAAATCTCTTGCGCCGCCCGGCCGCCGAGCGCGAGCGCGGACAAGGCCCGCATGGCCTCGGGCGCGGGCCCGGCCGCAGCAAGCAAGGCGCCGAACAGGGTGCGGTGGACGCCCGCCGCCTCGGCCACGCGCGCCGCGTCCTTGTGGTCGAGCGCATCGCGCAACGTGGCCGCGTCGCGAATGCCCAATTGCTCGACGAGCAAGGGAACCAGGCGCGGCAGGTTGAGATCGATCGAGAGCTTCGTGACGCCGACCGCGCCGAGCGAATCGGCGGCAAGCGCCACGACCTCGGCATCCGCGCCGGGTGCGGCGGAGCCGACAAACTCGACGCCCACTTGGCGCAGTTCGCGCTCGGGCATGATCGGCGTGCCGCGCACGCGCAAAACCGCCCCGGCATAGGACAGGCGCAAGGGCCGCGCCGCCTTGAGAAGGCGCGAGGCGGCGATGCGCGCGATTTGCACCGTGATATCCGCCCGCACGCCCATCATGCGCTGGGACACGGGGTCCATGAGCCGGAAGGTCTGGCCCGCGGTCGCCGCGCCCGCGCCGCCGAGCAGCGATTCCTCGAACTCGACGAGCGGCGGCCGCACGCGCTCGTAGCCATGGGCGGCAAATCGCGCGATCAAAGCCTCGACGATGGCCGCCTCGTGCGCCGCCTCCGGCGGCAGCACATCGCGCAGCCCCGCGGGCAGGAGGGCGGATTCGAGCGAGGACGTCATGAACACCACGTGCGAGGAAGGACGAAGACCGGCGGGGCTTCATTAGCCCGTTTGGCGGGGTCGGGCAATCGCCGCGCTCAGCGTTGCTTGAATTGGCCGGCCGCCATGTCGGCCAGCACGGCGCGCGCGGCATTGTGCCCCGGCATGCCCGAAACCAGGCCGCCCGGATGGGCCGCCGCGCCGCACAGATAGAGGCCCCGGACCACGTCGCCGAGGCCCGAAGCGCCCGGCAGGGGCCGGTCCCACAAGATGCCGCCCGGGAGCATGTCGCCTTGGTAAATCTGGCCGCCCGCCAGGCCATAGGCGGTTTCGATATCGCGCGGCGTGTAGATTTCGTGGGCGATGATCGAGGCGCGGAAATTGGGTGCGAATTCGCCGACCAAATCGATCATGCGCTCCGCGAGCCGCGCGCGCTCGGTCGCGAAATCGAGACCGGCGGCCAGGCGATAGGGAAAATGGTGCCCCCACATCGAGATCGTGTGCTTACCCTCGGGTGCCAATGTCGGATCGGTCGCCGACTGGATAATGAAATGGGTGAACGGGCGCGCGGTCGGGCGGCCTACCTTGGCCTCGTCCCAGCCGCGCTCGATCATATCCGGCGGCGGCGCGAGGATGATGCCGGCGCGGTGCTGCGGCCCCGCGATCTTGCCGGGCAGCGCGTGGAAATCGGGCAGCTCGCCGACGGCAAAATTGATCTTGAACCCCGTGCCCTCGACCCGACGCGCGGCGAGGGCCGACCGAATCTCGGGCGCAACCGCATCGACCGGCGCAAGCTCGCAGAACGTCCGCTTGGCGTCGGCATTCGACAGCACGATATCGGCCGCGATTTCGCGCCCGTCCGCCAGAACGACGCCCGCGGCGCGGCCCGCGCGCATGGCGATGCCCGCGACCTCCACCCCGGTTTCGATCTCGCCGCCAAGCGCACGAACCGACGCGGCGAGCGCCTGGGTGATCGCCCCCATGCCGCCATGCACGAGCGCCCAATTGCCGCGCGCGCCGCCCAAATCGGTCGCGGTCACGAAGAATTTGAGAAACGCGGTACCGGGCGTGCTCGGTCCCGCCCCCGTGCCCGACAGCGCGAAATAGCACAGCGGCCCCGTCACCTTGTCGGAGCGGAAGTACCGATCGACCACGTCGCGCACGCTCGCGAACAACATGGTGTTGAGCAGTTCCGGCTCGTCGGCGAAGGCGTCGGCGAATTCGGCCATGCTCGGCCGGGGACGCATGAGGAAGGGTTCGAGCTTCGCCGCGCCGCGCTCGAGCATGGCGCCGAACGCGGGATAGGCGGCGCCATCCTCGGGCGCCAGGCGCGCGATGCTTTCGGCCGTGCGGCGCGAATCGGGATACCAGAAGATGTGCGAGCCGTCGGCATAGGGCGTGAAGACGTCCGGATCGCGCAAGGTGTAGGCCAGGCCGTGCCGGCGAAGCTCCAGATCCTCGATGATGCGCGCGCGCAGCATGCCGAGCACTTGCGCGCCCGCCGAAACGCGGAACCCCGGAACGATCTCATGCGTCCATACCGCGCCGCCCACCACCTCGCGGCGCTCGGCCACCAGAACCGAGAGGCCGTTCTTGGCGAGATAGCCGGCGGCGACGAGGCCGTTATGCCCCGCGCCGATCACGACCGCGTCGTATCGCCCCTTCATCGTCCCCTCGGCCCGCCTCCGCGCTCAGTGGATATCGACGAGAGCGGAACCCAAAACGGCCATGCGCGGCTTCACCCCCAGGCCCGGCGCGGTCGAAGCCTTCATCTTGCCATCGACGCGCTTGGGCGCTCCGTCCGCCGTGGATACGGTCACGTAGCTGTTGAAGTCGGTCGAGGCGAAACGGAGCTCCACCGGCGTCGAGTGCGCAAGATGGGCGATGGCCGCGGTGGTCACGTCCCCGCCCCAGCTGTCCTCGATGATCATGGCAATGCCCAAATGGGCGCACAGATCGCGCGCCTGCTTGGTCTTGGTCAGGCCGCCGAGCTTGGATATCTTGAGATTGACCACGTCGACCGCCAGATCCTGATGCGCGCGCAGCAGCATGTCGATCGAATCGATCGACTCGTCGAGCACGAAGGGCAGGCTCGTGCGCTTGCGAATCGCCAGGCATTCCTCGTAGGACAGGCAAGGTTGCTCGATATAGACGTCGAGATCATCGACCGCCCGCACGACGCGCGCCGCCTGATGCATGAGCCAGCCGGTATTGGCGTCCGCGTCGAGCACGTCGTCGGGCCCGATCGCCGCGCGCGTCGCGCGAATGCGCGCAATATCGGTGTCGGGATCGCCGCCGACCTTGAGCTGGAAGCGCTTGTAGCCCTCGCCCCGGTATTGGCGGATGCGCGCAGCCATCTTCTCGGGTTCCTCCTGCGAAATCGCGCGATAGAGATCGATGTGCTCGCCGTACCGGCCGCCGAGCAGCGTGCACACGGGTTCGCGCGCGACCTGGCCGAGGATGTCCCAGCACGCGATGTCGATGCCGCTTTTCACGTAAGGGTGCCC
>CAMAPP010000077.1 GCA_945860095.1 Rhizobium sp. Q54 | reverse complement strand
GACCGTCACGGGCGCTGCGCGCGCCGGCGCGACGGCGGCGATCGCCAGGACAAAATATACTACCAGTTGTGGATAACTCATGGCTCTCTTCGCTAGATGTAGCAGTATAGAATTCGCTCCGCGACTCCACAAGAACGGCGCATGGCGGCGGAAATGAGGGCTTCAGCGCGATTTTTCGGCGCGCTCGGTCATGGCGGCGGCGAGCGATTGGAGGGCGGCGCGCAATGCGTCGTCGCCGACGGCGTCGGCGGCGCCGGGGGCGGGCTTGGTGCCGGCCTGGCCGCGACGGGGCGTTGGCTGCGCGCCGGCGTGCGGGGACGGCGGGTCTTGGATGAAACGCAGCCGTTCGATCGCGCGGTAGCCGAAATGCGCGTTCACCCGTTCGAGCACAAGGGGTTCCATATGCTGGAGTTCGAGCGCGAGACCGCCCCCGACCGCGATGGTCAACGTGCCGTTGCGCCTCTCGCCCGGCGCGAAGCTCAAGCGCCGGGGCTCGGAGTGTCTGGCCATCTCGGGCCCGACTATGGCCGCCCAATCGGTGACGAGCTGGGCGGAAGCCAGGCCGCCTTTCTTGAGCGCGGCGCGCGCGGCGGCGGGCAGGGCCGTGCCGAGCGCACGCAGCCCCTTACCTCTCGTAAGTTTTACCGACATGGCATTCGCATCCGCTATTTGTTCCTTGCCGCCCGCATGCGAGCGTTCCGTCCTGGTGGCGCCCGTCCCCGGTACGCCGCTTCATATTAGACCGATTTAGACCGATCCGGGGCGGCCAACATGACCGGCATGCGCACGAAGCGATCAACCCCGCGGCTCCGTCCCGAGCGCGCCGCCACGGCCGTCGCCAAACGCCTCGAGGATTCGCCGCACCTTCCCGCCTTTGACCACGCACGGCATCTCCTGGAATGGTACGACCGCCATCGCCGCCGCCTGCCGTGGCGCGCGCAAGCAGGCGAACGCGCCGATCCCTATGCCGTTTGGCTGTCGGAAATCATGTTGCAGCAAACCACGGTCGCCGCCGTGGCGCCGTATTACGCGCGCTTTCTCGCGCGCTGGCCCGATGTGCGCGCGCTCGCCCAAGCGACGCTCGACGAGGTTCTCGTCGCCTGGCAGGGCCTCGGTTATTACGCGCGCGCGCGCAATCTCCACCGCGCGGCGCGCGTCGTCGCGGGCGATTTGGGCGGGGTTTTTCCCGATACCGAGGACGGCTTGCGGGCACTGCCGGGCGTGGGGGCGTACACCGCGGCGGCCGTGGCGGCGATCGCCTTCGAGCGCCGGACGGCGGCGGTCGATGCCAATGTCGAGCGCGTGATCGCGCGCCTGTTTTGCATCGATACCCCCATGCCCCGGGCGAAGGCCCGGATTCGCGCGCTCGCCGCCTCGCTGGTGCCCGCGCGCCGGGCGGGTGATTTCGCGCAAGCCGCGATGGATTTGGGCGCGACTGTGTGCACGCCGCGCGCGCCGTCCTGCGAGATTTGTCCGTGGACCGCCGTTTGCGCCGCGCGCGCCATCGGCCGGGCGGAGGAATTGCCGCGCCGCGCGCCGCGGAAGGCAAGGGCGCGAAGGCGCGCCGTCGCGTTTTGGGCCATGCGCGCCGATGGCGCGGTGCTCTTGCGCCGGCGCGAGGATGGGGGCCTCTTGGGCTCCATGATCGAACTGCCTTCGACCGCTTGGCGCGCCGGCGCGTGGCGCGAGGCCGACGCGCGCCGCGCGGCACCGCTCCGGGCGCGCTGGCGCGCCCTGCCCGGCACGGTCGAGCATGTCTTCAGCCATCTCGAAATCGCGTTCCGCGTCTTGGCCGCGCGCGTGGCCGCGCGCGCGGCGGCGCCCGAGGGTTGTTTTTGGTGGCCCCTCGCGCGCTTGGCGGAGCAAGCCTTGCCGACCATGACGAAAAAACTCGTCGCTCACGCGCGCGGGCCGCGCGCGGACGGACGGCGGCGATGAAACTGCCCGATTTTCTTTCGCCCTTGCGCCAACCGGTCTATCGCGCGCTCTGGCTCACGAGCCTGCTGTGCTATTTTGGTACATGGATGCAATCGGTGGCGTCGGCCTGGCTCATGGCCTCGATCGCGCCGAGCATCGATTTCGTCGCTTGGGTGCAGGCGGCAAGTTCGCTTCCGCCGCTTCTGTTCACCATGGTCGCGGGCGCGCTGGCCGATCGCTTCGATCAGCGATTGATGCTGCTTGTCGCGCAAGCGATCGTACTGTCGATGGCGGGCGCCTTCGCGGTACTGGAGCAATACGGCGCCATGACGCCGTGGCTCGTGCTCGCGCTCACCTTTGCGCTCGAGTCGGGCTCGGCGCTGCGCTATCCGGCCTATCAGACGACGGTCAATCGCCTGCTGCCGCGCGCCGACATCGCGCGCGCGCTCGTGCTCTCGAGCATCGGCTGGAACGTGGCGCGCGCGGTCGGCCCGGGCCTCGGCGGCCTCGTCATCGCCGCTTTCGGGGTCAAGGCCGCGTTCGCGCTGAACGCGCTGCTCAACCTGCCGGTCATCGTCGTGATTTTCCGCTGGCGGCGCCGCGCCGCGTCGGACCGCGTCGAATCGGGCGGCGGCAATCTCCTGGCCCAGATCGCCGACGGCTTTCGCCACGTCGGCGCGGTGCCGGTCATCCGCGCGGCGATTCTACGCTGTTTCGTCTTCACGCTGTTCGCATCGTCCCTGTGGTCGCTGATGGCGGTCGTGGCCAAGCATCTGATGGGCGGCGGGCCGGAGCTTTACGGGGCGCTGCTCGGCGCTCTCGGCGTCGGCGCGCTCGCGGGCGCGGGCGCCATCGATGGCTTGCGCCGGCGGTGGGAGCTCAGGCGGATGTTCGGGCTGGCCATCCTGTGCTTTGCCCCCGGCTTTATCGTGCTCGCGCGCGCGCCTTCGCTGTGGCTGACCCTGCCGGTTCTGGCCGTCGCGGGGTTCGGCTGGATGCTGGCGATGTCCACCTTCAGCGCGGTCGTGCAGCTCGGCGCGGCGCGCGCCTTCGTGGGGCGGGCGGTGTCGATCTATTATCTTGCGCTGTTCGCGGGCTTCGCGCTCGGGGCGTGGCTGTGGGGCCATGTCGCCGAATGGGCGGGGGTCGAGATCGGCCTGTACGCGGCCGCCGCGGGGTTGATCCTGAGCCTTGCCCTGTATGGCAAGCGCAGCGGCCTCGGGCTCATGTCCGTCGCGTCTAGTTGAGCTCGGCGCGCAGGCGCGCGCGATAGACGTCGAGGGACACGGGCCGGCCCTCGACCATGAGATTCCAGAACGTCCAGCCATTGCACGCCGGCGCGCCTTGCACGGCCGCGCCCACGCGGTGGATCGAACCCGAATGCACGCCCATCGGACTTTCGGCGACGAGGGTGCCGTCGGCGCGCACGCGCGCGGCGTGGCGCCGGTCGTTGCTCCACAGCACGTCGCCCGCCGAGAGATAGCCGCGTTCGACCAGCCAGCCGAAGGGCACGCGCGGCGCGTCGCGCTTTGCGGGGGCTTGGGCAAGGCGCGCGTCGGCGAGCGCGGGGGTGGCCGCGAGGCGCGCACGCGCGGCCTCGGCGTAAACCGGATCGCGCTCCAGGCCGATGTAATGCCGGCCGAGTTTTTTCGCGACCGCGCCGCTGGTGCCGGTGCCGAAGAAGGGATCGAGCACGATCGCGTCCGCCTTGGTCGAGGCTAGGATGATGCGATGGAGAAGGGACTCGGGTTTTTGCGTCGGATGCACTTTGTGTCCTTTCGCGTCGCGCAGGCGTTCGTGGCCGGTGCAGATGGGCAGCAGCCAGTCGCTGCGCATCTGCAAATCGTCGTTGAGCGATTTCATCGCCTCGTAGTTGAAGACATGGCGCGACTCGGCGCCGCGCGCGGCCCAGATCAGGGTTTCGTGCGCGTTGGTGAAGCGCCGGCCGCGGAAATTGGGCATGGGGTTCGATTTGCGCCAGACGACGTCGTTGAGCACCCAGAAGCCCAGATCCTGCAAGGCCGTGCCGACGCGGAAGATGTTGTGATAGCTGCCGATGACCCAGAGCGCGCCATCGGCCTTCAGCACCCGGCGCGCGGCGGCGAGCCAGGCGCGGCTGAAACGGTCATAGGCGGCGAAATCGGCGAACTTGTCCCAGTCGTCGTCAACGCCGTCCACGCGGCTGTTATCGGGGCGGTGCAGCTCGCTCTTGAGATTGAGATTGTAGGGCGGATCGGCGAAGACGAGATCGACCGACCCGGCGGGAAGGCGGTTCATGAGTTCGATGCAATCGCCGACCAGAACCGAATCGATGACCCCGGGCTCCATGACGCCCGAATCGACGATGCCCGAATCGGTGATGCCCGAATCGATGGCGCGCGAATCGACGATGCCCGAATCGGTGATGCCCGAATCGGTGATGCCCGAATCGATGATGTTCGGCCGCAGGGCCTCGGATGCCTGGCTCTGGCGTGCGCGGGAAGGCTCGGGACGGGGGCGCGCTTTCATCATGGGCGCGGACCATGAGTCATCGGGAGTCCGCGCGTCAAGCGGGTCGCGTCGAATCTCGACAATGAATCAATAGGTTAGAAAAGGGCCTGGGCGACCCCCAAGATGTGGGGGTCGGTCTTCGGGCCTAGTGGGTCGGGGATTCGGGGTTTGGCGTCAGATCGCGCCAAGGGGCCAAGGGCGCGAAGCTCATGCGGTGGTGCGGGGTCGGGCCGTGCGCGGCCAGGGCCGCACGGTGGCTGGGCGTGCCGTAGCCTGCATTTCGCTCCCAGCCATATTCGGGATAGCGGCTGCCAAGACGCGCCATCAGCCGGTCGCGCGCGACCTTGGCGAGAATCGAGGCGGCGGCGATCGACAGCGACAAGGCGTCGCCGCCGATGATGGTGCGGACGGGACAGGGCAGGGTGGGCGCGCGGTTGCCGTCGATGAGGGCAAGGGCGGGCGGCGGGCCGAGCGCCAAAAGCGCGCGGCGCATGGCGAGGAACGTCGCCTGCAGGATATTGCGCGCATCGATCTCGGTCGCCGACGCCGCACCGAGCGCAAGACGCGCCAGGCCCCCGCGCGCCGCGTGGCGCAAGGCTTGGTCGAGTGCCGCGCGCGCCTTGGCCGAGAGCGCCTTCGAATCGTCGAGACCGTCGCGAAGGAACGCGGGCAGCCGTCGCGCATCGAGGATCACGGCGGCGGCGAACACCGGCCCCGCCCAAGGCCCGCGCCCGGCCTCGTCCAGCCCCGCGACCGGGCCGGCGATTTCGGACTCGAAACGAAAATCGGGCATGGCTGCAATCCCGGTTGCGCGCGCGGAGTCTAGCACGCGGCGGCCGGGTTCGATGTTTTGCGGTCCCATCGGACTCGCATCGTGCCCGGGTAACCGCCCGGCGCGCGGCACGAAACGCGAAAGCCGATCGTGAACGCCGCGCGGCCGATCGCTTCTGCGCGGCTTCTGGAAATACGCCGATGTCCATCAAGGCAGTGCTTTTGGCGCGATGCCCTTGATCAGGAAATTTACCCGCGTCGTCACGTCGGAATATTTCGCGCCGTGGCACTCGACGGAGCCGAATCGAATAACGGCCGTCCATCGGCCAGGCTGACTTGGCGGAACAGCGATTGAAATTCGATAAGACTCGCGCCTACAGCAGCCGCAACTGATCGCCCGCGCCATGATCGCCCGCGCCATGGCCGGCGGCGATGGGCGGCGGGGCGAATTGCGCGGTGTCGAGGTCGAAGCGCTCGCGGTCGAGCCCGAGCCGCCTGGTCGCCAAGGCAAAGCGCCGCGCGATCAATTCGGCGTAGGGGCCGGTTCCGCGCATGCGGCTTGAGAAGCGCGCATCGTTGAGCTTGCCCCCGCGCATGTCGCGCACGAGGTTGAGCACGCGTTCGGCGCGGTCCGGGCGGTTCGCCCGCAGCCATTCGGCGAACAGATCCTTGATTTCGTGCGGCAGGCGCAGGGCGACATAGCCCGCCGAGCTCGCGCCCGCCGCGCGCGCCGCCTCAAGAATGGCTTCGAGTTCGGCATCGTTCAGCGCCGGGATCATGGGCGCCGCCATCACGCCCGCGGGTATCCCGGCGTCCGCCAACGCGCGCAGGGTGTCGAGCCGCGCCTTGGGGTGCGCCGCGCGCGGCTCCATCGCGCGGGCGAGCGCCGGATCGAGCGTCGTGATCGAGACGAAGACGCGCGCGAGCTTGCGCGCCGCCATCGGCGCCAGGATGTCGATGTCGCGCCGGACGAGCGCGGATTTGGTGACGATGCCGACGGGGTGGGAGAAGGCCGCGAGGGTTTCGAGAATGGCGCGCGTGATCTTGAGTTTGCGTTCGATCGGCTGATAGGGATCGGTATTGGTGCCGAGTGCTATCACTTTGCAGACATAGCCAGGCGCGCTCAGCTCCCGCGCCAGCAAGCGCCCCGCCTCGGGCTTGGCGAACAACCGGCTTTCGAAGTCCTGACCAGGCGAGAGGCCGAGAAAAGCATGCGTCGGCCGCGCGTAACAATAGATGCAGCCGTGTTCGCACCCCCGATAGGGATTGATCGATTGGTCGAAGGGAATATCGGGCGAGGCGTTGCGCGCGATCACCGTGCGGCTGGCATCGGTCGCGACGGTCGTCTTGAACGCGGGCAGGTCCTCGTCCGCGTTCTCGGCGCTCCAGCCGTCATCCACCCGAATTCGCGTCCGCGCCTCAAACCGGCCCGAGGCGTTCGACAAGGCGCCGCGCGCCTTGCGGCGCGGCTCTGGAAGGACATCGACCATGATCGGGGAGAATACGGAGATGATAAGAACATTTCAAGAACATAACCGCCGGGCATCGTGCCCGTCCGGCGCTTGCGGTGCGGCGGGCTTTTGTATGGGCAAGAGGGCTTTTGTGTGGGCAAGAGGGCTTTTGTGTGGGCAAGAGGGCTTTTGTGTGGGCAGGAGGGCTCCGGGCGGCCTAAAGCAGGGCGTCGAGGCCACCGCGGTCGAGCCATTCCCCGCGCATCTCGCGCAACCGGTCCTCGTCGTGGCAATCGGCGATATGGGCGAGGGCATGGTCGCGGAAGGCCGGTTCGAGCTCGAAGCCGCTCCAATCGCGCCTGCGGGCGGCCGCCGCCATGCGCGCGAAAATCGTGATGGTGCGCAACCAGGTGAGGCGCCGGAACGGCGCAAGAACGGGGTGCAAGCCTCGGGCATGGGTTTCGGGCACGCGCGCGAGATAGCGGCGATAGAACGCGGCGATGTCCGCGTCTTTAGGCGACCAGGCGACGGCCGGATCCCATCGGCCGGAGGGATAGATGGTCGCGTGCGCGAGATCGATCGCGGGCGAGCCGTACACCGCCTTTTCGAGATCGACGCAGCGCGCCCGGCCCCGCGCGTCCACGACGAAATTGCCGGGCTGGGTATCGGTCATCACCAGGGTTCGCACATGCGCGCGGCTCGCGTGCTCGGCGCCGTAAGCCCGCGCCCAGGCCAGTTCCTCGTCGATTTGCCTTCGCGCGCCTTCCGACAGCAAGGCGCCATCGAGCGCGCGCGCTTGGCTTTCGATGGTCGCGAGCGTGGCCGCGAGCGGATCGGTCTGGTCGATGAGCGGCGCGCGCGCGACCGGCACCGCCAGCATGTGGATCGCGAGCAGCGCGTCGCACAGGGCGGGCGCCTCCTCGGGCAGGCGCGGGGCATGGCCCACGATTTCCTCGACCGCGAGCGCGCCCCAGGGTAATTCCGCGCTCGGCGCCAGGATCGCGAACAATCGCGGCACCGCCTCCGTCAGCTGGGCGCGGCGAAAGGCTGCCGCCTGATAGTTGAGATTGTCGGCTGGCAGCATGCCCCAATGGCTTTGGCGCGGCACGCGCAACAGCACGCCCGCGCCCTCGCGGCGAATCCCGCGCACCCGGTACAGCCGATGCTGCAGGCCGCGCACCGGCAGGGCCTCGATGTCCTCGGGCGTCGCCGCCGCGAAACCATCGGCACGGCCCAAGGCAGCGGCCAGCGCCGCCGCCTTGGGCGCCGCGCGCCCGGCCAAGCCGTCGGACAGGGCGCGACCGCGTGCGTCCATCATGGGCGGAGCATATCATCGCCCGGCCGATGCCGGACATATTCCGGCGCATTCGTCCATCGCGGCGAGGCCGGAGATCGGTATGTTCGAAGCGGCGGTAATCCCGTGGACATAGCCCTGAGTGTCGTCATTCCCACGCTCGACGCAGCCGGAACGCTCGACCGGCTGCTCGAGGAATTGGCGCACGCGCGCGCCGAAGGCCTCGCGCTCGAGGTCGTGGTCGCCGATGGCGGCTCGGCCGACGGCACCGTGTTTTGCGCCCACCGGCACGGCGCGCGCGTCATCGCCGGACCAAGCGGCCGGGGCACGCAATTGGCCGCGGGCGCCGATGCGGCGCGGGGCGCTTGGCTGTTTTTTCTTCACGCCGATACGCGGCCGGGCCTGGGCTGGACCGAGGCCGCGCGCCGCTTCATGGCCGCGCCGGAAAACACCGAGCACGCGGCGGCTTTCCGCTTCGCGCTCGACGATCCGACACCCCAAGCGCGGCGCATCGAGGCGCTCGTCGCCTGGCGCTGCCGCGTCTTCGGCCTGGCGTACGGCGATCAAGGCTTGCTGATTTCGCGCGCGCGCTACCGGGCGCTCGGCGGCTACGCGCCGGTGCCGGTGATGGAGGATGTGGATCTTGTGCGCCGCATCGGCCGTGCGCATCTGATTCTGCTCGACGTGCCGGCGGTCACCTCGGCGGCGCGCTACCGGCGCGATGGCTGGATTTTGCGGCCTCTGCGCAATCTGCTTTGTCTCGCGCTCTATTTCCTCGGAGTGCCGCCGCGCGCGCTCGCGCGCCTCTACGGGATGGCCCGAAGGTGAGGCGCACCGTGATCGTCTTCGTCCGCGCGCCCGCGCTCGGGCAGGGCAAGCGCCGGCTCGCCGCCGCGATCGGCGATATCGCCGCGTGGCGCTTCCAGCGCGCGGCCTTGAACACGCTTCTGGCGCGCCTAGCGCGCGATAAACGCTGGACGACGGTTCTCGCCGTGACGCCCGATCGCGCCGAGCGGCGTATGGCCGATTGCGCCGAGCGGCGCATAGGCGCGCCGCGCGCCGCGGGCCGGCGCGTGTTTGGGCAGGGCTCGGGCGATTTAGGCGCGCGCATGGCGCGCGCCTTGCGCGCGGCTCCTCCGGGCCCCGCCGTGCTCGTAGGCGCGGATATTCCCGATTTGTGCGCTGACCATGTCTGGCGCGCCTTTCGGGCACTAGGGCACGCGGATGCGGTGTTCGGCCCGGCGCGCGATGGCGGCTATTGGCTGATCGGTCTTGGGCGTGCGCGCCGCCATCTCGGCCTTGGCTTCGTGCGCTGGTCGAGCCCCCACGCGCTCGCCGATAGCCGCGCCGCACTCGGTTCGGGGAGAAGGATCGCGCTGATCGACGTGCTATCGGATATCGACGACGGCGTGGACCACGCGCTTTGGCGCGCGCGCGGCGCGCGCGGCCGAACCGCAGGGGGAGCCTAGAGCGCCTTCCCCCGCCGGTGTTCTTCCAGGCGCGGCATCAACTCGGCGAGATTGCACGGCCGGAAACGCACATCAAGCTGCCAGCGCAGGATGTCGTCCCAGCCGTCGCGGCACGCACCGGGCGAGCCCGGCAGGGCGAAT
The DNA here is from genome assembly GCA_945860095.1 of Rhizobium sp. Q54. Lineage (GTDB taxonomy): Bacteria > Pseudomonadota > Alphaproteobacteria > CADEGL01 > CADEGL01 > CAMAPP01. Next base: position 6,780 of record CAMAPP010000077.1, on the reverse strand, counting down.
AGATAGGTGCCGCCCGCAACCCCGCCCGTGGCGCGCGATTGCAGGGTCGAAGTGCCGATCTTGGCGTAGCTCAATTGCCGGAACAATTCGCCGAAGCCCTCGATTTCCTTTTCGTACACCGCGCGGAACGCCTCGGGCGTGACATCGCGACCCGTCACGCCCGTGCCGCCGGTCGCGATTACCACGTCGATGCCGGAATCGGCGATCCATGTCTTGAGCCGCGCCTCGATCGCGGCCCGGTCATCCTTCTCGATGGCGCGGGCGGCCACGATGTGGCCGGCGGCGGTCGCGCGATCGACGAGGGTTTGGCCCGATTTGTCGTCCGCCTCCGTGCGGCTGTCCGACACGGTCAGGACCGCGATGCGGACGGGGACAAATTCCCGGGTCTCGTCAATTCCCGGCATTGTGCACCCCCACTTTCTCGTCGAGCGGGGTATAGAGCGGCCAGCGCCCGGCGGCGATCGCATCGAGGGACGGCGCGTCCTGGCCGAGGCGGGCGCGGTAAATCCAATAGCTCGTCAGCACGTGGCGCACGAAATTGCGGGTCTCGCGCACGGGAATGGCTTCGATGAACAGCAAGGGGTCGTCGCCGTGCGCGATCTTGCGCTGCCATTTGGCGAGATTGCCGGGGCCGGCATTGTAGGCGGCGAGCAGGCTCGACAGATCGCCCTGCACCGTGCCGAGATCGAGCAGATAGGCGAGATATTTCTGGCCGAGGCCGAGATTAAACTCGGGATCGTAAAGCCGGTCGCGCGCCTTGCGGGCGAGCGCGCCGTCCTGGGTCAAATAGCTCGCGGTGCGCGGCATGATCTGCATGAGGCCGCGTGCGCCGGCGCGCGAGATCGCGGTGGCGTTGAAGCCCGATTCATGGCGCATGACGGCAAAGAGCAGCGCCCGATCGACGATGAAGCCCGAATCGGGCCGGAAATGGGGAATGGGATAATAGGCGCTGTCGTAGCGCTGGCCTTCGAGTTTTTCGATGTGCCGGCCCATCGCCATGGCGAGCGCTGGCAGCTCGGCGCGCAGCGCCAACGCCAGAAGAGCGCGGGCGGACTCCGCGCTGTCGGGCTTTATCTGGCGGAATTCGCGCTCGGCGCGCACGCGTTCGCCGATTTCGAGCAGCGCGAACGCGCGCGCCCCGCCCGTCTCGGCCGCCAGGCTTTTCACGCCCGCCTCGGTCAGAACCGGCCGCGACCAGTCGAAGCCGGTCTTGATGCCGAGCGCGCGCTGGGCCAAGAGGCCGTAGAATGTATAGGGATAGCGCGCGGCGACGCGTTGCCAGCTCGCCATCTTCTCGGGCCGTTCGCCCGCAAGGTGCGCGCGCGCCGCCCAATAGGCTCCGGCCGCGCGCGTCTGCGCCGACACGGCGAGCGAGGTCGCGGTCGATTCGAAGTGATCGGCCGCGCGCTGGTAAAGGCCCAGGCGCCAGGCGGCGAGCCCCGCCGAAAAATGCGCCGAGCCTTCGCCCAAGTCCTTGCGCGCGACCGCCCTCTCCGCGATCGCCAAGGCCTCGATGGCGCGATCCGATTCAAGCAATAGCGCGGCGTTGTCCTCGCCGCCCGCCTCGTCTCCGGCCAGGCCGTCTTCGTCTTCCGGTGCGCGGTCGAGCTCGACCGGCTTCTTATCCGCCGCCTTCTTGTCCGCCGTCAGGGCCTCGCCGCCGCGCGCCGCCATTTCGACCATGCCGCCCGACGGCCGCGGCGGCGTGGCTTTTATTCCCTTGGATTTGCGCTTTAGCGCCAGGCGGTAGAGCGCCTGGGCGTCGGGATGGTCACCATGGCGGCGAAGCCAAGTCACCAATTCCTCGTATTTCGGTTTGTACTTGGGATCGAGATAGCGCTCGGCCAGAAGATGGCCGACCAGACGTTTGTCACCCAGCCCGGCGATCGCTTTCTCGGCGGCGGCCCAATTGCCCGTGGCCTGGTGGCTGAAGGCTGCGCGGTAGAGCGCGGTATCGGCCGCGTTGAAGACAACGAGCAGCTTCACCTCGTCGGCGCCGATATCGGCGAGCGGCGGCGAGGCGTTCGCGGGGAGCGCGGCCGATTGCTCGGGGTGGAGGGCGCCGGCCCCCATTACCCCAAGATGTAAACGACGCGCCGCGTCGTCGTCTCCCATATCCGTTGAGCCCATTTGCGCTTGCGCCGGCCGGGCTACGTGGACGATGACCGCGAGACCGATGGCGGCCGAAAGAAGAGCCCCCGAACACAGCGCCGCCACGAGCCGCGCAGTCTTCCTTAACGCTTTTCCTGGGTGGGGCCGCCTATGGAACATGGGGGCGCGTATAAGTTCTGGTCGCCGCCCTGGCAAGCGCGCGCGCCTGGCGGTTTTCCACAGGCTGTGGATAAAATACTAATGAGTTCCGGGACTTGGCCGGGCGAGGCCGAGCTCGCGCAGGCGGTCTTGGAGCGTTAATAAATCGCGCCAGGCTTCGCGTTTTTGTCCCGGCGAGCGCAGCAAATAGGCCGGGTGGTAGAACGCGAGCGCCGGGATTGCCAAGCCATCGGGATCATAAACGTGCCACCTGCCGCGCAGCTTGCCGATGCCTTCCGCCCGGCCGAGCAGGGCCGAAGCGGCCGCGCCGCCGACCAGGACCAAAATCCTGGGACCGACCAGTTCGATCTGGCGGCGCAAAAACGGCTGGCAGGCGGTGATTTCGGCGGGGGTTGGGGTGCGATTTCCCGGCGGCCGCCAATAGATGGAGTTGGCGATATAGAAGGTCGTGCGGTCGAGGCCGATCCAGCCGGCCATGCGGTCGAGCAAACGCCCCGAAACGCCGACGAAAGGCACGCCTTGCCGGTCCTCGTCTTCCCCGGGCGCCTCGCCGACGAACATGACCGGGGCCTTGGGGTTGCCGTCGCCGAAGACGAGCTTGGTCGCGGTCGCCTTGAGTGGGCAGCCGTCGAAGTCGTCGAGTGCGGCGCGCAAGTCGTCGAGGCTTTGGGCGAAACCCGCGCGCTCGCGGGCGTCGTTTTCGGTCGCCGCGCGCGAGGCGAGCGCCGGCGCCATGGGCCTTGCGGGCGGCGCCGATGCGGGCGGGATGGAGGGGGCTTGAAGGGCTGGGGCGGGGGTCGGCCCCTGATCGACCGGCCCCTGATCGAAATACGCGGCCTTGGCCGCAGCCCCGGACGCGGCGGGCATCGGCGCGGCTTCGGCCTTCGAGAATGACGGGGCCTCTGCCTTTGGCCGTGTGGCGGCGAAGCGGTCGATCGCCTCCTCGGCGATCGCCTCGTCGGCGCCCGCCTCGATCTGCCATTTCAGCCAACGGACGAGTTCCGCGCGTTCGATCAATGTCTGACCTTGATGCGTTCGGGGATGTGTTTAGGGCCACGAACCGTAGCACCGCTTGGGATCGGCGCCCATATGCGGCTATGGTCTTGCGCATTGCGCGCTTGGGGGGTCTTGCGCAATCGCGCTTGGGGCCGGACGCCCCTCGCGCGCACGAAACGGCATCCGAGGCGAACGAGAGAGCGATGGCACGCGAGGCGATGGAATTCGACGTGGTGATCGTGGGCGCGGGGCCAGCCGGGCTATCGGCCGCGATCAAGCTTCGTCAATTGGCCCGGCAAGCTGGCACGGAGCTTTCCGTGTGCGTGATCGAAAAGGGCTCCGAGATCGGCGCGCACATCCTTTCGGGCGCGGTATTCGAGCCGCGCGCGCTCGGCGAGCTCATTCCCGATTGGCGGGAAAAAGGCGCGCCGCTCGCGACACCCGCGACCGAGGACCGGTTTCTGTTCCTCACCAAGTCGAAGGCATACCGCCTGCCGACCCCGCCGCAGATGAACAATCACGGCAATTACATCATCAGCCTCGGCCTGCTGGTGCGCTGGCTTGGCAAGCAGGCCGAGGAGTTGGGCGTCGAGGTCTATCCGGGTTTCGCCGCGGCCGAGGTGCTGTACGATTCGAACGGCCGCGTCGCGGGCGTGGCGACCGGCGATATGGGCATCGGCAAGGACGGCCGGCCGGCGGCCAATTACCAGCCGGGCATGGAGTTGCGCGCGAAGTGGACGGTGTTCGCCGAGGGCTGCCGGGGTTCGCTGACCAAGGGATTGTTCGACCGCTTTGGCTTGCGCGATGGAGTGGATCCGCAGAGCTTCGGCATCGGTATCAAGGAATTGTGGGAGGTGGACCCGGCGCGCCACCATGCCGGGCGCGTGGTCCATACCATCGGCTGGCCCGTCGATCGGCGGACCTATGGCGGCTCGTTTCTTTACCATCTCGAAAACAACCAGGTATCGGTCGGCTACGTCATCGGCCTCGATTACGAAAATCCGCACCTCTCGCCCTTCGACGAATTCCAGCGCTTCAAGACCCATCCGGAAATCCGCCCCGTCTTCGAGGGCGGGCGGCGCGTGGCCTACGGCGCGCGCGCGATCAACGAGGGCGGCTTCCAGTCGATTCCCAAACTCACCTTCCCCGGGGGACTTCTGGTCGGGTGTGCCGCCGGATTCGTCAACGTGCCCAAAATCAAGGGCAGCCATAACGCGATGAAGTCGGGCATGTGCGCGGCCGAGGCCGTGTTCGACGCCCTCGCCAAGGGCGAGAACGGCACGGTCGATGCCTATCCCGAAAAGCTCAAAGCGTCCTGGGTGTGGGACGAACTCCGCCGCGTGCGCAATATCCGTCCGGCCTTCCGCCGGGGGCTGTGGGCGGGCCTGCTCTATTCGGGCCTCGATACCTATCTTTTGCGCGGCCGCGCGCCCTGGACCTTTCGCCACCACGAAGACCACGCGCGCTTGAAGCCGGCCGACGCTTGCGCGCGCATCGAATACCCCAAACCCGACGGCATAGTCAGTTTCGACAAGCTGTCCTCGGTGTTTCTCTCGGGCACCAATCACGAGGAAAACCAGCCCGCGCACCTGACGCTCAAGGACGCGAGCGTGCCGATCGCGGTCAATCTCGCGCGCTACGACGCGCCCGAGCAGCGCTATTGTCCGGCGGGCGTGTACGAGATCGTGCGCGAGGCGGACGGCCGAAATCCGCGCCTGCAAATCAACGCGCAGAACTGCGTGCACTGCAAAACCTGCGACATCAAGGACCCGACCCAGAACATTCACTGGGTGGTTCCCGAGGGCGGCGGCGGCCCGAATTATCCGAATATGTGAGCGCGACGAAGGATGGAGCGTCTCGACGATTGCTTCGGCCGGACGGTGCGGCTGACCGACGAACGCCTGGCGCACATCCTGGAACATCCTGAAATGCGGGATTTGGCGGCCGAATTGAAACTGGCATTGCGGCGACCGCGATTGGTGCGGCGGTCGCGTTCCGACCCGGCGGCTCGGTTGTTTTACGATTACCTTGAGCGGACCGGGATGGGTGACAAATGGCTGTGCGTCGTGGTCAAATACGCGGAAGACGACGCGTTCGTCGTGACGTCCTATCTGACCGACAGACCCAAGGACGGAGAAGTCTTGTGGCCGCCAAAATAAAGATTTGGTTCGACGCCGAGGCCGATTTCCTGGAAGTGCGTTTCTCCGACGCTGCGGGTTTCGAAAGGGAATCCGCGCACGACGCCGTGATGGAACGCGTCGACGCCCTGGGGAACGTGATCGGATTTAGCATCCTGGGCGTCAGCCGATTCAGGAAGGAAAGGCCGTTGGAAGCCGATTTGCCCGCAGCTTGAACGGTGCGTCGGAAACCGTCTGCTCGCCCTTCAGGGCTTCCAGCGCAACCCGCGCCTTGAACTCGGGCTTATGCTGCTTCCTTGTCGTCATCGCTGATCTCCTCTCGTTGAAGGCCAGCAGACACCCAACCCGTAGCTTACGTCACTGTCCGATTTCCGGGGAGTACCTCAATTTGAGCTACTCCCCATTCGGTGGACAGGGTTGACGACGATTTAAGCTACAATCGGGTCCTGCGCTGCGGCAAGGGACCGAGCTTGTTTCCCAAAGTTTCCGAGGACCGGTTCTTCGAACCGGCCCTCTTCATATATTCGGTACCTATTCGCTCGTGCTATGCCGGCATGTTCGGATAAACTCGCCCGCTCCGGGGCGATGCCGCGCGCGCCCCAGGCCCCTCGAACGCGGGATTTCGATGACGCTATCGCCGCTGCGCCTTGCCATCATCGCCACCGTGCTCGGCGCGGGCATCGCCGCCTCGATCGCGCTCGGCCTGCGCGCGCCCGAAGCGCACATGCAGATCGCCTCGGTGCAAGGCGGGATTCGCGAAACCCAGACCGGCAGCTACCTCGCCGGCCGCCATGCCGAGAACCAGAACGATCTGTCCGCCGCCGCCGATTTCATGGCCGAGGCGCTGCGTTCGGACCCGGACAACGTCGAATTGCAGCGCCGCGCCATGCTGTTGTTCATCAGCGCCGGACGCGCGGCCGACGCCCTGCCCTTTGCGCGCAAGCTGCGCGAGCGCGAGCCGGGCGCCTTCGTCGCCTCGCTGCTTCTGGTCGCCGAGGCGGCGCGCGTCAACGACATGGCGACGGCGCGGCGCGAATACGACCGCATGTCGCGCGACAGCCTGGCCGGACTCGTCGCGCCGCTCATTTCGTCCTGGCTGCGCTACTCCGAGCGCGGCGCCGACGAAGGCATCGCCGAGCTTCGCACGTTCGGCGAGGCGCCGCCGCTGCGCTCCATCGAGCGCCTTCACGCGGGATTGATGAACGACCTCGCGGGTCGCCAAAATCTTGCGCGCGAGCGCTATCAGCAATCGGTCGATGCCTTGCACCGGCCGTCCTTCCGCAGCATTGAGGCGCTGGCCGCGCTCGAGCAGCGCGCCTCGGGCCCCGAGGCGGCGCGCGCCGTGCTCGCCAAGCACCCGCCCGAAAATCCCGAC